>NZ_CABPSG010000004.1:0-379388 GCF_902459595.1 Pandoraea soli | reverse complement strand
CCTCGGGTTGGGCGGCCGGAGCGGCAGGCGGCGAGCCCGCCGACGATGCAACGGAAGCGGCTGACGTGGGCGAAGGCGATGAAGCCGATGCTGCAGACGATGGGGACGCACGCCCCGTTTCCGCCATCGGCGCCCGCGACGGCGCGGCCGCTGGGGCCGCAGCCCGCGCGACACCCGCCGTCTGCGGCGTTGGCGGTTCCGCCAGCGTGCCGCCCGCGAGCAACGGCGTGAACGCCGCCATTCGCAGCAGCGCCATCGAAAAACCGGTGTATTCGTCCGGCGCAAGTCCCAGATCGCCACGCGCACGCGTGGCGATCTGGTAATACAGTTGGACGGCTTCAGGCGACAACGCCTGCGCCAGACGTCTCACGTCCGCCGCTTCCGGCCACTCGTCCGACACGGCCTGGGGGGCGTATTGCGCCAGAGCAATCTTGTGCAGCAAGCTGCCGAGATCCTGCAATCCCGCCGCAAACGAGAAACTGCGCTCGGCCATTTCGTCGGCAACGGCCAGCAGGTCGGTGCGCGACTCGTCGTTGAGGGCGTCGAGCAGACGCACGAGCACGCTCTGATCGATGGCCCCGAGCATGCCGCGTACGGCCGTCTCGGTCAGCGGGCCCGCGGCATAGGCGATGGCCTGATCGGTGAGCGACAAGGCGTCGCGCATGCTGCCGCCCGCCGCCTTGGCGAGCAGACGCAACGCCTGCGTCTCGTTCTCGATGCCTTCCTCGCCGAGGATGGTCGTGAGGTGCGACACAATGTGCCCGGCCGGCATCTGCTTGAGATTGAATTGCAGGCAGCGCGAGAGCACAGTGACCGGAATCTTCTGCGGATCGGTCGTCGCCAGGATGAATTTGACGTGCGCGGGCGGTTCTTCCAACGTCTTGAGCATTGCGTTGAACGCGTGCCCCGTCAGCATGTGCACTTCGTCGATCATGTAGACCTTGAAGCGCGCGTCCGCCGGCGCGTAGACCGCCTTTTCGAGCAGCGACGTCATTTCGTCGACGCCGCGATTCGATGCCGCGTCCATTTCCACATAGTCGACGAAGCGCCCTTCGTCGATGGCCCGGCAGGCCTTGCACACGCCGCACGGCTCGGCCGTGATGCCCGTCTCGCAATTGAGCGCCTTGGCCAGAATGCGCGAGAGCGTCGTCTTGCCGACGCCACGCGTGCCGGTAAACAAGTAGGCGTGATGCAGACGCTGTTGCTCGAGCGCGTGCGTCAACGCACGCACGACATGCTCCTGGCCCACCAGGGTCGAGAAGCCTTTGGGGCGCCATTTGCGCGCGAGTACTTGATAGGTCATGCCAAATTGTAACAGTTCGGCGTTGAGCGTCCGCACCGATGTCAACGCCCGATCGGGCGTAGTCAGCCCGGGAAATCCGTCAGGCTATCGGTGCGATAGAAAAAAATGTTTCGCGATTCTAGCAACCGGCCCGGGCCCACGCGATACGCGTTGAAATAGCACCGACGGGGCGCGGGCGGTGACCGCCAACGGGCATCGACCGACGACGACGGCGTCACGCCCATTCACGATGGAAACGACAGATCGTAACGACACACGGGATGCGAAAGCGGAGGCGGATTGTGCGCGAAATGCGCGGAGAACATCGATAAAACAAGGGGATAGGTGACGAGCCTGACCCTCGGCACTGGCAGAAAACGGTTGTGGCTGCTTCGTTCCCGACCTGACCAGATTGGCCGCGCCACCATGCGAGGAGGCCCGTCAGGAACAGATTCTACCAGAGTCGGCGCGCCAACAGAAGCCCGACGCGCGAGATTGTGGGGCGTGAGCGGTCCCAATGGCGACGTCGCGGCGCGCTCAGGCACGACGCGCAAGCGTTTGCGATTTCCGCTAAGATGAGCACAAACTGCATTGGCGAACGCTATTGAAGCACGCGATTGCAGCCTCCATATGGAGAATGCACGCCCGGGAAAGCCGGGTGACATCTCCGGCGTCGGTGAAAGCGCGCTGTTTTCGCCGGACGTTTCCGAATAGTCAGACGAGGCAACAATACTCATGAGCGAACAAATCAAGCACATTTCCGACGCCAGCTTCGACGCGGACGTTTTGAATTCCGACAAGCCGGTGCTTCTCGACTTCTGGGCGGAATGGTGCGGTCCGTGCAAGATGATCGCCCCGATCCTGGAAGACGTAGCCAAGGAATACGGCGACAAGGTGCAAATCGCCAAGATGAACGTGGACGACAACCAGGCCACGCCGGCCAAGTTCGGCATCCGCGGCATCCCTACGCTGATCCTGTTCAAGAACGGTGCCGTGGCAGGCCAGAAGGTCGGCGCACTCGCGAAGGGTCAACTGACCGCCTTCCTCGACCAGCATCTGTAATCCACCGCCAATGACGGCAGGTGCCGGGGCCTTTGTCGCCGCAGTGCGACAGCCCGGCGCCGGGCAAGCGGTGCAGTGCTTGCGCGCGGCGCTGCTTGCTATATAATCCAGCAACAAGCATCTCAAAGTTCTTCGAGCGTTCGCTCACTTTTCCCTGATCCTTCACTTGTCGTCCGTCGGACGGCACCTCCGTATGCATTTATCCGAACTAAAGTCCCAGCACGTCTCCGAACTGCTTGAAATGGCGAACGGTCTCGATATCGAGAACGCAAACCGCCTGCGCAAGCAGGAGCTGATGTTCGCCATTCTGAAGAAGCGCGCAAAGACCGGCGAAACCATCTACGGCGACGGTACGCTCGAGGTGCTGCCGGATGGCTTCGGTTTCCTGCGCTCGCCTGAGACGTCGTATCTGGCCAGCACGGACGATATCTATATCAGCCCGTCGCAGATCCGCCGCTTCAACCTGCATACCGGTGACACGATCGAAGGGGAAGTGCGTACGCCGAAGGACGGCGAACGCTACTTCGCGCTGGTGAAGGTCGACAAGGTCAACGACCACCCGCCCGAGGCCTCGAAACATAAGATCATGTTCGAGAACCTCACGCCGCTGCACCCGAACAAGCCGCTGCTGCTCGAGCGCGACATTCGCGGTGAAGAGAACGTGACGGGCCGCATCATCGACATGATTGCGCCGATCGGCAAGGGCCAGCGCGGTCTGCTCGTGGCCTCGCCGAAGTCGGGCAAGACCGTGATGCTGCAGCACATCGCTCACGCGATTGCCACCAACCATCCGGAGGCCAAGCTTTTCGTGCTGCTCATCGACGAGCGCCCGGAAGAAGTGACGGAAATGCAGCGTTCGGTGAAAGGCGAAGTGGTCGCTTCGACATTCGACGAACCGGCCACGCGTCACGTGCAGGTCGCTGAAATGGTGATCGAGAAGGCCAAGCGCCTGATCGAAATGAAACAGGACGTGATCATTCTGCTCGACTCGATCACGCGTCTGGCCCGCGCTTACAACACCGTGATCCCGGCCTCGGGCAAGGTGCTCACCGGTGGTGTGGATGCCAACGCGCTGCAGCGCCCGAAGCGTTTCTTCGGCGCCGCGCGTAACGTCGAAGAAGGCGGCTCGCTCACGATTATCGCCACCGCGCTGATCGAAACCGGCAGCCGCATGGACGACGTGATCTACGAAGAATTCAAGGGCACGGGCAACATGGAAGTGCACCTTGAGCGTCGTCTCGCGGAAAAGCGCGTCTACCCGGCCATCAACCTGAACAAGTCGGGCACGCGTCGCGAAGAGTTGCTCATCAAGCCGGAAATCCTGCAGAAGATCTGGGTGCTGCGCAAGCTCATCTACGATATGGATGAGGCTGAAGCCATGGAATTCCTGCTTGGCAAGATCAAGCAGACGAAGAACAACGCCGAGTTCTTCGACCTGATGCGCCGCGGCGGCTGATTTCGCCCCCCCCCCCTGCGCGTCACGAGAGAAAGCCGCGACCCGCGTGTCGCGGCTTTTTCATTGCGCCGCCCCGCCGCTGCGCGGGCTGTCACGATGACTGTTATATGATGGAACGGCACCGCGCACTGGCCGCCAACACGCGTTCCCCAAAGCGGTTCCCGAAGGAGAGATTGCAATGTCCGAGCAAGACGATTTGATGGCGGAAGCCTTCGCCCACCTCGAAGCTGGCGACCCTGAGTCGGCGCTGGAGATCGGCAAACGGCTCGAGTCGATGCAGTACTCGGGCGCCTATGAGGTGCAGGCAATGGCCTACGCCGATATGGACGACATGGAACAGGCCGTGACCCTTCTGGAAGCCGGTGTCGCGCATGCGCCGGGCGTCTGGCTGCTCTGGCAACTGCTCGGCAACTACCGCTCCGATCTTGGGCGCTTCCAGGCCGCCATCGAGGCATACGAGGCTGCGGGTAACTGCGCGCCCGACGAAGACCTCGTCATCGTCGACTTCAATCACGCCAACGCCCTCACCCGCCACGGCGATTTCACGTCGGCACAAACGCGTCTCGACCGCGTGCTTGAGAGCCCGCACCTCGCGCAGGCCGGACGCGCCTTCATCGAAAACGCCATTGCACTGCGCATGCACCTGTTCAACGCCCAAGGTGAGCCGAAGGCCGCCATTGCAACCTACGAATCGCTGCATCGGCACGAGCGTGACGACGAAGGCAGCAACGTGGCAATGGCCGACGTACTCGCGGAGCTATCGCTCGCGTACAAGCAGTCGGGCGATAACGATAAGGCGCTCGCGTCGGCGCTGGAGGCCGTGCAGCTCTACAAGTGGAGCGACACTGCCCTATGGGCCCTGCGTGCCGCTCGCGACGCGCAATCGGATGTGGCACACGTGATGCATCTGATCGTGGAAGGGCAGTGGTATGAGCCGCTGGAGGACGAAGATCCCGATGGCCCGCCGCCCGAGTTCGTCACCACCTACGATGTGGTGGCCGAAGATGAAGCCGAAGCGCTGCGTCTCATCGCGGAGTGCGAGCCGCCGCAAGTGCGCGAATCGCTGCGCATCGCCGAAACGCATCCGGTCGATCGCGACGAAGAATCGCCTATGCCCTACAAGGGGGTCTATGCCACCGGCGACTACCATATGTATCAGCCGGGCGATGATATCGACTGAGCGCACTGCCAAGCGCATCGCCTGAGCGCACGGATCCCGCAGGGCGAACAAGTGAATCGACCTGATTGTCGGGCATCGCTCACGTCATCAACGACCGTCAGCGACAAAGGGCACCGGAATTTACCCGGTGCCCTTTGTCGATTTGCAGCATCCACGCCGATGCTCGCGGGGGCATCGCGCCCCCACGGTCATCCATCGGTTTATTTATATCTCGCACGATCGAGAATACGCTGCGCTTCCGGCAGGCTTTTTGCGATGGTACCGATAGGCACGTCTTCCGCCTTGAATGGGCCCAGCGCGGCGAGTGCCGCGTTGTCGACGCGCGTGGTCGGCACGGCCGGCCACTCGTTGTTGCCGTTCGCGAAGTACCGCTGCGCGTCGTCGCTCGCGAGATATTCCAGGAACTTCACGGCATTGGCATGGTTCGGTGCATGCTTGGCAATGCCCGCCCCCGCCACATTCACGTGAGTGCCCTTGCCCGCCTGATCCGGCCAGATCAAACCCACCTTGGCCATCAGCGCCTTGTCCTCTGGCTTCTCCGAACGCGCCATGCGCACGTAATAGTAAGAGTTCGCAAGCGCCACGCTGCACTCCCCTGTCGCCACGGCCTTGATCTGGTCGGTATCCCCCCCGCGCGGCGCGCGCGCAAAGTTCGCCACCATGCCTTCGGCCCATTTCTGCGTCGCCGGCGCGCCTTCGCGCGCGATCAGCGCGCCCACCAGCGAGAGCATGTACGGATGCGAGCCCGACCGGGTGCAGACTTGCCCCTTGTGCGACGGATCGGCCAGCGAGGTGTAGGTCTGCACCGTCTTCGGGTCGACCTTGTCCTTGTTGTAGACGATCACACGCGCCCGCGTCGAAAAGCCGTACCAGTCCGTGCCGGCCGTCGTGCTCGCGGCATGTAGCTTCGCTGGAATGCGCGCATCGAGCGTTGCCGACCGGGTCGGCTGGAACAGCCCTGCCTCGTCGGCCTTCGCCAGACGCGCCGCGTCGACCATCAGAATGACGTCGGCCGGACTCTTCGCGCCCTCGCTCTTCAAACGCTCCAGTAACGCCGCGTCGTCAGCTTCGATCCGATTGATCTTGATGCCGGTCTGTCGAGTGAACGCACCGAAAAGCTGTTCGTCGGTCCGGTAATGACGCGCCGAATACAGGTTCAGCACGCCACCGGTGTCGGCCTGCGCGCCAAGTGTCGCGCCCATCAACGTGCCGAGCAGCGTTAGTCGCGCCAATTTTCCGATCGTCTTCGCCTTCATGGGCCATTCCTCGCAGTGGTGGTTTCGTAGAGAGGAACAGGATAATGAAAAATGACCGATATTACAAACGATTCCCATTCGCATTTAATTAGATCTTCATTATTGGGAAGCCACAGGGTGGGAGCGCAATAGACGAACGGCGATGCGCGCGAGCGAGGTCGGCCAACAGTCATGGTCAGCACGCTTGAGAACCGAAAGCACGGAACACGGTGCCTTACGCGGGTTGCGGCTGATAAGACGACACCTCCGACCGAAGGTTCCTGAATGGCAGTGCGCGTCTCGACCCTATCCTCGAAAAATGAACCGAATCGCGCCCGCGCGGCTCCAATCGCCGTAAAATTGCGCGTCGACGCACGTCGGTAGCCTGCCATCTTCAAGATCGAGCCGCCACGCACGTTTGTCCTGCCCTGTCGGAGTCTCCCCTTGTTGTCGTTGATTAGAATTCCGCGCCGCCCTGTCACACCGACAGCCAACGGCGCCCCTGCTGTCTTGCGCCCGCTGCCCCCTATCCTCGCCAGCACGCGTGTCCGGCGCACCGCGTCGCCTCGCACGGCCTTGAGCGCACTCGCCATGGCCGCCGTGCTGGCCGGGTGCGCGAGCGCGCCGGCGGGCAATGCGCCCGTGACCTCCGCCGACAGCACGTCGTCGACCGCGCAGACACCGACGGTACCCGCCACCCCGGCGGCGCCGCCGAAGGTCGTCCGCCCCCTGAAGATCGGCCTTGCGCTCGGCGGCGGCGCGGCACGCGGGTTCGCGCATGTGGGCGTCATCAAGGCGCTGGAGGCCCGTGGCATTCACCCGGACATCGTGGTCGGCACCAGTGCGGGGAGCGTCGTCGGCGCAATGTACGCCTCCGGTCTGAACGGCTTCCAGCTCAACCGCCTGGCGTCGACGATGGATGAAGCATCGATCAGCGACTGGACGATGCCATTCCGCTCTCGCGGCATGCTGCGCGGCGAAGCCCTGCAGTCCTACGTCAACAAGATCCTCAAGGATCGCCCGATCGAGCAGATGCCGCGCCAGTTGGGCATCGTGGCCACCGATTTGCAGAGCGGCGCGCCGATCCTGTTCCGCCGCGGCAATACCGGACAGGCCGTGCGGGCGTCGAGCAGCGTGCCGGGCGTGTTCGAGCCCGTGCACATCGGCACGCGCGATTATGTCGACGGCGGCCTGGTCGCGCCGGTGCCGGCCGAATATGCCCGCCAGATGGGCGCCGACTTCGTGATTGCCGTCGACATTTCAGCCAACCCGACCGCACAGGCGACACAAGGTCAGTTCGACATCCTCATGCAGACGTTCACGATCATGGGTCAGTCGATCAAGCAGTACGAGCTGGAGAAGAATGCGGACGTGGTGATTCGTCCGTCGCTGGCGAAGATGGGCGCCTCGGACTTCCAGGGCCGTAATCGGGCCATTCTGGCCGGCGAGGAAGCGGTCGCGGCGATGTGGCCGCAGATCCAGCGCAAGCTGGCCGAAGCGCAGACGGAAGCCACGCGCGGCATGCCTCAAGCCTCCCGCTGAGCGAAGCCCCGCCCGGACCCACCAAACGGCCTGGGGCCTATAGCGTGGCGCCTGAGAGGCCAAGCCCCCGGTGCAGCAATCATCCGCGCCCTGAAAAACAAAATGCCGCCCACCGGGCGGCATTTTCATGGCCATCTCGATATCCGCCGACACAGCGGACATCGAAGGCTTACATCGGATGATCGTTCTTGAAGAGCTGCTCGACGCGCGTCAGTTCGGCGCTGGCCTTGAGCGTTTCGACGCGACGGGCACCGTTGTAGCGGGCCGACCAGTAAGACTCACGCAGATCTTCCACACGAATCTTGCCGCCGGTGGCGGGAGCATGCACGAACTTGTCGCCGCCAATATAGATGCCGACGTGCGAGAAGCTTCTACGCATCGTATTGAAGAACACCAGATCGCCCGGCTTCAGATCGGTCTTGGCGATACGCTCGCCCACCTGGCTCATTTCTTCCGCGCGGCGCGGCAGCATGAAGTTAAGCGTGTCCTGGAACACGTAACGCACGAAGCCGCTGCAATCCAGACCGCTGTCCGGCGTATTGCCACCGTACTTGTAGCGCACGCCGATGTAGTTCAATGCGCCCAGCACCACGTCCGAGGCCTTGTCCGTCACGTTCGAGAGCAGCTTCTGCGCCCGTTGCACACGCGATTCTTCGACAGGCGCTTGCGGCACATCGGATGCCGCGACGGTGGTCGCCGCGCTCTGGGCAGCGCTGAAACTACCGCCGGCCTGGAGAGTGGCAGCAGCCGCTCGGGCGGCGGCGGTCGGGCCGTTGTTGTAGTCGTCAGCCTGCGCCGACAACGAGGCGGTAACGAGGCCAGCGGCAGTGAACGCGAGAAGGAGTGTCTTGCGGATGCGCGGAGGGATCGTCTGCATTAGTCGCCGGGTTGAGTGTGTCGGATGGCCGATGAGTAGCTCGTCAGGTGCAACAGGATGCTGCCGTGTCGAACGCCTTCGAGTCACGCCCGGCAGACCCACCGCCGAACTTGTCGTCTTGACTGACTGTTAACTCGTTGAATATTCAACTTAATTGGTACGCGATAGTAATGTGAACGTCACATGATGTCAAAAGGTAATAGAAAAAAACAATCAGCACAATCAGAAAATTTTCATTAGCAATCAAGCCATTGCGATTTAGCCGATGTTCCGCGACGTTGCGTGATATTTCACCTGGACGTCATGGGGCCCTACCCCATGGCCGCCGCGATCAGCGTCCTCGTGTAATCGTTTTGTGGATCGAAAAATACCGACTCCGTGTCCCCCTGCTCGACCAGTCGCCCGTCCTTGAAGACCAGAACACGATGTGCCATCGCACGCATGACGGCCAGATCGTGACTGATGAAGAGGTAGCTCAGGTTGTACTTGATCTGCAACTGCGCGAGCAAATGGAGCACTTGCTGTTGAATGGACACGTCGAGCGCGCTGGTCGGTTCGTCGAGCACGATCACCTGCGGATCGACCACGAGCGCGCGCGCAATCGCAATGCGCTGACGTTGACCGCCCGAGAACTCGTGCGGATAGCGCGACATGGCACGCGCATCGATCCCCACCTCGCGTAATACCTCCGCGACACGGGCTCGCCGCTCGTCTTCCGTCTGTTGCGGCCGATGCAGCGCGAGCCCCTCGCCCACGATCTCATCGATCGTCATGCGCGGCGACAGCGAGCCGAACGGGTCCTGGAACACGATCTGCATGCGAGAGCGCAGCGTGCGCTGCGCCTTGCCACGATAGGCGGCGAGCGGCTCGCCCTGGAATTCGACCTGCCCGGCACTCGTGCGCTGAAGTCCCAGCAACGCCATCGCGAGCGTCGATTTGCCGGAGCCCGACTCGCCCACCACGCCCAGCGTCTCGCCCTGGCGCAATGCCAGATCGACCGGATGCACCGCGCGGAACCGTCCGCGTTGAAACCAGCCGCGCATGCCGGGCTGCGAGGTCGGGTAGTCGACCGCGACCCCGCGCGCCTCGAGCAACACCGGCGCAATGGGCAACACCGGATGAATCTCCCGCTGCGGACGACTATCGAGCAGCTTGCGCGTGTAAGGATGTTGCGGATCGGTGAAAAGCGTCTCGGTGTCCGCACATTCGACGAGAACGCCCTTCTCCATCACCGCGACGCGTTGCGCGAAACGCCGCACCAGATTCAGATCGTGCGTGATGAGCAGCACCGCCATGCCACGCGTCTCGGCGGCTTCTCGTTGCAACGCCAGCAACAGTTCAACGATCTGGGCACGAATGGTGACGTCGAGCGCCGTGGTCGGCTCGTCGGCCAGCAGCAACTTGGGCCGGCACGCGAGCGCCATCGCGATCATGGCCCGCTGGCGTTGTCCGCCTGACAGCTCGTGCGGGAAGTGCGCCACACGGCGCTCCGGCTCGGGAATGCCCGTGCGACGCAGCAGCTCCACCGCGCGCGCCTTCGCCTCCTTGGCAAAAAGCCCTTCGTGCAGCTCAAGCGCCTCGGCAATCTGGTCGCCGATCGAATAAAGCGGATTGAGCGCGGTCATCGGCTCCTGAAAGATCATGGCGACGTCGTTGCCGCGGACGCCTCGCATTTCGCGCTCGCTCATGCCGGCCAGGTCGACGCCGTCGAGCATGATCCGCCCCTGTACCTGCGCGTCCTGCAAAAGGCGCAGGATGGCCAACGCCGTCACGCTCTTGCCCGAGCCCGACTCGCCGACCAGCGCGACCCGCTCGCCCCGCCCGATGGCAAGGCTCACGTCCTTCACCGCCTCGGTGTCGCCGAAGTGCACCGACAGATTTTCGATACTGAGTAGGGGCGCGCTCACATTGCCCCCCCGGCGGCCGCCTGCTTGTCCGCGACACGCGTGTCGAGCGCATTGCGCAAGGCGTCTCCCATGAACGTGAGCAACAACAGCGTGAGCACAAGCACCACGAAGGTCGCCAGCGAAATCCACCACGCATCGAGATTCGCCTTGCCCTGATTGAGCAGCTCGCCCAGGCTGGGCGTCGGCGGCGGCACGCCGAGGCCGAGGAAGTCGAGGCTCGTGAGCGCAAGAATCGCGCCGCTCATGCGGAACGGCAGGAACGTGATGACCGGCGTCATGCTGTTGGGCAGTACGTGACGTCGGATGATCTGCCAGTTCGAGAGTCCCATCGCCCGCGCAGCGCGAACGTAATCGAGCTGACGATTGCGCAGGAACTCGGCGCGCACGTAGTCGGACAAGCCGATCCAGCCGAACAGCGAGAGCAGCACGAAAAGCAGCCACAGATGAGGCTCGAAGATCGACGCAAAAATGATGAGCAGGTACAGCTCCGGCAACGAGCCCCAGATTTCGATCAGGCGCTGCAATGTCAGGTCGATGCGCCCGCCATAGAAACCCTGCACGGCGCCGGCCAGCACCCCGAGCAGCGTGCCGGAGACCGTCAGCGCCAACGCGAAGATTACCGACAACCGGAACCCGTAGAGCAACCGTGAGAAGACGTCTCTGCCGCGATCGTCCGTGCCCAGCCAGTTCTCCGACGACGGCGGCGCGGGATTGGGCGTAGTCGAGAAATAGTTGATGGTGTCGTAGTGGTAGCGTACCGGCGGATAGATCGCGAAGTTATCACCCGCGCGGATGCGTTTCTCGATGAACGGGTCGAGGTAATCGGTCGGCGTCGGAAAATCGCCGCCGAAGGTCAACTCGGGATAGGTCTTCACGAGCGGGAAATACCAGTGCCCTTCGTAGCGAACGACCCACGGCTTGTCGTTGGCGATCACCTCGGCAAAGAGGCTGATGCCGAACAGCACGACGAACGCGACGAGACTCCAATACCCCAGTCGCTGATTGCGAAAGCGCCGCCAGACACGCCAACGCGGCGAACGCGATGGGGCGAACGACGACGGGCGTGGCGACGGCGTGGCGGATCGGGTCACGTCAGTGCTCCAGTCGATCGAATTGAATACGCGGGTCGACCAGGACATAGCACAGGTCGGAGACGAGCTTGGTCACCAGGCCGATGAGCGTGAACAGATACAACGAGCCGAGCACGACAGGATAGTCGCGCCGCTGCACCGATTCGTACGAGAGACGCCCCAGCCCATCGAGCGAGAACAACGTCTCGATCAGCAGGCTGCCCGCGAAGAACGCGCCAATGAAGGCCGACGGGAAACCGGTGATCAGCGGAATCAACGCGTTGCGAAAGATGTGCTTGAACAGCACCTTGCGCTCGGAGAGCCCTTTGGCGCGCGCGGTGAGCACGTACTGGCGGCGTATTTCGTCGAGAAACGCGTTCTTCGTGAGCATCGTGATGACCGCGAAGCTTCCCACGACCGACGCCGTCACTGGCAGCGTGATGTGCCACAGGTAGTCGGTGATCTTCGCCGGCCACGACAAATCGCTCCAGTTATCGGAGACGAGTTCGCGCAACGGGAACAACTGCCAGAACGTACCGCCGCCGAACAGCACCAGCAGCAACACCCCGAGCACGAAGCCCGGGATCGCGTAGCCGACGAGCACCACCAGACTCGTGAGCGTGTCGAATCGGGAACCGTTGCGCACCGCCTTGGCGATACCCAACGGCACCGATATCAGGTACGTGAGGAAAAACGTCCACAGGCCCAGGGAGATCGACACGGGCAACTTCGAGACGATCAGTGACCACACGCTCTGGTGATGGAAGTAACTCTGGCCGAGATCGAATTTCGCGAAGCGCTTGAGCATGAGCCAGTAGCGCTCCGCCGGCGTCTTGTCGAAGCCATACAGCGCCTTGATCTGGGCCAGTTGTTGCGGGTCGATGCCGCGCCGTCCGCGATAGTCGCTCGCGGCGCCGCCGCCGCTCGCCTCCCCGCCACCGCCGCGCCCCTTGAGTTCGAGCATGACCTGCTCGACCGGACCGCCGGGCACAAATTGGATGACCACGAAGGTCAGCGTGATCACACCGAGCAGCGTCGGGATCATGATCAGCAGGCGTTTGAGAATGTAGGACCACATGGTTGGGGGGCAGCTCCTGTCGGTTCCTGACTCGGTGAAGATCTATCGGGACGCGGCAGACGCCGGAGACGGCGCGGCGGGTATCGACGCCCCTGGCGTCGCCGCCTGCGTCTGCCCCACACGCGAATCCCACCACGTCGACACGAGCCAGCCTTCGGCGGTGTAGTACTTCGGCAACTTGTCCGGGAAGTGCAGATACTGCTTGTAGGCCATGCGGTGCGTCGACGAGAACCAGTGCGGCACGATGTAGTAGCCGTGCATCAGCACGCGATCGAGCGCGCGTGCCGCAGCCACGAGGTCGTCGTAGGTATGCGCACGCACGAGATCGGCCACGAGCGCATCGACCGCCGGATCCTTCAGGCCAATGGCGTTATCCGAGCCCTCCACGTCGGCCGACTGGCTGCCGAAGCGGTCGAGCAATTCAGTGCCTGGAATCTGCGAATCGGGATAGCGCAGCGAGATCATGTCGAAGTCGAACGCCTCCAGACGCTTCTGATACAACGCGAAGTCGCTCGTGCGAAAGTTCAGCGTAATGCCCAGCTTTGCGAGGTTGCGTGCGTAAGCCGAGGCGACTGGTCCCATTGCGCCGCCATCATCGAGAAACTCGAAGACGAACGGCTCGCCTTTCGCGTTACGTAGCGCACCGTCGCGATAGGTCCAGCCGGCCTGTGCCAGCAGCTCGCGCGCCTGGCGCAGGTTCTCACGCAGACTGGCCGGCGGGGTCGTCGTCGGCTGCACGACCATCGGCCCGAACACGGCCGGATCGAGCGATTTGCGCAGCGGTTCGAGCAACTTGCGCTCCGCCTCGCTCGGCAGGCCGCGCGCGGCGAGATCGCTGTTGGTGAAATAGCTGTCGATGCGCTGGTACTGGTTGTAGAACAGTTGACGGTTAAGCCACTGATAATCGAGCGCAAGATCCAGCGCCCGGCGCACGCGCACATCGCGGAATCGGTCGCGTCGCACGTTCAGGATGAAGCCTTGCATGCCCGCCGTATTGTGATGCGCGAACTCGCGCTTGATCAGTTCGCCATCGCGAAAGCGCTTGCCCACGTAGCTGCGCACCCAGCTGCGGGCGCGGTATTCGGTGATGGCATCGAACTCGCCCGCCTTGAAGCCTTCGAGCCGCACGATGTCGTCGGAGTACAGCTTGTAGACGACGCGCTCGAAGTTATAGGTGCCGCGTCGCACGGGCAACGCGTTGCCCCAGTATTTTGGGTTGCGCCGGAAGGTGATGCGCCGTCCGCCGTCATACGACTCAATCAGATACGGGCCGCTGGCGATGGGCGTCTCGAACGTCAGCGCGTCGAAGGCCTTGCGCTTGCCGTTCGCGCCGGCCACCCACTTGGGCGAAAACACCGGCACCGTGGCCACGAGCAGCGGCAGGTCTGGACTCACGCGACGGAAGTCGAAGCGCACACGACGCTCGTCGAGCACGCTCACACTTTTCACGTCTGCGAACATGACCTTGAAGCCCGGCGATGCCTGCGGGCTCATCAGCGTATCGAACGAATATTTGACGTCTTGCGCCGTCACCGCGTCGCCGTTGTTGAAGCGTGCGGCCGGGTTGAGGTGGAACGTGACCGACGCGCCATCGGGCGCCACCGCGATGTCGTCGGCGAGCAGGCCGTAGACGGTGGCGGGTTCGTCGGCGCTGCCAATGCCGAGCGTCTCGAACATGAGGCCGAGCACCCCCGGGGCCGACGTGCCGCGCAGCGTGAATGGATTGAACTTGTCGAAGCTGGTGCGGCGGTCGGGATTCGCCAGCGTCAGCGTGCCGCCACGAGGCGCATCGGGATTGACGTAGTCGAAGTGTGTGAACCCTTGCGGATACTTCGGTTCGCCGTATTGGGCAATGGCGTACTTCGCCTGCGCCGACGGCGCCAGCAACAGGGCGACGGCGAGCGCCGGAACGAGGGCAGGAACGACGCTCAGCACGCGGACCAGAGAAGACACGACGCGGATGAGCGAGCCGCGTGTCGTGTATGGGTGCCGTGAAGTGGGCGCTTTCATGCGTCTCCTGTGTTGGTCGGCCAGCGCCAGCCTGCCGGGGCCCGGACGCATCCAGCCCCCTCCCCTTCGCCCCGCCACCGTGTTTGGCGACGTGGCAAAACGGCGCGTAACATCTCGTAATGGCACACCCCTGTGCCGTCACGCACAATTCCCGCACGAGGCTTGGCGACATGGCCGGAGCGCGCGACAATTGTACCCAAAAGCCCGGCGGTTACCGCACTGAAAGACACAATCTCGCCGGCCCGGTTCCCCTGTTCCCGCCCTGGAGGCCGACGTTGCGTGCTACACGATCGCCCGCGCAGAACCCCAACCGTACCCTGCCTCGCTGGCTCGCCCGATTTTTCTTTCATTGCGTGGAAGCGGCGCAACGTCGTATTGCGCGTGGGTCATTGGTCGGCGACCGACCCATTTTCGACAACGCGCAGTTCCCGTGGGTCGATGCGCTCGAAGCGCAGGCGCCGGCCATCGCCGCGGAACTCGACGCCGTCCTCGCCACGCCCGGGCGTTTGCCGGCGTTTCACGAAATCTCGCCCGACGTCGCCACCATCACGCAGGATCATCAGTGGCAGACCTTCGTGTTTCTCGGCTACGGCATGCGCGCCGAGCGCAATCTCGCGCGCTGCCCGGCCACCGCGGCCGCCCTTGACGGCATTCCCGGGTTGCGCACCGCGTTCTTCTCGATCCTCGCGCCGGGCAAGCAGATCCCACTGCATCGCGGACCGTACAACGGCGTGCTGCGCCTGCATCTTGCACTGAAGGTGCCGCGTGAGCGGGAGCACTGCTGGATCGAAGTCGACGGTCAGCGTTATGTCTGGCAAGCGAACCGCGCCGTGGTCTTCGACGACGCCTATCCACATCAGGTGCACAACGACACGGACGAGACACGCGTGGTGCTGTTCGTCGATTTCGAGCGCCCATGCAAAGTCCCCGTATCGTGGCTCAACAAGTTGCTGCTGGCCTTCGCGCCGCTCACGCCGGAGTTGCAGCAGGCCAAGGCCAATCACGAGCAGTGGGAGCGCGATTATTACGCGGTGCCCACGGCGGCCGCGGACAATGCCACGGGCAAGCCGGCGCCCAACGCTTCGGCCGCCAACCCGGCGACGCCCTCTGAGAAAGCAGACTCGCCGAGCACGGAGACCGTGGCCGACGACCGCGCACACGGCTGACGCGACGCATAAAAAAACGCCAGCGACGTTTTCGCTGGCGTTTCAGTGGGGGGGTCGGACTTACGAAGGCCGGCCGGGCTGCGCGAGCGCGTCCTGCGCGGGCGGTGGGACGAAGTTCGCCGCAAGCACCGCGACCAGCGCCGCCGCCATCATCGCGCCGATGCCGAGCGCGGCATCGCCGAAGTGGAGGTACGCCACCTTCATCGTCTCGATCACAGCCACTGCCACAACGATGGTGATCATGCTGAGCATGCCGGCCACCGTCGCGCGATTGGGACTCTCGACAGCGAACAACGACTGGCGATACACGACCCCGTAACACATGCCCATGCCGAACGCATGCAAAGACGTGCCAACGAGCAGGGCCGGATAGCCCGGCGCGAGAATCGCCGTACCGATGAGCGACACCGCCGCACCCATCAGCATCGCCGCCACGCCCATCGCCAGCAATCGGCCATTCGACCAGCGCCCGACCTGACGCGCGAGCAACACATTGCCGAAGATCAGCGCCGCGAAGACCGGCACTTGCAGCAACGCGTAGTGCATCTGCGACAAGCCGGCGCGCTCGATCAGGAACACCGGGCCGAGGGCGATCCATGTCAGCAGCGGCGTGATGGCAAGGCCCGTGAGCACGGCACCGCGCCAAAACCGCGCGCTCGAGAGCGGCAGCTTGTAGCCCATCCAGAGCTGCTTCGCGTTCAGCGCCGTGCGGTCATGGCGCGACAGTTCCGGCATGGTGCGATACAGCCCCACGAACGAAAACACGGCCACGATGGCGATGAGCCAGAAGATGCTGCGCCATGGCCAGTACGACACCACGGCCGCACCCGCGAGCGGACCGAACAGCGGCGAGAGCAGCGAGACATTCGCCATGAGCGCCATCACGCGTACCGCCGTCTTCTCGTCGAACGCTTCGTGCACGGTCGGATAGCCCACCGTCAGCACGAAGCAGCAGCCCATGCCCTGGAGGAAGCGCAGCGCAATGAACTGCGGCATCGTCTGTACGTAGTGCGTGGCCAGACAGGCGACGATGAACATCACGAGACCGCCGAGCAGCACGCGACGGCGTCCGAAGCGATCGGCGAGCGGTCCGAGCAGCCATTGCAGGCTGGCGTTGCCGAGCATGGCCGCGGTGAGCGCCAGCGTGGTCATGTCCGCCGACGCCCCGAATTCGCGCGTGACCATCGGCATGCCGGGCATGATCATGTCGTTCGAGATGTAGACGGCAAACTCGAAGAGCACGAGCGAGAACGGAAACCAGAATCGGGACACAGACATGGTGGGGTGAGACACCTAAAAATGGCTCCTTTGTGCAGCCATCGCGCATGGCGAAGGCCCACGTAAAAAGACAACACCCCCGGTACCTGCGAGGCACCGGGGGTGTCGATTGCATCGATGATGCCGCTTGGTGACGGCTTTCGATCGCTCAGACGTCCAGAAGTTCGACCTCGAAGACCAGTGTGGCGTTGGGCGGAATCACACCACCGGCGCCGCGTGCGCCATAGCCCAGTTCGGGCGGAATGACCAGCTTGCGCTTGCCGCCGACCTTCATGCCGGCAACGCCTTCATCCCAGCCGCGAATGACCATGCCACCGCCGAGCACAAAGGCGAACGGGTCGTTGCGGTCCTTGCTGGAATCGAATTTCTTGCCGTCGGTCAGCCAGCCCGTGTAGTGAACGGTGACGGTCTTGCCCGACGTGGCTTCGGCGCCATCGCCCACTTGCAGATCGTCGTATTGCAGGCCGGAATCGGTAGTGATGATCGACATGGTTGTCCTCGCTCGAAACAGAAAGAGTATCGACGCGCGAGGTATCGCCAACGCGCGAACTCGGGAAAGAAAAAACCCCCGGCTCTCCGCGAAGAGCCGGGGGTGTTCCGCCAAGGCGACTTGGCGGAGACGGAGGGATTCGAACCCTCGATCCAGGTTTTGGCCCAGATGCTCCCTTAGCAGGGGAGTGCCTTCGACCTCTCGGCCACGTCTCCCAAACTTGTCGTCACATCAGGGAGGTGATGTAACGAAGGCGTGATATTACCTACTGTTCGCGATGTCGTCAAACATTATGCGCATCGAAATCCAACACTATTTGCGCAGGTGTCATGCCTTCGACACGCTTGGGGAACATTCCCCGAACTGCCGCGCGAAAATCGCGCGTCGCGTCGCGTCGCGCCGCATGCCGCTTGCGCGCATGCGGCACGCCCGGTGCCGTCAAGTCAACGACGCTCAGGCCTGGTCGAGTTCGAACGCCTTGTGCAGCGCGCGCACGGCCAGTTCCATGTACTTCTCGTCGATCAGCACGGAGATCTTGATTTCGGACGTCGAGATCAGCTGAATGTTGATGCCCTCTTCCGACAGCGTGCGGAACGCCTTGCTGGCGATACCGACGTGCGAGCGCATGCCCACGCCCACGATCGACACCTTCGAGACCTTCGGGTCGCCCACGACTTCGGCGGCACCGATGTGGCCCTGCACCTCTTTTTGCAGCAACGACATGGCACGCTGATAATCGCCACGCGGCACCGTGAACGTGAAGTCGGTCTTCCCCTCGATGCTCAGGTTCTGGATGATCATGTCGACATCGATGTTCGCGTCGGCGATCGGACCGAGGATCTGGTAGGCGATGCCCGGACGATCCGGCACGCCGCGCACAGTGATCTTGGCCTCGTCGCGCTGGAATGCGATACCCGAGATGATGGCCTTTTCCATTTGTTCGTCTTCCTCAAAAGTAATCAGCGTGCCCGAGCGCGCTTCTTCGTCGAGCGCGATCATCGGGTCGGTCAAGCTCGAGAGCACGCGCGTCTTGACCTGATACTTGCCGGCAAATTCCACCGAGCGGATCTGCAGCACCTTCGAGCCGAGACTGGCCATTTCCAGCATCTCTTCGAAGGTGACCTTGTCGAGGCGACGCGCGTCGTCGACCACGCGCGGGTCGGTCGTGTACACGCCATCGACGTCGGTGTAGATCAGGCACTCATCGGCCTTGAGCGCAGCGGCCACCGCCACCGCCGACGTGTCCGAGCCACCGCGACCCAGCGTGGTCACGTTGCCGTTCGGATCGATCCCCTGGAAACCCGTGATGACGACCACGCGGCCGGCATTGAGATCGGCCATCACGCGTGTGTCGTCGATCTCCGAAATACGGGCTTTGGTGAAAGCGCTGTCGGTCTTGATCGGTACTTGCCATCCGGCATAGCTCACGGCATCGACACCCGCTTCCTTGAGCGCCATCGCCAGCAGGGCAACGCTCACTTGCTCGCCCGTGGCGGCAATGGCGTCGAGTTCGCGCGGATCGGGATGGGCCGAAATCTCCTTGGCCAACCCCAGCAGACGATTGGTCTCGCCAGACATGGCCGACGGCACCACCACCATCTTGTAACCGGCCTTGTGCCACTTGGCCACGCGCTTGGCGACATTCTTGATGCGCTCCACCGAGCCCATCGACGTGCCGCCGTATTTGTGTACGATCAGAGCCATAACATTGCTAACACATTGATTTGAAACCGTTTATGAATCACGCACGGAGACCCGCCGAAGGGGATCGGTAGCGTTTCGATTCGCGGAACTTTTGATTATCGCACGAATGTATCGCGCCTGAGCCAGTCTGGCGCAGATTGCACTGCCGAGGACGCAGCGCGCCGCATTCGACAGCAGATTGTGCTGTTTTCAGTCGCTTACGCTTCGTCGCGCCACATCATCCGCCAGCGCGCGCCGCTGTTCTCACCGGTTTGTGCCGCCCCGTCGATCCCCAGGCGCGGCACGAACACGATGTCGCTTCCCTGCCAGACGATCGGCACATGGCGCAACCACGCCGCGACGCCGCGACTTTGGTACCAGTGCTTCAGCGAACGCGAATGGCCCTGGGCGTGTTCGCGCCATCGCTCCCCACCCGCGCGCGCCCTCGCCACGAGCGGCCGCGCGCGCAACACGCACTCGTCGATGAACGCCTCGCTCGTCTCGCCGACGGTCACTGGCTCGAACACCACGCTTCCCCGCCATTGCGGCAGGTGCCACTCGCGCTCGCCCGACCATCGCAGTACGACATCGGCCGCCCCATCGTCCTGGTGGGCCGTGTCGTACACCGCAGTCCACTGCAAGGCATCGCGATACAGACGCAAGACCGCGTCGCCATGCGGCAATTCGAGCGACGCGTCGTCGTGCGCGTCGCGAATCTGTCGCACCCATTCGTCCAACCGCGCCTCCTGCGGCATCGCCAATCCGCGACGCGCCGCCCAGTACCGCAGAAGGTTCGCCAGGCGCGGCACGTCCAGCACTTGCAATCGGCTACGTTGCAAACACTCGTCGCCAGATACCGGGGTCAGGCAGGCCATGTCGAAATCCGCCTGCGCGAGCTGATCGAGCAGCGACTGCGCTTGCGCCGCATGACGCGCAAACCGCGCCAGCGTTTCCCGATACGCGGGCACGTGGCCCGCGATCGCGGGCATGACATCGTGACGCAGGGCATTGCGCAGGTGGTGACGATCGTCGTTCGACGGATCCTCGACCCACGACAGCGAGCGCGCCTTCGCATACGCCTGCAACGTCTCGCGCGAGACGTCGAGCAACGGCCGCAGCAGTCGCGCGCGACTCGGCTCGCCTGCCGCAACCGGCAAGACACCTTCCACGGCCATTGCCGCCACGCCGGGTAGCCCTGCACCGCGCAGCATCTGCAACAGCACGGTCTCGGCCTGATCGTTCGCGTGGTGGGCGCTCAGCAGCCAACCCACGCCGTGCGCGTTGCAAGACGCCGCCAGCGCTTGATAGCGCGCCGCGCGCGCCGCGCCCTCGATGCCCTGCCGGGCGTCGCGCCGCACGCTTACCCGCTGCGCCTCGAACGCAAACCCGCGCAGATGCGCCTCGCGCTCGCACGCGGCGAGCCATGCGTCGGCATGCGTAGACAGCCCGTGATGGACGTGGATGGCCAGCGGCGGTGCGATCGCCTCGCCCGCGTCTCGACGCGCCTGAACCCAATGCGCCAGCGCATCGAGCAGCACCATCGAGTCGAGTCCGCCGCTCAGCGCGACGGCCAGAGGCGGGATGCCGTGGGCGGCGGGGGCTGACGCGAGGTGCGGCGTCACGTGCGTCGCCAGGGCAAGGCGCAGCGCGACGTCCACATGGACGACTGCCGCGTCGCTTCGGGCAGAAGCGCACGCGGCAGCGGAAGCATCGTGATGAGGCATGGGATTGGACGTCACCGCCACCAAGGGCGACGACGCCGTGGCAGGCGCGTTACTTCGCGACCGCTTCCTTGTACTTGCCATAGCTCATCAGGCGCTCGAAGCGGCGCTCGAGCAGTTCCTTGTGGCTGTTGCCCTGGAACTGGCGCAGCGAATCGGCCAACGCACGCTTGAGCATGCCGGCCATGCCGAGCGGGTCGCGATGCGCGCCGCCCAGCGGTTCGTTGATGATCTTGTCGATCAGGCCCAGCGCCTTCAGGCGGTGCGCCGTCAGACCCAGCGCCTCGGCCGCCTCGGGCGCCTTGGCCGCGCTCTTCCACAGGATCGACGCGCAACCTTCGGGCGAAATCACCGAGTACGTCGAGAACTGCAGCATCATGACCGTGTCGGCAACCGCCACGGCCAGTGCGCCGCCCGAGCCGCCTTCACCGATGATCGTGGTGATGATCGGCGTCTTGAGTTCAGCCATGACGAACAGATTGTGACCGATGGCTTCGGACTGGCCGCGCTCTTCGGCGTCGATGCCCGGGTAGGCGCCCGGCGTGTCGACGAACGTGAAGATCGGCAGACCGAACTTCTCGGCGAGCTTCATCAGGCGCATGGCCTTGCGATAGCCCTCGGGACGCGGCATGCCGAAGTTGCGCAGCGCACGCTCCTTTGTGTCGCGCCCCTTCTGGTGACCGATCACCATGCAGGCTTGGCCGTTGAAACGCGCCATGCCCCCCACGATGGCGAGATCGTCCGAGAACGAGCGATCGCCATGCAACTCGTGGAAATCGGTAAAGATGTCGCGAACGTAGTCGAGCGTGTAGGGGCGCTGCGGATGACGCGAAATTTGCGAAACCTGCCACGGCGACAGGTTCGTATAGATGTCCTTGGTGAGCTGCTGGCTCTTCTTCGAGAGGCGCTCGATCTCTTCGGAAATGTCGACGGCGGAATCGTCTTGCACGAAGCGCAGCTCTTCAATCTTCGCTTCGAGCTCGGCGATGGGCTGTTCAAAATCCAAAAAGGTGTTCTTCATCAGGCTTCCCCCGGAAATGCGGCAGCGTATTGTACCGCCGGCAACGTCTACCCGGTCGAGATAGACAACTTTCATTGCCACTCAATCCACAATAGACGTCAATAATGACTGGTTACGATGGGATGGACGCGGATTATACGTCTTTGACTGAACTTTCAGTATTCGACGGGCACCGGTTCGAGGCTTCTCCACATGTACCAGGTGGCGACGGAGCGCCACGGCTCCCAATTGGCGGCCACTTCCCGCGCTTCGCTGCGCGTGACGGGCTCCCCGCTGAAATAATTGACGCTGATCGCATTGATCAGCCCGACATCGTCGAGCGGCAAGACGTCGGGGCGCAGCAGGTTGAACATCAGGAACATTTCGGCGGTCCAGCGGCCGATGCCGCGAATGCTGGTCAATTCTGCAATGACCGCCTCGTCGTCCATGCTGGCCCAGGCGTCGACGTGTAGCGCGCCCGATTTGAAGTGCTTTGCCAGGTCGAGGATGTACTCGGCCTTGCGGCGCGACAGCCCGCAACCGGCGAGCGCATCGTGCCCTACCTTGACGAACTGCGCCGGCGTGAGTTTTGGACAGGTGGCCTGCACACGATCCCACACGGCCTGCGCAGCCTTCACCGAGATCTGCTGACCGACGATCGAGCGCGCCAGCGTGACGAACGGCTCGCCGCGCCCGGTCAGGTGAGCCGGCCCAAACTGAGGAATCAACTTCTTGAGAATGCGGTCGCGCTTCATGAGATCGGCGCAGGCCTGATCCCAGTAGAGCGGACGCGTCGCCCCGGCCGCCACCGGCAGCGGCACCACGCCTGTCACGGCCTGTTCGACAATGTCGTGATCGATACGCTCGATCTCGGGCGTCACGATACGCGTCTCGCCATCGCGCTTGGCGATGACCCGGCGCGAGTCGTCGGGCGTCGACGGCGCGGACTTCACCGGCGCCTTGCGCGCACCCTTCGTTCCCGCCTTCGGTGCGGTCTTCGGTGCGGCTTTTTTTGCGACCTTGTCGGCGCCCTTTTGCACGCCCTTTTGTACGCCCTTTTCCACGCCCTTCCCTGCGACTTTTCTGGCGACTTTTTGCGCGACCTGCTTTACGGCTTCTTGCGCCGGTGGCGGCGCGGCCTTGCGTGCGGCACCGGCTTGCGTTGTCTTCGCCGCCGTGTTGTCCGCCGAGGTCTTGCGCCCCGACTTGACGGTCGTCGTCGCGCGCTTGCCGGCCGCCTTGGCCGGCGCACGACGTTCACCGTCCTCGGTCGGCGAGACCGATTTGGCGGCCTTCCCGGCCCCCTTCGCGCCCTTCGTTGCGGCAGTCTTGGTCGCCACCTTAGCGGCCACGGAGTTACGAGTCACCATGAAATTTGCCTCGATGCGTCGCGCTCAGGCACGGCGCCATTCGGTGGCGCCTCCGGGACGGTCTTCCAGCACGATGCCTTCGGCCAGCAGTTCGGCGCGAATACGATCGGCCTCGGCGAAATTGCGTTCGCGCTTGGCTTGCGCACGGGCTTCAATGCGCGCCTCGACCGACGCCCGCAAGCCGTCGTCGTCGCCCGCCGAGTCGCTCCCCGCCGCCCCTTGCAGGAACGATTGCGGATCGCGGCCAAGCAGGCCAAGCGTAGCGGCGAGTCCCTGCAACTGACGCACGAGCACCGGATCGCGCTGTTTGTTGATCTCGCCAGCGAGATCGAACAGTACGGCGATGGCCACGGCCGTATTGAAGTCGTCGTTCATCGCCGCGGCGAAACGCTGCGCGAACGGCTCGTTCCAGTCGAGCGGCGCACCATCGCCCGCCGCGTCCTTGAGCGCCGTGTACAGGCGCGTCAGGCCACCGCGCGCGTCGTCGAGATGCGCATCGCTGTAATTGAGCGGGCTGCGGTATTGCGCGCGCAGAATGAAAAAGCGAATGACTTCCGCGTCGAACTTCGCGAGCACTTCGCGAATCGTGAAGAAGTTGCCAAGCGACTTGGACATCTTCTCGTTGTCCACGCGCACGAAACCGTTGTGCATCCAGTAGTTCACGAACGTCTCGCCCGTCGCGCCTTCGCTCTGGGCGATTTCGTTCTCATGATGCGGGAACTGCAGATCCGCCCCGCCGCCGTGAAGATCGAAGTGATTGCCGAGCAACTGGCAGCTCATCGCCGAGCACTCGATGTGCCAGCCCGGACGGCCCGCGCCCCACGGCGAGGCCCACTTCGACTCGTCGGGCTCGGTCTCCTTGGCGCGCTTCCACAGCACGAAGTCGAGCGGATCCTGCTTCGCGGCATTGGCGGCAACCCGCTCGCCAGCGCGCAGATCCTCGATGGACTTGCCCGAGAGTTGTCCGTAGCTGGCGAACTTGCGCACGGCATAATTCACGTCGCCGTCGTCGGCCTGATAGGCGTAACCGTTGCGTTGCAGCGTGCCGATCATGTCGACCATCTGTGGAATGAAGTCGGTGGCACGCGGCTCGTGATCGGGGCGCTGCACGCCAAGCGCGTCGGCATCTTCGTGCATGGCGGCAATGAAGCGCGTCGTCAATTCGCGCATCGTTTCACCGTTCTCGACGGCACGCTTGATGATCTTGTCGTCGATATCGGTAATGTTGCGCACGTAGGTCACGCGGTACCCGAGCGTTCGCAGCCAACGTTGCACCATATCGAACACCACCATGACGCGCGCATGGCCGATGTGACAGTAGTCGTACACCGTCATCCCGCAGACATACATGCGGACTTCGCCGGGAACGAGCGATACGAACGGCTGTTTGTCTCGCGCGAGCGAGTTGTAGACACGCAGTGAATCCATAGATAAGCGCTTGACCGGGCGGCACCAGCGCCGGGCGCTGCGACGATGTCTCCAGCGCCATCACACATGACGTGACGGGGGCGACATCGCGAGGCGGGCTGCGCGCCGTGCGGTAGAAAAAACGAACCTGCGAACCGTATCCACCGCCATCACAATAAATGGCGCGGGCCGGGCGCAGGTGTTTTGTTAGAATGCGGCCGAGTATAGCATCTCTTGCGCACCTCTCAGGTATCCCAAGCACCCACTATGACGCAACGAAGCCGGTCTCTTTTGTCTCCCGCAACGCGCCTGCTCCGCGCACACCGCCCGGTCGCCGCTGCCGCTCGCAGCGCCCGCGCGCTGGCGCTTGCCGGCGTTACCCTCGGCCTCGCGGGCACGTTGTTCTCGCTCCCCGCCGGGGCACAGGCCATCACCGATCCGCCGCCGCCCGCACCGCTGCAAACACCGCAGCAGGCCAGCGAGTCGGCCATCGACAAACTGGTCGTCGCCGGCAAGTTCAACGACGCGCTCGCGAAGGCCGACGAACACCTCAAGCAATATCCTCGCGACGCGCAAGTGCGCTTCACACGCGGGCGCGTGCTCATGGAAATGGGCCGCAACGCCGAAGCCATCGACGCCTTCACCGCGCTCACGCAAGACTTCCCGGAGCTGCCCGAGCCGTTCAACAACCTCGCGGCACTCTACGCGCAGGTCGGTGAGTACGACAAGGCACGCGCTGCCCTTGAGAGCGCGATTCGCAACAACCCGAGTTTCGCCGTGGCCTACGCGAATCTCGGCGACATCTACGCCAAGCTCGCGCAGCAGGCGTATCAGAAATCGCTCAAGCTCGCACCGACCGCGCGCGTGTCGAACCGCGAAAAAATCTTGTCCAACATGCTCGCCCCGCAGCGCGCAGCGCCCGTGAGCCAGACGCCGTCGGCCCCCAAGCCAGGCGACAACGGCGCACTCAAGAACGTCGGCAAGTCGGGCAACTGAACCCGCCCCCGTCTTCCCACGAATCGAACCCTCTTTGCCTACGGAGACATGCATGACCTTTCCGAATCGCCTGCGTCGCGCGCTGCTCGGCGGCGTACTCGCCGCAGCCACCCTGTCGGGAACGAGCCTGAGCGCATTCGCGCAAGACGCCCGCCCGCAAGTGCAGTTCAAAACGTCGGCCGGCAACTTCGTCGTCGAACTCAACCCGAAGGCCGCGCCGAAAACGGTCGAGAACTTCCTTCAGTACGTCAACAGCGGTTTCTATAACGGCACGATCTTCCATCGCGTGATTGGCAACTTCATGATTCAGGGCGGCGGTTTCACGCCGGAGATGAATGAAAAGCCCACGCGCGCGCCGATCCCCATCGAATCGCAGAACGGCCTGAAGAACGTGACCGGCGCCATCGCAATGGCCCGGACGTCGAATCCGAACTCCGCGACCGCGCAATTCTTCATCAATGTGAAGGATAATGCGTCACTGGACTACCCCAACCCGGACGGCTACGGCTACGCGGTATTCGGCAAGGTGGTATCCGGCATGGATACCGTCGAGAAAATCAAGGGCGTTGCCACGACCCGCAAGGGCATGTACCAAGATGTGCCGGCCACGCCCGTCGTGATCGAATCGGCCAGCGTCGTCAAGCGCTGACATTCTCCGGCCCAACGGGACCATTTCATCTGAAGGAAAGCATCATGGTTGAACTGCATACGAATCACGGCGTCATTCGCATCGAACTTGACGCCGACAAGGCGCCGAAGTCGGTCGAGAACTTCCTGAACTACGTCAAGAACGGCTTCTACGACAACACGGTGTTCCACCGCGTGATCAACGGGTTCATGATCCAGGGCGGCGGCTTCGAGCCGGGCATGAAGCAAAAGCCCACCGAGGCGCCGATCGAGAACGAAGCCAACAACGGCCTGAAGAACGTCAAGTACACGCTGGCCATGGCCCGCACGAACGATCCGCATTCGGCCACGGCGCAGTTCTTCATCAACGTCGGCGACAACGACTTCCTGAACCACAGCGCACCGACGCCGCAAGGCTGGGGCTACGCCGTGTTCGGCAAGGTCGTTGAAGGCCAGGACATCGTCGACCAGATCAAGGGCGTGAAGACGGGTTCGAAGGGCTTCCACCAGGACGTGCCGGTGGACGACGTCGTCATCGAGAAGGCCGTGATCGTCGCGTAAGCGCGCCCACCGCCAACGCAGACCCTCGATGTCAGCATCGATGGCGCGGTGCTCGCCATGCCCTGTGACACCACGGGGCGACGGGCCCGCGCTTTTCATTTCCGATCTTCACCTCGCGCCGGCGTTGCCGCGCACGGTGCAAGTCTTCGAGGACTTCCTGCGCGGCCCCGCGCGTGAAGCGTCCGTCCTGTTCATCCTCGGCGACCTGTTCGAATACTGGATCGGCGACGACATGCTCGACGTCGACACGCCGACCGACACCCGCACCGAAGCCTCCACGCCCCACCCCGAACCCCTCGGCGCCTTCGCACGTCGCATGACGGCCGCCATGGCGGAACTGTCCGCGAGCGGCGTGCCGATTGCCGTGATGCGCGGCAATCGGGACTTCCTCCTCGGCGAGCGCTTCGCACGCGCGGCCGGTGCGATCCTGCTCGACGATCCGTGCGTCTTCTCGTTTCTCGGGCAGGCGCTGGTGCTCAGTCACGGCGATCAGTTGTGCACCGACGACGTGGGCTATCAGCGCTTTCGACGCGTCGCCCATTCGCCGCTCGGCAAGGCGTTCTTCCTGACGCTGCCGCTGCGCTTGCGCATGGCCATCGCGAATCGCATCCGGCGGCGCAGTGCCGCCAAGGGTGCGCGTCGCATGGCCTACGCCGATGCCAACGCGCAGGCCATCGCCGCCCTGCTCGACGCCGCCGGTGAGCGCACGCTCGTCCATGGGCATACGCATCGTCCGGCACGCCATGCCGACGGCCGCCGCGTGCGCTGGGTGCTGCCCGACTGGGAGTTCGATGTGGCAACACCGCGCGGCGGCTATCTGCAATGGGACAGCCACGGCATGCGCGCCATCGATCTTGCGGGCTCCGCCCCCGGCAACAGCTAAGGCGTTGCCCCCCCCTTCAAAGCAAAGCGGCCCGTGTGGATGACGGGCCGTTTTCGCAAGCACCCGCACGACCTCGCGCCATGGCGCGTTACATGTCCTGGATTTCCTTGCCCAGCTTGCGCAGCTCTGCGGTATCGATCTTGCTCGCGCCAAGCGCTTCGAGATGCGCGCCAAGCTGGTTGAGCGCAGCCACCATCACATCGATCTTGTGCGCCTGATCGGTCGCGTTCTCGATCAGTCCGTGAATGGCAAGCGAGACGGGATCGTCGGCGTTTGGCGTAATGCCATAAGCGGAGAATTCCGGCTTGCGCCCGTTGTCGTTCGGCTTGGCTTGCGCGTCCTCGCGAGGTGCGTCGGGACGAATGATGCGCGCGGGATTGCCCACCGCCGTGCCGCCGGCGGGCACCGCCTTCACCACCACCGCGTTCGAGCCGATCTTCGCGCCCTCACCCACCGTGAAGCCGCCGAGCACCTTGGCGCCCGCACCCACGATCACGCCGGGCGCCAGCGTCGGGTGGCGCTTCGCGCCGCGCGCAAGCGACGTGCCGCCGAGGGTGACGCCCTGGTAAATCGTGCAGTCGTCGCCAATGACGGCCGTCTCGCCGATCACCACGCCCATGCCGTGATCGATGAAGACGCGGCGGCCAAGCGTCGCCCCCGGGTGGATTTCAATGCCGGTGAGAAAGCGCGCATATTGCGACACGTAGCGGCCTAGCCATTTGAAGCCGGATGTCCAGCATCCGTGGGCAACGCGATGCAGCATCACAGCATGCAGGCCCGGGTAGCACGTGAAGACTTCCCAGTTGCTGCGGGCGGCCGGGTCTTTCTGTCGAATGGCGGCAATATCTTCGCGAAGGCGGGTGAACATGAGTCTGAATTCGATCCTGTGGTGTGCGTCCGGCCACTCTGGCGCGGATCGTCGCGGCGTTACCCGGGTCCCGCGCCCTTCGTGAAGGTCGAGCACGGCGGGCACACTGGGGACTGTGGGTGCAAAAAGCGGGGCGAGCGGTGGCGGGTCACTGCCGGCGCTTGCGCTCAAGAATCTGCTTCGCGATGCCGCGCAGGATATTGACCTCCTCACGCTCCAGATGACTTTTCGCGAAGAGTCTGCGCAGGCGCGTCATGAGCTTCTTCGGATTCTCGGGGTCGAGAAAATCGAGATCGACGAGCGCGCGCTCCAGATGCACGAGCATGCCTTCGACGTCATCGCGTGTCGCCAGCGACGCATGCGCGGTGGCATCCAGTTCCGACGGCGACACGGCCAGCGTCGCGGCATGCGGCCCTTCGCCGCGCTCGCGCGCCAGACAGCCCATGCGCACTTCGTAAGCGATGAGTTGCACCGCCTGCGAGAGATTGAGCGAGCTGTACACCGGGTTGGCCGGGATATGGACAAGCGCATTGCAGCGCTCGACATCGTCATTGGACAAACCCGTGCGCTCGCTACCGAACACGAACGCCACCGCATCGCCCTGCCCCGCGTGCTGCACTGCGATTGCGGCGCTCTCGCGCGGCTCGGCATTGGGCGGCCCGTATTCACGCGAACGCGCCGACAAGGCGACGGCCCAGCTCACGCCCTGCAAGGCCGAATCGAGATCGGGCACGACCCACGCATTCGCCAGCACGTCGTCGGCGCCGCTCGCGAGCGCCACGGCTTCCGGATCGCGCAGCACGTCTGCCCCCGCGCGCGGTGCGGCCAGGACCAAGCGGCCAAACCCCATCGTCTTGATCGCACGAGCGGCCGACCCGACGTTGCCGGGATGGCTCGTCTCGTTGAGCACGAAACGCACTTGATCGAACAACGACGACGCGGGATGGGCAACAGCAGACTGTGACATGAGGCAGTGATGAGGAGTGGAAACAGAGACGTGCGGAAACACGACGCGCCGTCATCGGGACTATGACCGGGACCGAGATCGGTTTCCGCTTGTTATTCAGATCGGACGGCCGTTCAACGGCAAACGTCGCTATTTTGCCCTGAATCGCGAACGCTGCGGGCGGTCATGACGGCCCCGATCGCCGGACCTCGCCGGTACCGCCATGAAACCGCAAAATCTTGAAAAAGGGTCAGAAGCAGGCCCCAACCCCGAAGACGCCACAGCGCAGGCGCCGCGTTTTTGCTAAAATACGCGTTTTCGTCCTTGCAAACGAGCCGCCACCCGGTGCGCGGCGCTTGCAGGACATCGCTCTTGCTCAATTTGTTCGCTTTGTCTGCCATGCCTGACGGCCGGCCCAGAGGGGGTCGCGCGTACCGTCGGCAATGGCCTTAACAGGAATCTGTCATGCAGCATCCCATGCTCAATATCGCGGTGAAGGCCGCGCGCCGCGCCGGCAACATCATCAGCCGCGCCTCTCTCGACATCGACACTGTCAAGGTCACCAAAAAGCAGCACAACGACTTCGTGACGGAAGTAGACAAAGCGGCTGAGCAAGCGATCATCGAAACCCTTCTGCAAGCCTATCCGGACCACGCCATCCTCGCCGAAGAATCGGGTGAGGAACATGGCAAGTCGGGTTCGGAATACCAGTGGATCATCGATCCGCTCGACGGCACCACCAACTTCATTCACGGCCTGCAATACTATTGCACGTCGGTCGCACTCGCCCACAAGGGTATCGTTTCGCAAGCCGTGATCTACGATCCGACCCGCAACGAACTGTTTACCGCATCGCGTGGCCGTGGCGCCTTTCTCGACGGCAAGCGCATTCGCGTGTCGCGCCGCGATCGTCTGGCCGATGGCCTGATCGGCACCGGCTTCCCGTTCCGTGACCTGCAAGGCGTTGAGAACTATCTGAAGATGTTCGGCACGATGACCGAGCATTGCGCGGGCATCCGCCGTCCGGGTGCGGCGGCACTCGATCTGGCCAACGTCGCGGCCGGCCGCATGGACGGCTTCTTCGAGCAGGGCCTGAACGCGTGGGACATGGCGGCCGGCAGCCTGCTGATTACCGAAGCCGGCGGTCTGGTCGGCAACTACACCGGCGAATCGGACTTCCTGTTCCAAGGCGAAGTCCTCGCGGGCAACCCGAAGATCTACGCGCAGATGGTCAAGCTGCTCGAAGGCTATTCGCGCGCCAAGCGTCCAGTGTCGCCGGCCAGGGCCAGCGCCGCCAGCGCGGTTGCCTCGGAAGGCAACCTGCCGTCGTAAGGCCTGCGCAGGGGCGCTGGATGTGATGGCGCCTCCCTCGCAAGAAACCCCGGCGATGCTCGCGCATCCCGGGGTTTTGTGTTTCCGGCGCCGCCGCTGGCGGCCCGGAAAGCGCTCGCGCGCGGTGCCTCAGACGCCCAGACGCGCCAGCACCGCATCGCGGCCAAGCAGTTCGAGCACGGCGTCGATGGCCGGCGTGTGCGTCGTGCCGACCACGAGCAGACGCACCGGCATCGCGAGCTGCGGCATCTTCATGCCATGCTGGGCGAGCGTGGCCTTGAATGCCGGCGAGATGGCCGCCTTCGTCCACTCGGGCAACGCCGCCAGCGCCACGCCAAGATCCTTCACGGCCGCGCGTGCGGTATCCGTCATGTGCTGGGCCAGATCGTCGTTTGACGGTGCCGGCTTGCGATAGAACATTTCGGCGCTCGCCGCGATGTCCTTGATCGTGTTCGCCCGGTCCTTGAACAGCCCGACCACCCCTGCGAGCGACGGACCGCCTTCGATCGACACGCCCGCCTTCTGCAGGAACGGCTCGGTCAGACCGGCCAGGCGCTCGTTATCCGCCTGCTTCAGGTACTGGTTGTTCATCCACAGCAGCTTTTCGGGATTGTGCTGCGCGGGCGACTTGCCCAGGTGATCGAGATCGAACCACGTCACGAACTGCTCACGCGAGAACACTTCGGCATCGCCATGCGCCCAGCCCAAACGGGCCAGATAGTTCACCACCGCCTCGGGCAGGAACCCTTCCTCGCGATACTGGACCACGCTCATGGCGCCGTTGCGCTTGGACATCTTTTCGCCCTGGTCGTTAAGCACCGTGGGCAGGTGGGCGTAGATCGGCGGCTGCTTGCCGAGCGCTTCAAAAATGTTGATCTGACGCGGCGTGTTGTTCACGTGGTCGTCGCCACGAATCACGTGCGTGATGTCCATGTCGATGTCATCGACGACGACGCAGAAGTTGTACGTCGGCGTGCCGTCCGGACGCGCGATCACCAGGTCGTCGAGTTCTTCGTTCGAGATTTCGATGCGGCCCTTGACGGCGTCTTCCCACACCACGCTGCCGGCGAGCGGGTTCTTGAAGCGCAGCACCGGCTGCACGTCGGCCGGCGGCTCAGGCAGCACCTTGCCCGGCTCTGGACGCCAACGACCGTCGTAACGCGGCTTCTCACCACGCTCGCGCTGCTGCTCGCGCAGCTCGTCGAGGGCTTCCATGCTCATGTAGCACGGATAGACGTGACCCGCGGCTTTCAGTTGCTCGAGCACTTCGCGGTAGCGGTCCATGCGCTGCATCTGGTAGAACGGACCTTCGTCGTAATCGAGGCCGAGCCATTCCATGCCTTCGAGAATGACCTGCACGGCCTCCGGGGTCGAACGCTCGAGATCGGTGTCTTCGATGCGCAACACGAACGCGCCGTGATTGTGACGCGCGAAGGCCCACGGATAGAGAGCGGAACGGATGTTGCCCAGATGGATGAAACCGGTCGGGCTAGGCGCAAAGCGGGTGCGGACAGTGGTCATGATTTGGCGTGGGTGCATCGCGTCGGCGACAAACAAAAACGCCCGCGGCGGAGGGTCTCGCGCAGGCGGGTCGCCAACATTCGGAAGCTGGCATTATATCAGCCACGTGCGCGCACTCACCGAGAACGTGAGGTCATCCCCCCCTTGTGCGCATTACTTCGTCGATCGGTGATAACGTCGGATACGTCGCCGTTCGCTCACGGTCGTAGTCTTCTCATCCTGCCATGTCCATCCCGATCCTCGCGCTCCGCGAATACTGCCCGACCGATCGCACCGACACCCACGACTTTCATCAGGTCGTGATCGGACTGTCCGGGCGCATGTCGATGTCGCTGGAAGGCGACGCAACGCAATACGGGCGTGTGGGCGCGCGCAACGGCGTGGTGATTCCGGCCGGCGTGCGGCATGAGTATCGGGGCGACGGCCCCAACCGACAAGTCGTGCTGGATGTCCCGTCGCGCCTGGCAGCGGCGACGGGCGCGCAGCGCGCGTTTGCGCACGAGGCTTTTTTTACGCTCGACGCGAACCTGCTGGCACTGGCCCGGCGCGTGAGCGCGCGCATGGACGGCGAGCGTCCCCTGAGCGCGGACGACCCTGTCGTGCGCGCTTGGCTGGGCGCCCTCACGGCGCGGCTGGCGTCGTCTCGCCCCGCACAGCGCTCCGTTCGGCTGGACCTGGCGCGCATCGACGCGCGACTGCGCAACGCGCTGGCAACGCCACCGAATACGGGAACGCTGGCGCGGGAAGCCGGCATGAGCGTGCGCCATTTTCACGATGCCTTTGTCGCGCTCACCGGCGAGACCCCTCACCAGCATCTGATGCGCCTGCGGCTTGCGCGTGCGGCCGCATTGCTGAGCACCGGCGACGCAACGCTCGCCGACATCGCCCTGGAGGTCGGCTTCAACGACCAAAGCGCCTTGTCCCACGCGTTTCGCCAGCACTACGGCCAGCCCCCCGCCACGTGGCGGCGCGAGCGTCTCGCCCGCGGCCCTTCAGGCTAAGTCGATCGCTGGGGTGCAGGCAAATTGGTCGGAATGCGCCGAATAACGAATGGAATTCGCCCAAAAATATTCGCATCCACGACACCAATCTCCCAATTTCTGGTCGAATTGCGGCGCTGACCGGTGCCAGGCGCCACGCCGCATGCCAACCGGCACTGGCCCGGCGCCGATCAAGCGGCCATCGACAGGCACGCAACGACGTGCGCGACGCATTGGGAGACAAGCACTTTGACACCACTTCTCTACCGCCTGCTCATCGGACTAGGCGGACTCGCCCTGTTCTGGGCGTTCGGCATGCTCAGCGCCAACGAGTACGGCAAGAGCGCGGCACTCATGGCAACCGCCGTGCCCGGGCTCGCGGGCCTGTGCCTGATGCTGCGCGCGCGCCCGGCATGGCTGAGCGCAACAGCGCTCGGCATCATCGCGATCTTCTTTCTCGATGCAGCCACCAAAGGCTTCCTGCGCGACTACTTCGGTCTGCGCCCTAACCATCTGCTGGTCTTGCAAGCGGTGTTCAACACGAACCCGTCGGAAGCCAGCGAGTTCTTCCACCACCACTGGCGCGACCTCGCCGAGGCCAGCGGCGTCTTCGCCGTGCTGATGTCGGCGGTCGTCATGCTCGAGCGCCGCCTGTCGCGGGCGGAGGCCGCGAACGCTCCGCCGCCAATGCGACGTCGCGGCAAAATCGCCGTGACCAGCCTGCTCATCGGCTTTCTCGCGCTGCATCTGAATCCGACGATGGCCAAGGAAAACCCGCTGCTCTACTGGCCGATCCGCTATCTCGACTACCAGCGACAGCTCGCTCACGCCGATACGCTTCAACGCGAACTCGACCGCAACATGGCGCAGCGCAACGACTGGCGCGTGCAGTATCGCGGGCCCGCGCGCAAGACCGTTGTGTGGGTGATCGGCGAGAGCCTGAACCGCAACAACATGTCGCTCTACGGCTACGCGCGCAACACCACGCCGATGCTAGACGCAATGCGACGCGAGCTCACCGTCTTCCGTGACGTGGTGTCGTCCGAGCCCGCGACCATGGCTTCGCTCATCAAGATGCTCACCCCCGCAAGCCTCGCCGATCCCGACGCCTGGACGCGTCAGCCCGACCTCGTCATGCTCGCCAAGGAAGCCGGATATCGCACCTACTGGATCTCGAATCAGGCGCCCAACGACGGCTGGCTGGGACTCGTCGCCAATCGTGCCGACGAGCGGGTCTTCATCAACAAGGGCTTGGGGCGCGGCGAGAACAATTTCGATGGCAACCTGCTGCCGGAGGTCGAAGCCGCACTCGCGAGCGACGCCCCCCGCAAGCTTATCGTCGTGCATCTGCTCGGCGCGCACCCGACCTACGATATGCGTTACCCGGAGGTCTTCGCGCGCTTCGACAACACGGACGATGCCGTCATGAGCCGACTCGCAACGCAAGGTCGCTCGCTGTGGGTGCGTCGCTTGCGCAATGAGTATGACAACGCCATCGCCTACAACGATTACGTGGTCGCCAGTCTGATCCGCAAGACCATGGCGGCCACGGCGACGTCCGACGCCAGCCTACTGTTCAGCTCAGACCACGCCCAGGAGGTTGGCCACACGCGCAATCACACCGGGCAGTCCGTCGCCGATGCGTCCGGCTACGAGATCCCGATGCTCGTCTGGACACGCGACAGGATCGATGCGAAGCGGCGCGCAACGCTGGAATCCCGCCCCTATCAAACCGACCGGCTCGAACACACCATGCTCGGTCTGCTCGACATCGACACGGCTTACTACAACGCGTCGCACGACGTGCTGAGCGACGCGTTTGCCCCGCTAGCGCGCAGCATCAACGGACGCCCGTATCGAGCACCGATGGATATGGCATCGGCCGACGGGGCAACAAAAAAGCCGATGCGATAGCTCGCATCGGCTTGCGACCCGACGGTTATCTGCTGATTTCTCGCAGATGACCCGGACCAGTCCCGCGTCAGACCTCCAGCCGCGACACAAACTTCGGCTGCAGGTACGCTTCAAGCGCTTCCGGTCCGCCTTCCGAACCGTAGCCGCTGTCCTTCACGCCGCCGAACGGCACTTCCGGCAGGGCCAGGCCCGAATGGTTGATCGTCAGCATACCGGTCTCGACGCGCGCCGACAGGCGATGCGCCGTACCTTGCGACGTCGTGTACGCATACGCTGCCAGGCCGTACGGCAGACGGTTCGCCTCGGCAATGGCTTCCTCTTCCGTATCGAACGGATTGACGATCGCGACCGGCCCGAACGGCTCTTCATGCATGATCTTCGCGCTCATCGGAACGTTGCACAGCACCGTCGGCGCATAGAAGTGACCGCCTTCGGCCGCACGCTTACCGCCGGTCTTGAGCTGAGCGCCTTGGGCAACGGCATCGTCGACGATCGCACTGATCGCCTCGAAACGCTTGCCATTGACCAGCGGACCCATCGTCGTTTCCGGATCCAGCCCGTTGCCCACGCGCACCGCTTCGGCGGCCTTCACGAAGGCGTCGACGAACTGATCGTACACGCCGCGCTGCACGAGGAAACGCGTCGGTGCGATACACACCTGACCGGCGTTGCGGAACTTGCCGGCGGCAAGATTGCGCACGGCGGCAGCGATATCGGCATCGTTGAAAATCAGCACCGGCGCATGCCCGCCGAGTTCCATCGTCACACGCTTCATGTGCAGACCGGCCATCGCCGCCAGTTGCTTCCCCACCGGCGTGGAACCCGTGAACGACACTTTGCGGATCGTCGGATGCGGGATCAAATACGACGAAATTTCGGCAGGCACGCCATACACCAGGTTCAGGACACCGTCGGGCAGTCCGGCGTCGGCGAAGGCGCGAATCAGCCCAGCGGGCGACGCAGGCGTTTCTTCCGGTGCCTTGACGATCACCGAGCAACCGGCCGCCAGCGCGGCCGAGACCTTGCGCACCACCTGATTGACCGGGAAGTTCCACGGCGTGAATGCCGCCACCGGACCGACCGGCGTCGGGATCACCATCTGGTAGACGTTCGGCACGCGGGCCGGCACCAGACGGCCGTAGGCGCGCTTGCCCTCTTCCGCGAAGAATTCGATGATGTCGGCCGCCGAGAGCAGTTCGCCCTTGGCTTCGCCGATCGGCTTGCCCTGCTCCATCGTCATCTGACGTGCGATGTCGCCGACGCGCTCGCGCAGTAGACCCGCGGCCTTGCGCATGAGCTTGGCGCGCTCGAACGGTGCGATTTCGCGCCACTTGGCAAAGCCCGCTTCGGCCGCTGCGAGGGCTGCGTCGAGATCCGGCTGGGTCGCGCGCGCGACGGTTCCGATGGTTTCGCCAGTGGCCGGGTTTTCGATCGGCAGCGTGAGGCCTTCCGCGCCCCCTTTCCACTGCCCGTTAATGAAAAGCTCTACGTTATGCGACATGCTGAAGTCTCCGGTTGGCAACACGTCCAACAGCATAACGCAGGCGGCAGATTCCTGTTGCCCTGCCGGCGCGGCCAGGCCGGTACGATTCCCGGCGCCCCCCGGAGACATCTCATCACATGAAACAAAAGGGCCGACAGCGCCGGAAACGTTCCACGTCCCCGCGCTGCCGGCCCTCAGGGGATCGGCATCCCGCCGCGCCCGTCGTCTTGCGGAACGTCGAGACGTCGCAAGCGACGTCAGCCCGCCAGAATTTCCTTCAATGCGTCCGTGAACGCGACGCACTCTGCCTCGGTGCCGACCGTGATGCGAAGGAACTGCGCCACGCGCGCCTGCTTGAAGTGGCGCACGATGATCGAGCGCTCCCGCAGCGCCGACGCCAGTTGGGCCGCGTCGTGCAACGGGTGACGCGCGAACACGAAGTTCGCCGTCGACGGCAGCACCTCGAAACCGAGCGCCGACAAGCGCGTCACCATGGCCTCACGACTCGCGATCACCGCCCGACGCGTTTCGTCGAAATACGCCTCGTCCTCGACGGCGGCCACCCCGGCCGCCTGCGCAAGACGGTCGAGCGGGTACGAGTTGAAGCTGTTCTTCACGCGCTCGAGCGCTTCGATCAGATCCGGATGCCCGATGGCGAAGCCCAGGCGCAGCCCCGCCAGCGAGCGCGACTTCGAGAGGGTCTGAACCACGAGCAAGTTCGGATACTTCGCGATCAGTTTCGCGGCGCTCTCCCCGCCGAAGTCGATGTAGGCCTCGTCGATGACGACCACCGAATCCGGATTTCCCGCCAGCAAACGCTCGATCTCGCCCCCCGCCAGCAGGCGTCCTGTCGGCGCATTCGGATTCGGGAAGATGATGCCGCCGTTGGGCCTGAGGTAGTCGTCGACGCGAATCTCGAACGTGTCCGTCAGCGGCACGTTCTCGAACGCCACGCCGTACAGCCCGCAGTACACCGGGTAGAAACTGTAGGTGATGTCCGGAAACAGAATCGGCTTGTCGTGCTTGAGCAATCCCTGAAACACGTTCGCCAGCACTTCGTCGGACCCATTGCCCACGTGCACATTGGCCACTTCCAGAGCGAACCGCGTGGCGATGGCCTGCTTGAAGCGACGGGCGTCGGGATCCGGGTACCGCTTGAGTGCGTCGGCATCGCCGCCGAGCGCCTCGCGAATCGCGGCGAGCACGCGCGGCGACGGGCCGTACGGATTCTCATTGGTATTGAGCTTGATGAGACGCTGCATCTGCGGCTGCTCACCGGGCACATAGGGCGTCAGATCGGCAACGCCCGCGCTCCAGAATCGATTCATGACGGCCACTCCGCTCAGCTCACGAAACCGCGAGCCAAATCGGCCCGAATGTCGGCAGGCGACTCCAGACCGACCGCCAGACGGATCAGGCCTTCGGTGATGCCCGCCGCAGCGCGCGCTTGCGGCGTAATGCGACCGTGCGTCGTGCTCGCGGGATGCGTAATCGTCGTGCGCGTATCGCCAAGGTTGCCGGTGATCGAGCACACGCGCGTGTTGTCGATCACGCGCCAGGCGTTTTCACGCTGTTCGGCCGGGGTTGTGCCCTTGAGTTCGAACGCGACGATCGCGCCGCCTGCCTTCTGCTGGCGCTGTGCGAGTTCGTATTGCGGATGTGACGGAAGCCCCGGGTAATACACGCGGGCGACCTGCGGCTGCTGCTCCAGCCACTGCGCGATCGCCAGCGCGTTCTCCGATTGCTTCTCGACACGCAGCGACAACGTCTCCAAGCCCTTGAGCAACACCCACGCGTTGAACGCGGACAGCGTCGGACCGGCGCTGCGCACGTACGTGAACACCTTGCCCATGATGAATTCCTTCGTGCCGACAATCGCCCCGCCCAGCACGCGGCCCTGCCCGTCGAGGAACTTCGTCGCGGAGTGCACGACGACGTCTGCACCGTACTCGATGGGCCGCTGCAACGCCGGCGTGCAGAAGCAATTGTCGACGACGAACAAGGCACCCGCCTCCTTCGCGATCTGGCCGATGGCGGTAATGTCGGCGATGTCGGTGAGCGGGTTGGACGGCGTCTCGAGGAAGAACATCTTCGTGTTCGGACGGATCGCGGCGCGCCAGGCGTCGAGGTCGGTCGGGTCGACGAACGTCGTCTCGACACCGAAGCGATTGAAAATCGTGGAGAAGACGTTAAGCGTGGAGCCGAAAATGCTCTGCGAGCTGACGAGGTGGTCGCCGCCCGAGAGCGCCGACATTACGACCGAGACAATGGCGCTCATGCCCGACGCGGTCGCCATGCACGCCTCACCGCCTTCGAGCGCCGCCAGACGGTCCTGGAACATCGACACGGTCGGGTTGGTAAAGCGCGAGTAGGTGAAGCCCTCCTCCGAATGCGCAAAGCGTTCGGCGGCCTCGGCCGCGCTCTTGAATACGAAGCTCGAGGTCAGGTAAAGCGCCTCGGAATGCTCACCAAATTCGGAGCGCTGCGTGCCAGCGCGCACCGCCAGGGTATCGAAGTCGAAGGAGTCCATCGTGTGTCTCGTCATTAGGTTGGCCCGCCCGCCGGCCAAAAAAAGAAAAGCCCGTTTCGCTGGTCAGCAAAACGGGCTCGAAATCCATCTGTCTAGGCCTCGCTTTAGCTGTTTCGGGGAAGTTCCCCCACGTCCGCAAGCTGAAATCAAATCGACGTGAAAACGAGTGTAGCACGTTGCCGACGGGGAGGGAAAATCCCCGCCGCCCGCTGCGCCAAGGTCGGCTCAGAGGCCGAGCTGCGATCCGCGCGGCTCGTTGTCGTCGCCTTCACCGGACTCCACCACCGGGGCCTTCGGCGCCTTGCGCTGCTGCTCCAGACGGGTCAGATACTCCGGCGTGACGTCGCCCGTGATGTACTTGCCGTCGAAGCATGAAGCATCGAAATCGGCGAGCGCCGGGTTGATGTCACGCACGGCGGCCTTCATGTCTTCGACGTCCTGATAGATCAGTGCGTCGGCGCCGATGATGCGCGCCACTTCCTGGTCGCTGCGGTCATGCGCCACCAGCTCGCTACGCGTGGGCATGTCGATGCCGTACACGTTCGGGAACTTCACGGGCGGCGCGGCCGACGCGAAGATCACCTTGCGCGCACCGGCGTCACGTGCCATCTGCACGATTTCCTGACTGGTCGTGCCGCGCACGATCGAGTCGTCGACGATCAGCACGTTCTTGTCCTTGAACTCGACGCGCATGGCGTTGAGCTTCTGGCGCACCGACTTCTTGCGCATCGCCTGGCCGGGCATGATGAAGGTACGGCCGACGTAGCGGTTCTTGAAGAAGCCTTCGCGATAATTCAGGCCCAGTCGCTTGGCGACCTGCATCGCGGCCGGACGGCTGGAGTCCGGAATCGGCATGACGACGTCGATGTCCTGATAGTCGATCTCGCGACGGATCTTCTCGGCGAGGTAGTCGCCCATGCGCAGACGCGCGTCGTAGACCGCCACGCCGTCGAGCACGGAATCCGGACGCGCCAGATACACGAGTTCGAAAATGCACGGATGCAACGATGCGGCGACGGCGCACAACTGCGACGTCAGCTCACCGTCGTTGCTGATGAAGACCGCCTCGCCCGGCTTGACGTCGCGATCGAACGCGAAGCCCATGCCCTCGAGCGCCACCGACTCCGACGCCACCATCCACTCCGTGCCGTTCGGGCCATCGAAGCGGCCGATGCACAGGGGACGAATGCCGTGCGGGTCGCGGAAGGCGAGCAGACCGAAGCCGGAGATGATGGAGACAATGGCGTACGAGCCGCGCAAACGGCCGTGCACCTTGCCCACCGCCTCGAACAGCGACTCGACGCTCAGGCCGCTGCGCGAGCTTTCCTGCAGCTCGTGCGCAAGCACGTTGAGCAGCACTTCGGAATCGGACGTGGTGTTGATGTGACGGCGGTCGACACGGAACATCTCGTCCTTGAGCTGTTCCCAGTTCGTCAGGTTGCCGTTGTGGGCGAGCACGATGCCGTAGGGCGCATTCACGTAGAACGGCTGGGCTTGTGCGGCGCTCGACGAGCCGGCGGTCGGGTAGCGCACCTGGCCGATACCGACGTTGCCCGGCAAGTCGCGCATGTTGCGCGTGCGGAACACGTCGCGCACCATGCCGTTGCCCTTGTGCATGTAGAAGGACTGGCCATCCGTCGTCGCGATACCGGCGGCATCCTGGCCGCGGTGCTGCAGCAGCAGCAGACTATCGTAGATGAACTGGTTGACCGGGGATTTGGAAACTACACCGACGATGCCACACATGGCATGAATCCTTCAAAAAACATCGAAATCTGCAACTAACGGACCGTATTATCCGTCATTCGGAAACCTTGTGCAGGCCGGTCGACGGCGTGGCCGATCCGCCCGCCGCTCCTGCACCTGCTGCCCCGCCGCTACGCATGCCCCACCCCTGCGACTGACCGAGCGCGCCTTGGCCGCTCAGGCCATCGCCCGTCAGTCCCGTGCCGAGGCTACCGCTGCTACCGCTGCTACCGCCGCGAAGGGCGCCACCGCCCATTGCGCCTGACGTCCCCGATATCCCGGAAGTCCCGTCGGTACGCTCACCGGTCGAAGGGCCCGGCGAACCACGCCCACCCGCGTCCGGCGCGCCACGATATGGCGTCAACTGCGGCAAGGGAATCGGTGTTCCCAGCGGATTGACACTCGGCACCGCCGCTTCGGGATTGTGCAGATAGTGCTGCACCGGCTCGGGCAGGTACGGCATGAGCCGCGACAATCCCGCCTCGACCCACGGACGCACCAGCGACTGCTGCCACACCGGTTGTTGCGGCAATGACGTTAACTTGGCGGCGACCATCAACAACATCAAGAGCAACATGCCGCGCACGATGCCGAATACCATGCCCAGTCCGCGATCGGCCGGACGCAACCCGATCAGATCGGTCATGCGCCCCACGAGCGCGCTGACGATACCGGCGCCGAACACCACCGCGACCAGCACCAGCAGGAAGCCGAGGGCGCCTTGCGTCATCTCGCCGCCGGGCAGATCGGCAGGCAACCAATGCGCAAGCGCCGGGCCGAAGGCGCGGGCCACGAAGAACGCCACGACCCAGCCCACCAGATTGAACAACTCGCGCACCAGACCGCGCAACATGCCCAGCAGCATCGAGCCGAGCAGAATTGCGATGGCCGCGTAATCCACCACGGTCAGCAGACCGCCATGCACCGGATCGCTCAACTCAGCCTGCCTCGGCGACCTGCGCCGTCAGTCCGGCGTCGCGAATCTTCTTGCCCGCTGCTTCCGCACTCGCGCGATCGGCGAACGGTCCCGCGCGCAGCAGGTAAAGCTCACGCCCCCCCACCTTGCTTTTCACCATGTAGCTCGGCACATTCACGAGCTTGAGCTTGACGAGCCAGGCCTGCGCCCGGTCCTGCGTCGAAAATGCGCCAATGCGCACCTGGTACTTGCCGCTCGATGCCGCCGGCTTCTGCGCACTGTCGTGGCCATCCGCCGATTTGGCGGGTTTGGCCGTCGTGTTGTTCTGGGCAAACTGTGCAATTGGATCGGCGACGTTGTTGTTCGGCTGCGCCTTGGCTTGCGCCTTGGCCGTGTCGTGCGACTCCGGCTTCGCGGCCGGCTTCACCTCCGCGTGCGGCTCGGGTTTCTTGACGTCGGGTTTGATCTCCGGCTTCGCTTGCGCCACCGCCGGTTCCGGCACCGTGCTCGGCGCGGGGGCCATCGCGGCGGCCGGCGGCACGGCCGTCGGTGCCGGGGCGGGCGTCGAGACCGCCGGCTTGGCGGCATTCGCTCCGGCCAGTGCATTGCTGTCGAGCGCGACTTCGCCCTTGTCGAGCGACGCATCGGTCGGCGGCGTGGCAGCCTTCGGCTTCACGCGCACGGGCGGCGAGCTGGTGTCCTTTTCGGGGATCTGAATCGCGATGTCGTCAGCCGACGGTTTCGGCTCAGGGGCCAGCACCATCGGCAGGATGATGACGGCGGCGAGCACCAGCGCCAATGCCCCCACCAGACGGCGGCGCGCGCGTTGCTTCTCGGGCAGCAGCGGGTCGAGTTGCTCGTGCTCGCTGTATTCGCCCCCTCCCGCCGCACGGGCGCCGGTTCGGCCGCTACCGCGCTTGGGGGGAACGGCTTCGGCGACTTTCTTGCGGAAGGAAAACAATCCCATAGGCCCTTGGCTCTGGTCGTAACTCGCGTCGTTGGACGGATGATGATCGCGCATCGGGGGCGTACCGCGCATGACATTTCTCGTAAGCAAATGTCACGGCTAACGCCCCGCCATGCCTTAATGGCGCTGTAATTTGCGGTGCGACATGACACCGGCTACCGTAAAGAACGATCCAAAAACCACAATTCTATCATTCTCCCCGCACTGCTCGAGCGCGGCGGCATAGGCTTTCTCGGGAGATTCGAAGGTCTCGACCGAATGATCGGCATCCGGCACGAACCCCACCGCCCGCAGACTCGCTTCCAGCTTCTGTGGACTCGCGGCACGTTCGGTCGGCAGCGCGCACAGACGCCAGTGATCCACTTTGTCGACGAGATGCCGAAGCACCCCCTCGATATCCTTGTCGGCCATCGCCCCGAACACGGCGTATGTGTACGGAAAGTAGCCCATGCCGTCGAGATTGTGGCCAAGCGCGGCAGCGGCGTGCGGGTTGTGCGCCACATCGAGCACCACGGCCGGACGCCCCGGCAGCACCTGGAACCGCCCCGGCAACTCGACCGACGAGAGCCCCAGCCGAATGTCCTGCGCCGACACCGGCAGCGTGTCGCGCATCGATTCGAGCGCGGCCAGCGCCGCCGACGCGTTGAGCAACTGGTTCGCGCCCCGCAAGGCCGGATAGGCGAGCGACGGACGGCGCATCTGGCGTCCGCCATAGCTCCACTGCTGCTTGTCGCCCTGATAGTTGAAGTCGCGCCCGAACAGCCACAGATCCGCGCCGATGCGCTCCGCCTCGGCCAGCAGCGAGGCCGGGGGCATGGGATCGCCACAGATCGCCGGCTTTCCCGCGCGGAAGATGCCCGCCTTCTCGATGGCAATCGCCTCGCGCGTGTCGCCCAGGTACTGGGCGTGATCGATGTCGATGCTGGTGACGACGGCGCAGTCGGGGTCGATGATGTTCACCGCATCGAGACGCCCGCCCAGGCCGACTTCCAGAATCACGGCATCGAGCCCGGCGGTGGCGAACAAGTGCATGATCGCCAGCGTCGTGAACTCGAAATACGTCAGCGAGACAGGCGTATCGAAGCTCGTGCGTGCGGCCTCGACCGCCTCGAAATGCTTCAGCAGCGTGGTGTCGTCGACGTTCTCGCCATTCAGGCGCGCGCGCTCGTTGAACGAGATCAGATGCGGCGACGTGTGACAGCCCACGCGATAACCCGCCGAGAGCAGAATGGCTTCGATGATCGCGCAGGTCGATCCCTTGCCGTTGGTCCCGCCCACCGTGAAGACGGGGCACGGGAATTGCAGCCCGAGCGCCTCTTTCACGCGACCAATGCGCGTGAGACCCATATCGATGCCCACAGGGTGAGCGGTTTCCAGATGGGCGAGCCAGGCGTCGAGAGTGGAGTAGGTCGGCATGGATGGTCGGGCAGAAAAACAAAAACGCGGACGTCACGTAACGTCCGCGCTTTCTATCCTGCTGAGTGATGCGTTCAAGCGCCGCATGAGCGGCACGGCGTGGCGTTGCGACATTCTACGCCGTTGCACCGCCCTTTGGGGCACCGCGGCAGTGCGCGCGACGCCATCGCGCCCGTGAATTTTCCGTGCTCAGGCGACGGCGTCCGCCGGCTGGCATTGCATCAGGGCGATCAGGCGAGCAATCTCTTCACGCATCTTGCGACGGTCGACGATCATGTCGATCGCGCCCTTCTGCAGCAGAAACTCCGAACGCTGGAAGCCTTCCGGCAGTTTTTCACGCACGGTCTGCTCGATCACACGCGGGCCGGCAAAGCCGATCAGCGCCTTGGGTTCGGCGATCACCACATCGCCGAGGAAGGCGAAGCTGGCCGACACACCGCCCATCGTCGGATCGGTCAGCACGGAAATGAACGGCAGCTTGGCATTGGCCAGCTTGGTGAGCATGGCCGTGGTCTTGGCCATCTGCATGAGCGAGAGCAGGCTTTCCTGCATGCGCGCACCGCCCGAAGCGGTCACGCAGACGAACGGCACCCCCTGCTCCAGCGCGTTCTGCGCGCCACGCACGAAGCGCTCGCCAACCACCGACCCCATCGAGCCGCCCATGAAGGCGAACTCGAAGCAGGCGACCACAACCGGCAGCGTATGGATCGCGCCGCCCATGACCACCATTGCGTCGGTCTCGCCGGTGTCGTCCATCGCTTCCTTGATGCGGTCCGGGTACTTACGGCTGTCCTTGAACTTCAGCGCGTCGACCGGCACGATCTCCTGTCCCAGTTCGTAACGGCCTTCCGGATCGAGCAGCGCGTCGAGACGTGCACGGGCACCGATACGCATGTGGTGATCGCACTTCGGGCAAACGTGCAGATTCGCTTCCACGTCGTTGCGATACAGCACCGCCTCACACGACGGGCACTTGATCCACAGCCCTTCCGGGATGCTCTTGTTGCGCTGCGTCGGATCGGTTTGCTTGATCTTCGGGGGCAGCAGCTTATCGAGCCAGCTCATAGTTTCTCCTTGGCAAACGCCCGCACCAGGCGGGGCGGGCGTTTCTGGCGACCGTGCAACACGGCCGTGTCAATTCAGCGTTTCACCGGGCGGTTCGACGAATCGACCCCGCGAACAAACGCCGCAAATCTACGCCGATTTGGCGCCCTCGTCGAGCGCCTGGCGAATACCGCCGATGAATTCAGCGAGCGATTTTACCGCGTTATGGCCTTCCAGATCACGCGGCGTGTTTTCCAGGCGCTGAACGATGGCGCTGCCGATGACTACGGCGTCGGCCACGCTCGCGATGGCGCGCGCCGTCGCGGCGTCGCGAATACCGAAGCCCACCCCGACCGGCAGGGGCGCGACGGCCTTGATTTCAGGAATCTTCGCGGCCACGCTTTCCAGATCCAGGCTCGCCGCCCCCGTCACGCCCTTGAGCGAGACGTAATAGAGATAACCGCTGGCCTGACGCGCCACGGCGGCAATCCGCGCTTCGGTCGAGGTCGGTGCGAGCAGGAAGATCGGATCGATGCCATGCGCACGCACGGCCCCGGCGTAGGTCTCGGCCTCCTCGGGCGGATAGTCGACGACCAGCACGCCGTCGACACCGGCCTTGGCGGCCCGCTCGGCGAAGGTGTCGAGGCCCATCGCCTCGATCGGATTGGCATAGCCCATGAGCACGACCGGCGTGCGGTCGTTCGTCTGACGGAACACCGCCACGTAGCCGAGCACCTCCGCCAGGCTCACGCCGCGGGCCAGCGCACGCTCGGAGGCGCGTTGAATCACCGGGCCGTCGGCCATCGGGTCGGAGAACGGCACGCCGAGTTCGATGACGTCGGCGCCGTTGTCGGCCAGCGCATGCATCAGCTTGACCGTCCAGCCCGGTTCGGGATCGCCGGCGGTGATGAACGGGATGAGGCCCTTTTTACCCTGCGCTTGCAAGGCTTGGAACGTCGCTTGAATGCGGGACATGATCGGAAAGTCTCTGAAGTCTTTGGTGGGCGAGCGCGTGGTAATGCGCGTTCAGCTCGAAGCCGACGAAACGCCGGCCGTGCAACGCGCATGCCACGGCCGTCGTGCCGCTGCCCATGAACGGGTCGAGCACGAGACCGCCGGGCGGGCAACTGGCCAGCACCATGCGCTCGATGATATGCAGCGGTTTCTGCGTCGGATGATCGACGCGTTCGGGGTCTTGCCGGTGCAATCGCGAGATCGACCACAGATCCTTGGGGTTGTAACCCAGTTCCAGCCACTTGCTGCCCTCGAAGATACGGCGCGAGCGCGCCTTCTTCGTCGCGGCGTCGTACGGCACCCGCACCGCATCGAGGTCGAAGTAGTAATCCTTCGAGACCGCGAAAAAGCCGATATTGTCGTGTACCGACGAGAACCGCCGGGTGCTGCCGCCCATGCTGGGCACGCGGCGATCCCATATGATCTCGTTGATCATCAGCATGCGCCGCTTCAGGAACACGAACAGCTCGGGGGCGTACTGCCACGTACAGAACAGGTACAGCGAGCCGCGCGGCGCGAGCTTCGGTATCGCCGCTTCGAGCCAGCCATACGTCCAGCCGAGGAAATCCTCGCCGGAGCGCTTGTCGGAATCGTTGCCATAATCCTTGCCGAGCCCGTAAGGCGGATCGGCAAGAATCAGGTCGACGCTGCCGTCGTCCAGTTCGTGCAGGTGCTCCAGGAAGTCGGCATGACGCAAGGTGATGTCGCCCGGCGCCCAACGCGCGCGCAGCTCGCCGGCCGCTTCCCTGGCCTCGAGACGCGCGGCGGCAGCTTCGGTGGCGTCCATGGGGCGCTCGGCCCCGAGGACGTCAAGTGGCGCCTTGCGATCAGTCAGATCGGTCATGCTGGTTCGGGTGTCCTTGATGGATCTTGGAATCTGAGGATTTTAGGATCTGCCATCGACGGCGTCTCGCGACGCCGCCGATCTCGCTTATGTCGCTTATGTCGCCTACACCCCGCCCGACGCCGGCCTGGGCAGCGCCATCACGGTGTGCATGTCCTTGTCGCCGCGCCCCGAGAGATTGACTAGCACGATCTGATCGCTCGGCAGCGTCGGCGCCAGCTTGCACGCATAAGCCAGCGCGTGGCTCGACTCCAGTGCCGGAATGATGCCTTCGATCCGGCAGCAGTCATGAAACGCGCGCAGCGCCTCGGTATCGGTCACGCCCACGTACTCGGCACGCTTGATGTCATGCAGCCACGCGTGCTCCGGGCCCACCCCCGGGTAGTCCAGACCTGCCGAGATCGAATGCGTCTCGGTGATCTGACCGTTGGCGTCCTGCAGCAGATAGGTGCGGTTGCCATGGAGCACGCCGGGCGTGCCACCGATGATCGACGCCGCATGACGGCCGGTCTCGATGCCGTCGCCCGCCGCTTCCACGCCCACCAGCTTGACGTCCGGCACATCGATATACGGGTAGAAAATACCCATGGCGTTCGAGCCGCCACCGACGCAGGCGAGCACATAATCCGGCTGACGGCCGGCCAGCTCGGGCATCTGCACCTTGCACTCCTCGCCGATCACGCACTGGAAATCGCGCACGAGCATCGGATACGGATGCGGCCCGGCCACGGTGCCGATGATGTAGAACGTGCTCTCGACGTTGGTCACCCAGTCGCGCATGGCTTCGTTGAGCGCGTCCTTGAGGGTCTTCGAGCCCGATTCCACCGGCACCACGGTCGCGCCCAGCAGTTGCATGCGGTAGACGTTGGCCGCCTGACGCTTGACGTCTTCCGAGCCCATGTAGACCACGCACTCCATGCCGAAGCGCGCGGCGATGGTCGCCGTTGCCACGCCATGCTGACCGGCGCCGGTCTCCGCAATCACGCGGCGTTTGCCCATGCGACGCGCGAGCAGCGCCTGCCCGATCACGTTGTTCACCTTGTGCGCGCCGGTGTGATTCAGGTCTTCGCGCTTGAGGTACACCTGTGCGCCGCCCAGTTCCTGGCTCCAGCGCTTGGCGTGATAGATCGGCGACGGACGGCCGACGTAGTGCTTCAGTTCGTAATGGAATTCTTCGAGGAAGGCCGGATCGTGCTGATACTTCGCATAGGCCTCGCGCAACTCGTCGAGCGCGTGGATCAGCGTCTCGGCCACAAAGACACCGCCGTACGGACCGAAATGGCCGCGGGCGTCAGGGAAATCGTACATGGTTGTCAATCTTCGCAGTACCGGTGCGCAGCGCAGGCGGGCGCTCCGGCGGGTTGCTCATTCGGCGTCGGCGGCACGCACTGCGTGCACGAACGCCGTCATGCGGGCGTGATCCTTCACGCCACGCGACGCCTCTACACCGCTCGACACGTCGACGGCGTAAGGCGTCACCCGGCCGATGGCTTCAGCAACGTTGTGTGCGTTCAAGCCACCACTCAAAACGGCCCGACGCGCGATGTCTTTTGGAATAAGTGACCAATCGAAAACCTTTCCCCCACCGCCGTAGCCTTCGACCAGAGCATCGAGCAAGATGCCTTGCGCAGCGGTGTATGCATTGGCGAATTGTAGCAAATCGCCACTGTCTTTCGTCTCCGGGCCGATACGCATGGCGCGCATGTAAGGACGATTGCCCGCCGCGGCGGCCAACACCGCGCATTGCGCCGGCGTTTCGTCGCCATGGAACTGCAGCGTGGTCAGCGGCACGGCCTCGACCGTCCGGGCAATCTCGTCGGCCGTCGCGTTCACGAACAGGCCGACCAGACTCACATACGGCGGCACCCGGCGAGCCAGCTCGGTCGCGCGCGCCAGATCCACGTAGCGCGGGCTCGGCGGGTAAAAGACGAGGCCGATGGCGTCGGCGCCCAGCGCCACCGCGTGATCGATGTCGGCCGGCTGCGACAGGCCGCAGATCTTGATTCGGGTACGGGATTTCATGAACTTGCCCACGGCATCGGGAACGGCCACGCCGCCCAGTTGGGCTCGGGGACCGCGAAACGCTCAGGATACCCCACCCGCGCCAGATACAGCCCGTCCGGCATGAACGTCGGGGCCGCCTGACGACGGTCGAGACTCGCGAGCACATCCGTCATCCAGCTCGCCGGCTGGCGGCCTCGGCCCACGGCGACCAGACAGCCCATGATATTTCGCACCATGTGATGCAGGAACGCGCTCGCCCGGAAGCGGAACACAAAGAAGTGCCCTTGCTGCTCGACGTCGATGGCATACAGATGTTTCACCGGCGTCTTGGCCTGACACTCGGACGAGCGGAACGCCGAGAAGTCGTGCTCGCCGACCAGCACCCGGCTCGCGGCGCGCATGGCCTCGAGATCGAGCGGTGTGTGCAGCCAGCCGCATCGACCGTCGAGCAACGGCGAACGCACGGGGTGCACGTACAGCACATAGAAATACGTGCGCTCGAAGGCGGTAAATCGGGCGTGGAAGTCGTCCGGCATCGCCTGCGCCCATTGCACGGCGACCATCTTGGGCAGAAACGCGTTGACGCCGCGCACCCACGAGAACATCGCGCGGTCCAGGTCGGTGTCGAAATGCGCCACCTGACCGATGCCGTGCACACCGGTATCGGTGCGGCCCGCGACAGTCGTGGGCAGCGCAACGCCGCCGAATTCCCGCAACGCGGCTTCGAGCGTCTGTTGCACGGTGTTGCCATGCGGCTGCGATTGCCAGCCGGAGAACGCCGTGCCGTCGTAATGGATGCCCAGTGCGATTCGCATATGAAAAAGAAAAATGGGCGCTCAACCTACGAGCGCCCCAAACTACGGTCAATCTGTGGTGGGTTCGTCAGCCTGTCGTGGCGTCAACTTTTCGGCGTCACTTGCCAAGCTCGGCGAGCCTTGTGCGGGCGACGGACTGCTGCGCCGCGTCGCCGCCGGCAATCACCTCTTCGAGCAGTTCGCGCGCGCCTTCGTCGTCACCGATGGTCTGATAGGCGGTCGCCAGTTCCAGCTTCGTATGGTATTCGTCCGGCACACCCGGCTCGACGGACGCTGCGGCGACGGGCGATGCCGGCATGGCAGGCACCGGCGCAACCGTTTGCGGCATTTGCGGCGCCGCAGGTTCGGCCGCATACGGCGTGTCCGGGGCCGGTGTATGCAGCACCTCGTGCTCGATCAGGGCTTCTGTCCCGATGTCGGCTGCCAGCGTCGGCGCGCTCACGAACGCCGGGCTCGCCTGTGCGTCGTCTCCCTTCAGATCGAGGCTGAAGTCCGACAGATCGAACGACAACGGCTTGAGCGACGGCGCCTCGTGCGCAGTGTCCGTATAGCTGCGCGACGCGGCGCTCGAGTGGCTCGCCTGCTGCATCGCGGCGTCGAAGTCGGCATCGCTCAGTTCGCCGTCCGGCTCGTCGGACGCCTCGTCCGCGCTCGCATTCGAGCGCAGCGGATCGTCCATCGGCGCCATCTTGAATTGCACCGAGCCCATCCCCTTCGAGAGCGACGGCAAGGCATCGCTCGAAATCGTGCCCACATGCGCCGACTGTCCCGGGATCGCCAGATCCAGGTCGCCCAGCATGCCGGCTACGCTGCCGTCGAGCGAAGCGTCGGCGGGCTCTGTCGGTGCTGCCAAGACGTTCGACTCAGGTGCATGCACCGACGTCGCGGCAGCACCGCCGACAGCGGCGGCGCCCAGCGCTTCGAGCGCCGACAAGGTGGTCGCCGCCGAGTCGTCATGGGCGGCAGGCGTTTCCTGGGCGTCCCCGACGGCCTTTCCGGCTTCCTCGGCAAACGCGGCGCCCCAATCGATTTCCGGCTCGCCGACGGCTTCGGCCGATGTGTCCGGCGCGGGGATCGTCGCATCGGCCACGAGCGGCTCAGCCATCGATTCAGACGATTCAGATGACTCCGCCGAGGCCGACGCCGCCGGCGACGCGTCGCGGCCTTCGTCATGTTCGTCGACGAACGCGTCGTTCAGCGGTACGGGCTCGGGGTTCCAGGCATCGGGTCCGCCAGCCTCATCTGCCGCGGACTCGTGCTGAATCGCGTCGACGGCGGCAACGCCCTCGTCCGATGCCGACCAGGCATCGTCGGCCGCTGGCTGCCGCGCTTCGGCTTGCGCTTGATTGGCCGCATACAGTGCCGCGGCGCCTGCGGCACCCGCCGTGGCCATGCCGCCCGACGCCGACGCAGCGCCCGGCGCACCGTCATGCGGCTCATCGTGGCCCTCGTGGCCTTCAGGTGCATCACGCCCGTCGTCATACGGCCCGGGCTGCCCCACCGGTGCCGCCGCGCGACGGCGGCGCAACAACGTCCACAGGCCGAGCAGCACCACCAGCACGCCAGCGCCCGGCAGCACGTAAGGATTCTGGCTCACGGCACGCCAATTCATCGCGCCGTTCGACGCCGGCTTGGCCGGCGCGACCACGGCGCGGGCCGCGGCCATCGCGGCGACATCGCTTGCCGGTGCCGCCACCGCAGCCGTCGCCTCTGACGCCGCCGCGCCCGCCGATGCGGCGGAGGCGGCCGCGGCCTCGGTCACGGCAGCCTCCGAAGCCACGGCCGTCGCACCCGCACTGTCAGCGCGGGCAGCGGCGTCGGTTTGTTTCGTGCCATTGCCGTTGGCGGTATTCGGTGCCGTTTTGGCCGCTGCCGCCGCGACAGTCGTCTTGTCGTTGGCGGGTTTCGGCGTCTTTTCCTGCGCAGTCGCCCCGGAAGCGGTGGCGGCCTGCTGTTCCAGGTTGGCGACGGCCTGATTCTTCATCGCCAACAACTTCTGGAGATCTGCAACGTTCTTCTGCAACTCGTTCACCCTGCCCTGAGCCTCGGCCTGCGCCTTGCCCTGGGCGATTTGTGCTTCTTCGCTGCCGCCGGTTCGACCGGCCGTGCCGCCCGCCCCGCCCTTTTCGGGTCGCGACAGCTTCAATTCATCGCGTGTCGCGGGCGTGGCAGCTTCCGGCGCCTTGCCCGCTTCGATCGCGCCCTGTGCACTGCGGCCACCGGCCGGTGCTGCCTGCTGCGCCGTCGATTCGGCCAGCCGCGCGCGATACGCGTCGAACTGTTCCCGTGCAGCCGACACGAACTTGCGTGCTTGCGCGGGAGGAATACCTTGCACCTGTGCGTCGGACGGACGCGTCAGCGTCGCCCCCTGACGCAGCCGATTCGGATCGTCGCCGATGAACGCCGAGCGGTTAGCCTCGAACAGCGCGCTCATCATCTGCGCCAGCGTCACCCCGCCTTCGCCGCCCGTGAATTCACGCGCAATCGACGACAGCGATTCGCCATGCCCCACCTTGCGCTCGCCCCCGACGCCGGCGGCAGACGCCTTGCCCGGCTGGACAGATGTTGCGGACGCGGAGGAGGACGAGGTGGAAGCGGTGGCCGAGGAGGACGCCGCGGGCGGGGTCTGACTCGCCGCCGCTGCGGGCACGACGGCCTCGGCTTGGGTCGCGCTCGCTTCCGGTATGGCGGACAGCGTGAGCGCATTGGACTGACGGCCGGTGCGCCATTCGAGCACCAGCAACAGGTCGAGGAACGACGTACTGATCGGCTCGGCCGAATCGACATGCACGAGATACGTGCCGCTGTAACCGGGCGCGCGCCCCGCCGTCGGCGAGACCGACACGGAAAGCTTCTCGAGCGTGGGGTCGTAGCGCAGACCGGCCTGCTTGAAGGCGTCGCGCGGCGCGAGCTTCACCGACAATCCGTCGGCTTCCGCCTGCGACACGTTGCCCAGCACGATGACAGCACGCAATGGCTGGCCCGGGCCCGAGCGCACCTGCTGCGGGCCGAACTCCGCCGCACCGGCGTTGAGCAGCCCGAGGCTCCACAAGACGGCCGCTGCCGCGCTCAGGCGGAACGAATTACGGGACGAGTTTGCACGCTTGCCGATCGAGTATTTCCGCACTGTGTCTTGTCAGGCCTGTCAGTCGTTTGTCACTGGCCGCCCCGGCTACAAGGGGTGCCTCCCAAAGCGCGGACGGCGGCCTCGCGGGCCGCCGTTCTTCACGCCTTACCGATGCGCTGCGACGCTCAAGCGTCGAGCAGGATACGCAGCATGCGACGCAGCGGTTCCGCCGCGCCCCACAACAGTTGATCGCCGACGGTAAACGCCGACAGATACTCCGGTCCCATCGACATCTTGCGCAGGCGACCGACCGGAATCGTCATCGTGCCGGTCACGGCCGCAGGCGTCAAATCGGTCATCGACGCCTCGCGGGTGTTCGGCACAACTTTCACCCAGTCATTGGCCTGGCCGATGATGTCCGTCAGTTCGTCTAACGGCACATCCTTGGTCAACTTGATGGTCAGCGCCTGGCTGTGGCAGCGCATTGCGCCGATGCGCACGCACAGACCGTCCACCGGAATGGCGCGGGTGTTCGGGAAACCGTCGCCCAGCCCCAGGATCTTGTTGGTCTCGGCGCCGCCCTTCCATTCTTCCTTCGACTGACCGTTGCCCAGATCCTTGTCGATCCACGGAATCAGGTTGCCCCCCAGCGGCACACCAAACTGCTGGGTCTCGTCGGCCGTAAGTGCATGCTGCTTAGCGAGCACCTTGCGGTCGATCTCGAGAATGGCCGACTGCGGATCGTCCAGCAGCGCCTTGACTTCGGCGTTGATGCTGCCGAACTGCGTGAGCAGCTCACGCATATGCTGTGCACCGCCGCCCGATGCCGCCTGATACGTCATCGACGTGAGCCAGTCGACCAGACCGTGCTGGAACAGACCGCCCAGCCCCATCAGCATGCAGCTCACCGTGCAATTGCCGCCGACGAAGTTCTTCGTGCCCTTGCTGAGCGAGTTCTTGATCACGTCGAGGTTGACCGGATCGAGAACGATGATCGCATCGTCCTTCATGCGCAGCGTCGAGGCCGCGTCGATCCAGTAACCGTCCCAGCCCGCGGCGCGCAGCTTCGGGAATATCTCGGTCGTGTAATCACCGCCCTGGCAGGTAATGACGATGTCGCACTTTTTCAGCTCGTTGACATCATTGGCGTCTTTCAGCGAAGTCTCGTTCTTCGCCATCGACGGGGCTTTGCCGCCCGCGTTGCTGGTGCTGAAAAACACCGGCTCGATCAAGGCGAAGTCGTTCTCCTGTTGCATACGCTGCATCAGAACCGAACCGACCATGCCCCGCCAACCTACCAGACCTACGGTTTTCATTTATCCACTCTCTTATCGTTGCAATTGCGCCGAGGGGCGTCTCACGACGCCCCGTCAACGTTATAGCGCGGCAACCACTGCCGCACCCATCTCGCGCGTACCGACCTTGGTCGCGCCTTCCTGCCAGATGTCGGGCGTGCGCAGACCTTGCGCCAGCACCTTCTTCACCGCATTCTCCACGCGATCGGCCTGTTCCGCGCGGCCCAGCGTGTAACGCAGCATCATGGCCGCCGACAGGATCGTGGCCAAAGGATTGGCAACACCCTTGCCGGCGATATCGGGCGCCGAACCGTGCGACGGCTCGTACAGCCCCTTGTTATTGGCATCCAGCGACGCCGACGGCAGCATGCCGATCGACCCTGTGAGCATCGCGGCCTCATCCGACAGAATATCGCCGAACATGTTGCCGGTCACCACGACGTCGAAGTTCTTCGGTGCCTTGACGAGCTGCATCGCGGCATTGTCGACGTACATGTGCGAGAGTTCGACCTCCGGATACTGCTTGGCAACCTCGATCATGGTGTCGCGCCACAGTTGCGACGTCTCGAGCACATTGGCCTTGTCCACCGAACACAAGCGCTTGTCGCGCTTGGCTGCGGCCTGAAACGCGACGTGCGCGATGCGCTCCACTTCCGGCACGCTATACCGCATGGTATCAAAACCTTCGCGCGCCCCTTCGAAAGCGCCATCGGGCGACTGGCGGAAGCCCTTCGGCTGACCGAAGTAGATGTCGCCGTTCAGCTCGCGAATGATCAGGATATCGAGCCCTGCCACGATTTCAGGCTTCAGGCTCGATGCGTCGGCCAGTTCCTTGTACAGGATCGCCGGACGGAAGTTGGCGAACAGCTGCAGATGCTTGCGCAGCCCCAGAATCGCCTGCTCGGGACGCAGTGCGCGCTCGAGCGAATCGTATTTCCAGTCGCCCACGGCGCCGAACAGAATGGCATCCGCTTCCTTGGCGAGCTTGAGCGTGGCGTCCGGCAGCGGATGACCCGCCGCCTCGTAGCCGGCGCCGCCCACGGGCGCTTCTTCCAGTTCAAACGTCTCGCCAAGTGCGTTCAGCACATTGACGGCTTCCGCCACGATTTCCGGACCAATGCCGTCACCCGGCAACACTGCAATTTTCATGCGATCTCCTTGTGCGTGCGGGCCTCAGCCCGGCAGACGCGTTGCGAGCCACGGCTGCTTGGCGAGCCGCTCGGCCTCGTAGGCGCGAATCTTGTCGGCGTGACGCAGCGTCAGGCCGATGTCGTCGAAACCGTTCAGCATGCAGTACTTGCGGAACGGCGCGATGTCGAACTCGTAAGCGCGACCGTCGGGCGTCATCACCGCTTGCTTGTCCAGATCGATGGTCAACTGAAAGCCGTTGAACGCGGCGGTCTCGTTGAACAGATGATCGACCTGCATCTCCGACAACGCGATCGGCAACAGCCCGTTCTTGTAGCAGTTGTTGAAGAAGATGTCGGCGAAGCTCGGCGCGATGACGGCGCGGAAGCCGAATTGCTGCAACGCCCACGGGGCGTGCTCACGCGAGCTGCCGCAGCCGAAGTTCTTGCGTGCGAGCAGCACCGTGGCGCCCTGATAACGCGGCTGGTTGAGCACGAAGTTCGGGTTGAGCGGACGCCCGCTGCAATCCTGGCCCGGCTGGCCGACATCGAGATAACGCCACTCGTCGAACAGGTTCGGACCGAAGCCCGTGCGCTTGATCGACTTCAGGAATTGCTTGGGGATGATCGCGTCGGTATCGACGTTTTCGCGATCCAGCGGCGCCACCAACCCCGTATGGACGGTAAATTTTTCCATCACGAACCACCTGATCAAAACAGTTCGGCTGCGGCCGGTTCCAGAGAGCCCTGGCCGTCAAAACCGGAAATTTCGTAGGTGCGCACGCACGGCGATTGCCCGCGCGATGCGCACCGTCGCATCACTTCTTCGCGGCGTTCTCGAGGGCCGAGCCGGCGGCTTGCGTATCCTTGCCAAGGCCCGCCATCGTGTTGCAGCCCGCCACGCCCAGCACCAGCATCGCACCGATCAGCATCCACAGCTTCTTCATGGTTTTTTCTCTGTCAAAGACGATGTCAAACGACGGTTATATCGATGCGAGCGCGTCAGACCAGACGACGCACGTCGACGAAATGGCCTTCGATGGCGGCGGCCGCGGCCATCGCCGGACTCACGAGGTGCGTACGCCCGCCCGCGCCCTGACGGCCTTCGAAGTTACGATTCGAGGTCGAGGCGCAACGCTCACCCGGCTCCAGACGGTCGGCATTCATCGCCAGACACATCGAGCAGCCCGGCTCGCGCCATTCGAAGCCCGCGGCCTTGAAGACCTGATCCAGCCCTTCCTGCTCAGCCTGATGCTTCACCAGTCCGGACCCCGGCACGACCATCGCCAGCCGCACGTTCGGTGCCACACGGCGACCGAGCGTCTTCACAACATATGCCGCCGCGCGGATATCTTCGATACGCGAGTTGGTGCACGAGCCAATGAACACCTTGTCGACGTTGACACTGGACATCGGCGTGTTCGGCGTCAGCGCCATGTACTCGAGCGCACGCTCCATGGCACTGCGCTTGACCGGGTCTTTTTCCTTCTCGGGATCCGGCACACGGTCTTCAATGCTCACGACCATCTCCGGCGACGTGCCCCAGCTCACTTGCGGGCGCAACGTGTTCGCGTCGATCTCGACCACGTGGTCGAACGCGGCGCCCGGATCGGTGTGGAACGTACGCCAGTAGGCTTCGGCCTGCTGGAATTCCACGCCCGAGGGTGCGAACGGTCGGCCCTTCACGTACTGGATCGTCGTGTCGTCCACGGCCACCAGACCGGCACGCGCACCGGCCTCGATGGCCATGTTGCACACGGTCATCCGGCCTTCCATCGTGAGCGAGCGGATCGCCGAGCCGGCGAATTCGATCGTGTAGCCCGTGCCGCCGGCCGTGCCGATCTTGCCGATGACGGCCAGCACGATGTCCTTGGCGGAGCAACCGCGCGGCAGCGTCCCTTCGACCTTCACGAGCATGTTCTTGCTCTTCTTCATGAGCAGCGTCTGCGTGGCGAGCGTGTGCTCGACTTCAGACGTGCCGATGCCGAACGCCAGTGCGCCGAACGCGCCATGCGTGGACGTGTGCGAATCGCCGCAGACCACCGTCATGCCGGGCAGCGTGGCGCCCTGCTCCGGGCCGATCACGTGCACGATGCCCTGACGCAGGTCGTTCATCTTGAATTGGGTAATGCCGAGGCGGTCGCAGTTGTTGTCGAGCGTATCGACCTGCAGACGCGAAATCGGATCGGCGATGCCTTGCGTGCGGTCGGTGGTCGGCACATTGTGATCCGACACCGCGAGGTTCGCGGACAGTCGCCAGACCGGACGCTGCGCGAGTTTTAGCCCCTCAAACGCCTGCGGACTGGTCACCTCGTGCAACAGATGACGGTCGATGTAGAGCAACGTAGTGCCATCGTCCTCGGTATGCACGACATGTGCATCCCACAATTTGTCATACAGCGTCTTGGCCATGATAAAAACGCGGGGCTAAATATCGTTGTAGGAACACACATCGTTCCGTGAACTTTTGATTATGCCATAGCGCTTTCGCGCCGGCGGAATACGAAATCCCCGGGAAACCGGGCGGTAAACGCACGATCAACCGGGGATTTGTGCGAATCACGGCAGCTTGTGCCGTGGCTTCGAATATAGCGCAACGAGGGCTCGTTGGGGCGCCGCACCGCCTTGCCGTTTCGGCAAGGTTGCGGTGCCGGCGCGGCAAGGAGGGGCCGCGCCGAACGCCTCCGACAGGCTTAGCGCCTGTCGATCGTCGCGACTTCGCGCGGCGTGTGGCCGATGAACAGCTGACGCGGACGACCAATCTTCTGGTCCGGTTCACCGATCATTTCGTTCCACTGCGCGATCCAGCCCACCGTACGGGCCAGTGCGAAGATGCAGGTGAACATCGACGTCGGGATGCCCAGCGCGCGCTGAACGATACCCGAATAGAAGTCGACGTTCGGGTACAGCTTGCGCGACACGAAGTATTCGTCTTCCAGGGCGATCTTCTCGAGCTGCATGGCCAGCTTGAACAGCGGGTCGTCGTGCAGGCCCAGTTCGTTGAGCACTTCGTAGCACGTCTCGCGCATCAGCTTGGCGCGCGGGTCGTAGTTCTTGTACACACGGTGACCGAAGCCCATGAGCTTCACGCCCGAGTTCTTGTCCTTCACCTGCCTGATGAATTCGGGGATCTTGTCCGGCGAACCGATCTGCTCGAGCATGGTCAGCGCGGCTTCGTTCGCACCGCCGTGCGCAGGGCCCCACAGACACGCGATACCGGCAGCGATACAGGCGAACGGGTTGGCGCCCGACGAACCGGCCAGACGCACGGTCGACGTGGAGGCGTTCTGCTCGTGATCGGCGTGCAGGATCAGGATGCGGTCGAGGGCGCGCACCAGCACGTCGTTGACTTCATAATCTTCGCACGGGTTCGCGAACATCATGCGCATGAAGTTCGCGCTGTACGACAAGTCGTTACGCGGATACACGAACGGCTGGCCGATGCTGTACTTGTACGCCATCGCGACGAGCGTCGGCAGCTTGGCGATCAGGCGGATGGCCGAGACTTCACGGTGCGTCGGATTGTTGATGTCCAGCGAGTCGTGATAGAACGCCGACAAGGCGCCGACCGAACCGGTCAGCACAGCCATCGGGTGCGCGTCACGACGGAACCCGCGGAAGAAGAAGTTCATCTGCTCGTGCACCATCGTGTGACGGGTCACGGTCTTGACGAATTCATCCTTCTGCTCGGCGTTCGGCAGTTCGCCCTTGAGCAACAGATAGGAGGTCTCGAGGAAGTCGCAGTGAGTGGCCAACTGCTCGATCGGGTAGCCGCGATACAGCAGCTCGCCCTTGTCGCCATCGATATACGTGATGGCGGAATTGCACGACGCCGTCGACATGAAGCCCGGGTCATACGTGAACTTGCCGGTCTGGCCGTACAGCTTGCGGATGTCGATTACATCCGGGCCCATCGTTCCCTGATAGATCGGCAGTTCGACGCTGGGCGAACCGTCAGAGAAAGATAGGGTGGCTTTAACATCAGACGGAGTCATATCGCTTCCTCAAAAAAATACTTAAACCCCTACACGGCGCGCAATAGCGCCAGCAGGCGCTGCACGTCCGGCCCGTCCAGATCCGCGTCGGGCTCTTTACGCGCTAGCAGCAGATCCATCAAATCGTTGTCGCTCAAATCGAGCAACCTGGTGAGGGCGCCCACATCCTCGTCGGTCATCGAGGCTTCGTACTTCGCGAAGAAGCGTTCGAGAATGAGGTCGTTTTCCAGCAAACCGCGGCGTGCCCGCCAACGCAGGCGGGCACGTTTGACCGGATCGGACTGGTGATTGATATCCGGCATGATCGCTAGGTCAGACGGCGCGACGCACCATCAGCTCCTTGATCTTGCCGATGGCCTTCGTCGGGTTCAGACCCTTCGGGCACACATCCACGCAGTTCATGATCGTGTGGCAGCGGAACAGGCGGTACGGATCTTCCAGGTTGTCCAGACGCTCGCCGGTGGCCATGTCGCGGCTATCCGCAATAAAGCGGTACGCCTGCAGAAGACCGGCCGGACCGACGAACTTATCCGGATTCCACCAGAAGCTCGGGCACGACGTGGAGCACGACGCGCACAGAATGCATTCGTACAGACCATCGAGCTCATCGCGCTGTTCGGGCGACTGCAGACGCTCCTTCTCCGGTGCCGGCTCGGGGTTGATCAGGTACGGCTTGATCGAGTGGTACTGGTTGAAGAAGTGCGTCATGTCGACGATCAGATCGCGAATGACGGGCAGCCCCGGCAGCGGCTTCAGCACGATCTTGTTCGGCAGATCGTTCATGTTGGTCAGGCAGGCCAGACCGTTCTTGCCGTTGATGTTCATCGCATCCGAGCCGCACACGCCTTCGCGGCACGAGCGGCGGAACGCGATGCCTTCATCGAGCTTCTTGAGCTTGACCAGGGCGTCGAGCAACATGCGCTCATGACCGTCGAGTTCGACCTCGTAGGTCTGCATGTACGGTGCGGCATCCTTGTCCGGATCGTAGCGGTAGACTTCAAAAATACGTTTCATGATCTTGCGAATCCCTTAGAACGTCCGCGCCTTGGGCGGAACCGAGTCGACGGTCAGCGGCTTCAACTGCACCGGCTTGTAATCCAGACGGTTGCCTTCGCTGAAGAACAGCGAGTGGCGCATCCAGTTGGCATCGTCGCGCTCTGGATAATCGCTGTGCGCGTGCGCGCCCCGGCTTTCCTTGCGGGCTTCGGCTGCGATCATGGTGGCCTTGGCCACTTCGATCAGGTTGTCCACTTCCAGCGCTTCCATGCGCGCCGTGTTGAACACCTTCGACTTGTCCTTCAGGTGAACGTGCGACACGCGCTCGGCCACTTGCTTGATCTCGTCCACGCCTTCCTTGAGCAGGTCGGACGTGCGGAACACGCCGGCATGCTTCTGCATCGTCGCGCGGATGTCGTTGGCGACGTCCTGTGCGTATTCACCCGAGCTGGAGGCTTCCAGACGACCCAGACGCGCCATGGCGTTGTCGCCGGCATCGGCGGGCAGCGGCTTGTGCTCGCCGTGATTCTTCACGAAGTCGACGATGTGGTTACCGGCCGCGCGGCCGAACACCACGAGGTCGAGCAGCGAGTTCGTGCCCAGACGGTTGGCACCGTGGACCGACACGCAGGAGCACTCGCCCACGGCGTAGAAGCCGTTGACCGGCGTCGATTCGCCGTTCTGCTGCACGACGACCTGGCCGTTGTAGTTCGTCGGAATACCGCCCATCTGATAGTGGATGGTCGGCACGACGGGGATCGGTTCCTTGATCGCGTCGACGTTGGCGAACTTCAGCGCGATTTCGCGAATCGACGGCAGGCGCTTCATGATCGTCTCGGCACCGATGTGCGAGAGGTCGAGCAGCACGTAGTCGCCGTTCGGGCCGCAGCCGCGGCCTTCCTTGATTTCCTGGTCCATCGAACGCGACACGAAGTCACGCGGCGCCAGGTCCTTCAGCGTCGGGGCATAGCGCTCCATGAAGCGCTCGCCGTTCGAGTTGCGCAGAATACCGCCCTCACCGCGCACGCCTTCGGTAATCAGCACGCCCGCGCCGGCCACGCCGGTCGGGTGGAATTGCCAGAATTCCATGTCTTCGAGCGGAATGCCCGCACGCGCGGCCATGCCAAGACCGTCGCCGGTGTTGATGAACGCGTTGGTCGAAGCGGCGTACACACGGCCGGCACCGCCAGTCGCGAACAGCGTGCACTTGGCTTCGAGCAGGTAGACGTCGCCGGTTTCGAGTTCGAGCGCCGACACGCCGAGCACATCGCCCGCTTCGTTACGGATCAGATCGAGCGCCATCCACTCCACGAAGAAGTGCGTCTTGGCGGCCACATTCTGTTGATACAGCGTGTGCAGCAGCGCGTGACCGGTACGGTCGGCGGCCGCGCAAGCGCGCTGGACCGGCTTCTCACCGTAGTTGGCCGTATGACCGCCGAACGGACGCTGGTAGATCGTGCCGTCCGCGTTACGGTCGAACGGCATGCCGAAGTGTTCCAGTTCGTAGACGGCGTTCGGCGCCTGACGGCACATGAACTCGATCGCATCCTGGTCGCCGAGCCAGTCGGAGCCCTTGATGGTGTCGTAGAAGTGGTAATGCCAGTTGTCTTCGCTCATGTTGCCGAGCGAGGCGCCAATGCCGCCCTGAGCGGCCACGGTATGCGAACGGGTGGGGAACACCTTGGACAGCACGGCGACCGACAGACCGGCCTTGGCCAGTTGCAGCGACGCGCGCATGCCCGAACCACCTGCGCCCACGATGACAACGTCAAAGCGGCGGCGCGGCAGCGAATTTTTAATTGCAGCCATTCTTTACACTCTCCACAGAATCTGCGCGGCATAGCCAGCACAAGCCAGCAGCCAGACGATCGTCAACGTGTACAGCACCAGTCGCACACCGACCGGCTTGACGTAGTCCATCCAGATGTCGCGCACACCGACCCACGCGTGATAGAACACCGCGAGCAGCGTGACGAACGTCGCCAGCTTCATCCACTGATGCGAGAAGATGCTTGCCCAGCCTTCGTAGGAGAAATCCTTGGCGGTGAAGAACCACACCAGCAGGATCACGGTGTACACGGCCATGATGACCGCGGTCAGACGCTGCGCCATCCAATCGCGCAGGCCGTAGTGGGCGCCGACAACCAGGCGCTTCGAACCGATATTGTTCTGTGCCATCTTAGAACGCTCCGAACAGCTTGAGGGCGACGGCCAGCGTCAGCACCAGCGACACGACCAGCACGACCACGGCCGAATTCTTGCCGCCTTCCTTGCTCACGGCGTCGTGATTGAAGTCCATGCGCAGATGGCGCACGCCGGCGCAGAAGTGCTGCAGGAAGCCCCACGACAGTGCCAGGATGACGAGTTTGACAAACCAGTTGGAGGCGATGCTTCGCAGAACGTCGAAGCTGAGTTCCGACGTGAGGCTCTGTTCGAACAAGTAAAGTGCGAACGGCAACAGAAGGAACAAGATCACACCGCTAATACGGTGCAGAATGGACACGATCCCAGCCAGCGGGAGACGGTACGAGACAATCTGTCCGATACCGATATTCCTGTAGACTGGCCGCTCTTTTTTTACCACTTCAGCCATGCTAGACCCCATGTAGTTACATCAGCCCCAGATTTTAGCGCCGATTCTAGTGCGTTGCACCATACCGGTTCCAATGCTCCGGAAATTCCTGCCGGCAGCGCACACGTCGCCGCCTCTCTTGCCTGGACTTTCAGGCACTTGCCGACCACGACGCCGGCTCGCCCCTGGGAAGTCGCCCACCCTCTCAATGCGTCAACTCAATTCGTTCTGGTAATGATGTTCCGTCGTCACGTACCAGCCCCGGCGCACTTCCACCGGCTTGTCCCCATAAGTGTAGGAAACGCGCTCGACGCTCAACAGCGGAAATCCCTTCGGCACCTTGAGCAGATCGGCGGTCATGTCGTCCGCGGCCACGGCGCGAACTTTTTCCACGGCGCGGATCATGCGTGTGCCGAATTCATCTTCGAACAGGCCGTACATCGGCCCCTTGTATTCATTCAGCCTTTCCGCCGTCAACCCGCGGAACAGCGCGCCCGACAACCAGATTTCGTCGAGCACCGTCGGACGGTCCGAGAAATCCATCATGCGGCGGATCAGAATGACTCCATCACCTGCGCGCAAATCGAGCTGGCGCGCGATTTCCGCCGGTGCACGCATGCGGCGGCACTCGATCAGGCGGCTGGGCGGGTGATGGGGTTCGCCCGAATCGGGCGCGAGACGCAGGAACCGGAACTGCACCCGGTCCTCATGATGGGTCGCAACGAACGTGCCGCGCCCCTGACGGCGCACAAGCAGATTTTCGGCGGCCAACTCGTCGATGGCCTTGCGCACCGTTCCCTGGCTTACCTTGAAACGGGCCGCCAGTTCGACTTCGCTGGGAATGATTTCGCCGGGCTTCCATTCGCCGGCTTGCAGACCCTGGGTAATGAGCCCCTTGATCTGCTGGTACAGCGGGCTGAAGGTCGGCGACGCACCTGCCGAAGCCGCACTCTGCGGGGCCTGGGAGGCCGGTGCGGCGTCACGCGCGCTGTCCGGTCGCTGCGGAGCATCGACAGGCGTCGTAGGGTTGGATGTGTCGCGAACATTCGCATTCATGGCGGCGATTTGACCACAAATCAAGACCTTCGTCTATCGAATAACAGCAATAATCCTATGTCTTATATAAGACATAAGATACAGTTGACATTCGTTGTGGCGACTCCTACACTGGCGCGGGCTAACAGGGGCCTGCAGACGCAGCACGGCTATCTTATAAGAGAGTCCGGCGCTTCGCACTTATTGACGGCAGTCGACCCCGCAGCCCGCAAGCTTCCGTAGGTCAAGGAATTTTAGGGGCTTTGTGTGACGCGGCGCTGTCAGCCTGGCGAAAATGCCACCCGGACGGCGAGCTTACTCCGAGCTTCGCAGGAATTTGTACACGTCTGGAGAGATTCTCATGGCAAAACCCGCAATGCGTGTCGCCGTCACCGGCGCCGCTGGCCAAATCGGCTACTCCCTGCTGTTCCGCATCGCCAATGGCGACATGCTCGGCAAGGATCAGCCCGTCATCCTGCAACTGCTCGACCTCCCGCAAGCTCAAGCCGCCGTCAAGGGCGTCGTGATGGAGCTGGAAGACTGCGCATTCCCGCTGCTCGCCGGCGTGGTTGTGACCGACGACCCGAAGGTTGCCTTCAAGGATGCCGACGTCGCCCTGCTGGTGGGTGCCCGTCCGCGCTCGAAGGGCATGGAGCGCAAGGATCTGCTCGAAGCCAACGGTGCAATCTTCACGGTGCAGGGCAAGGCCCTGGATGAAGTCGCCAAGCGTGACGTCAAGGTACTGGTCGTCGGCAACCCGGCCAACACCAACGCCTATATCGCCATGAAGTCGGCACCGAACCTGCCGAAGGAAAACTTCACCGCGATGCTGCGCCTGGACCACAACCGCGCCCTGTCGCAACTCGCCGCCAAGACCGGCAAGCCGGTCGCGAGCATCGAGAAGCTGGCCGTGTGGGGCAACCACTCGCCGACGATGTACGCCGACTACCGCTTCGCCACGGTCGACGGCCAGAGCGTCAAGTCGATGATCAACGACGACGTGTGGAACAACGACGTGTTCCTGCCGACGGTCGGCAAGCGCGGCGCCGCCATCATCGAAGCCCGCGGCCTGTCGTCGGCGGCTTCGGCGGCCAACGCTGCCATCGACCACATCCATGACTGGGTGCTGGGCACGAACGGCAAGTGGGTCACGATGGGTATCCCGTCGGATGGCTCGTACGGCATTCCGCAAGACGTGATCTACGGCGTGCCGGTGATCTGCGAAAACGGCAAGTACAAGCGCGTGGAAGGCCTCGAGATCGACGCCTACTCGCGCGAAAAGATGAACTTCACGCTCAACGAACTCGAAGAAGAGCGCGCTGGCGTGGCACATCTGCTGGGCTAAGCCCCCCAGGGACTCGACCCCGGACGGCGCCACAAGCGTCGTCGGGGGCCGAAACTGCGCCGGCGGCTTACCCCCACTGCCGGCGCAACTCCCGCGATCGACGGAACGGCTTTAACGTCCGCAGCCCAGTGACGACATTTTGCGCAAAGGTCCGCGCCATCTATCGCGCTATGACCCCGGCACGACGTCACGCAACACCGAGCGATTTCTTGGCCAAGCCAATGCCACGCCAGACTGCCGCACCCCGCGCGCCACACCGGACGACCGGTGAACGCGCAATGCCCGCAGCGAGCGCGCCGCATGATTCCCGGCGTTGGCTTCGCCAAGCTTCCCGCCCGACACCCGCCATGTCCTCGCTCGACAACGGTTTCACGCTTGAGTGCCGTCCGGCCTCGCGCCCTCTCGAATTCCGCACTGCAACACCCCGCTCAGCGACGCCGGTCCGTACCGCCGACGCCAATGGCGCTTGGCACGAAGGAATTGAAAAAATTTGTATGGTGACGCCGACCAACGCAAACTTCGTACGATAATCTGCGTTTTTGTCGCACCCTACCTATTGTTTGGAGATTCACCATGAAGAAGCTTTGCCTGACCGTGTTGGTCGCCCTCTGCTCTGCCGCCGTTGTGCCTGCCGCGTTTGCCGCTGAACCGGCCAGCCATACTGCGGCCAAGAAGGCCGCACCGAAGAAGAAGCTGAAGCGGGCGCCGGCCAAGAAGAAGGCAACCGTTGCCGCTGCGCCGGTCCAGCCGGTCGACGGTTCGGAACTGTGGAGCTGCAAGGAAAACGAGAAGCTCTTTATCAAGGGCGACATGAAGCGCGACCAGGTACTCACCATGTTCTGGGAAGGCCGCAACTACAAACTGCCGCGTCAGCAGACGACGACCGGCGCAGACCGTTTCTACGACGCCGCCAGCGGTTTGGACCTGGTGGTGATTCCGGCCAAGGCCATGCTGTTCACGCACCGCGATGGCGGCAGCCGACTGGCCGACGAATGCCTGACGCGCGAGATGGCGGAGCACGACAAGCTCGCCCCGACGCAATCGGTCCAACTGATCAATGTGACCAACTGAGCCGCGCTCGGTTGACATCGATCGCTCGAGGCGCCGGCCGCTTTCCTGTTGCCGCCTCGGCATGACATGCAGTCCCCGGCGTACCGGTTACGCCGGTCGCTTGCCGTACCGGCATCGACACGGGCGCCCAAGCCAGTGCCCCTGCGATGTCGGGTTTCATCGAATGGCATTACCACCGCTTCGTTTTTCTGTATCACTCAAGGAAAGATCATGGCCCACAACCTCCACAAAACGCTTAAAGAGTTCAAGCTCGGCGGCGACAAGAAAGGCAAGTTCTACTCGCTGCCCCAACTGGGTAAAGCCCTGGGTGTGAACGTCGAACGCCTGCCGGTGTCGATCCGCCTCGTGCTCGAGTCGGTGCTGCGCAATTGCGACGGCAAGAAGGTCACCGAAGCGCACGTTCAGCAACTGGCCAACTGGAAGCCGAATGCCGAGCGCGTCGACGAAATCCCGTTCGTCGTGGCACGCGTCGTGCTGCAGGATTTCACGGGAGTACCGCTGCTGGCCGACCTGGCCGCGATGCGTAACGTTGCCGAGCGCCAGGGCAAGAACCCGAAGCGCATCGAGCCGCTCGTGCCGGTGGATCTGGTGGTTGACCACTCGGTCACGATCGATCACTTCCGCGAGAAGAAGGCGCTCGACCTGAACATGAAGCTGGAATTCCAGCGCAACAACGAGCGCTACCAGTTCATGAAATGGGGGATGCAGGCGTTCGACACGTTCGGCGTCGTGCAACCGGGCTACGGCATCGTGCACCAGGTGAACCTGGAGTACCTCGCACGCGGCGTGCACAAGAAGGACAACGTGTTCTACCCGGATACCCTGGTGGGCACCGACAGCCACACGACCATGATCAACGGTATCGGCGTGGTGGGCTGGGGCGTGGGTGGCATCGAAGCCGAAGCCGGCATGCTGGGTCAACCGGTGTACTTCCTCACGCCTGACGTTGTTGGCGTGGAGCTGACGGGCCGTCTGCGCGAAGGCGTGACCGCCACCGATCTGGTGCTGACGATCACGGAAATGCTGCGCCGCGAGAAGGTCGTCGGCAAGTTCGTCGAATTCTTCGGCGAAGGCACGACGAGCCTGGCGCTGCCGGACCGTGCCACCATCGCCAATATGGCGCCGGAATACGGTGCCACGATGGGCTTCTTCCCGGTCGACGAAAAGACGATCGACTACTTCAAGGGTACGGGTCGCACCAAGTCGGAAATCGACGCCTTCGAATCGTACTTCAAGGCCCAAAAGCTGTTCGGCGTTCCGAAGAAAAACGACATCGACTACACGAAGACGCTGTCGCTGGATCTGGGCACGGTTGCACCGTCGCTGGCCGGTCCGAAGCGTCCGCAGGACCGTATCGAAATCGGCAACGTGAAGTCGACGTTCAAGGACCTGTTCACGAAGCCGGTCGCCGAGAACGGTTTCAACAAGACCGAAGCGCAATTCGACACGACCTACAAAACCGCCGGCGGCATCGACGTGAACAACGGCGACGTGCTGATCGCGGCCATCACGTCGTGCACGAACACGTCGAACCCGAGCGTGCTGCTCGCGGCCGGCCTGCTGGCCAAGAAGGCCGTGGAAGCCGGTCTGAAGGTTGCGCCGCACATCAAGACGTCGCTCGCCCCGGGAAGCCGTGTGGTGACCGAGTACCTCGAAGCGGCCGGACTGCTGCCGTACCTTGAGAAGCTGGGCTTCGGCGTGGCGGCTTACGGCTGCACGACCTGTATCGGCAATGCCGGCGATCTGACGGCCGAGTTGAACGACGTGATCGTGAAGAACGACATGGTCGCTGCCGCCGTACTGTCGGGCAACCGCAACTTCGAAGCGCGCATTCACCCGAACATTCGCGCCAACTTCCTGGCGTCGCCCCCGCTGGTCGTTGCCTACGCCATCGCCGGCAACGTCACGCGCGACCTGATGACCGAGCCGGTCGGCAAGGGCCGAGGCGGAAAAGAGATCTTCCTGGGCGACATCTGGCCGACCAGCGAAGAAGTCCAGAAGCTGATGAAGTTCGCGATGAACGCGAAGACCTTCAAGGCGAACTACGAGACAGTGAAGGATCCGAGCCCGCTGTGGGCCAAGGTCAAGGGTTCGAAGGGCCAGGTCTACGATTGGCCGGGTTCGACGTACATCGCCGAGCCGCCGTTCTTCGAAGGCTTCACGATGGAGCCGAACGCCGACATCAAGCCGATCCATGGCGCACGCGCCCTGGGTGTGTTTGGCGACTCGGTCACGACCGACCACATCAGCCCGGCAGGCTCCATCAAGGAAAGCTCGCCGGCTGGCAAGTGGCTGCTCGAGAACGGCGTGCTCAAGGCCGATTTCAACAGCTACGGCTCGCGTCGCGGTAACCACGAAGTGATGATGCGCGGCACGTTCGCCAACGTGCGCATCAAGAACCTGATGATCCCGGTGCAGGCTGACGGCTCGCGCGTGGAAGGCGGTCTGACGATTCACCAGCCGAGCGGCGAACAGCTGTCGATCTACGACGCCGCGATGAAGTATGTTGGCGAGAACACCCCGACGGTGGTGTTCGGTGGCGAAGAGTACGGTACGGGTTCGTCGCGTGACTGGGCGGCCAAGGGTACGCAATTGCTTGGCGTGAAGGCGGTCATCGCCCGCTCGTTCGAGCGCATCCACCGCTCGAACCTCGTTGGCATGGGCGTGCTGCCCCTGCAGTTCAAGGGTTCGGACAGTGCCGAGTCGCTGGGCATCACGGGCGAAGAAACGTACGACATCGAAGGTCTGTCGGCCGATATCAAGCCGCAACAGGATGTCACGCTGGTGATTCATCGCAAGAACGGCGATACGCAAAAGGTGCAAGTCCTGCTGCGTATCGACACGCCGATCGAAGTGGATTACTACAAGCACGGCGGCATTCTGCCGTTCGTGCTGCGTCAGTTGCTGGCCGCTGCCTGATCAGCCACGCTGTCATGACCCACACTGCCGGATGACGATTCGTTGCCCGGCAGTCTGCAAAACCCGGCCTCGTGCCGGGTTTTGTCTTGTTGGGGCGATGTGTCGCTGTCATGTCCGAAAATGACTAGCACCTTATGCGCCTCGCGCGTAGAGTGGCGGGCATAGACTCTGCCCTCTTGCCGCCGGACCCACGCCGCCCGATGTCCATGAACCTCGACCCCGAAGTCTGCTACAAGGCCGTCTCCGCACGCGACCGGCGCTTCGACGGGTGGTTCTTCGTCGGCGTGTCATCGACCGGCATCTACTGCCGGCCGGTGTGCAACGTGCGCACACCCCGCTTTGAAAATTGCTCGTTCCATGGCAGCGCCGCCGCCGCAGAGAAGGCTGGCTTTCGTCCGTGCCTGAAATGCCGTCCCGAACTCGCGCCCGGCCTCGCCCGTTTCGACGCCACCCGCGAACTCGCCGACGCCGCAGCCGCCATGATCGACGAAGGCTTCCTCAATCACGCCAGCCTCCCTGCCCTCGCCGACCGAATCGGCATCACCGAACGCCACCTGCGCCGCATCTTCGCTGACGAATTCGGCGTCTCCCCCGTGGAATACGCGCAGACGCAACGACTCCTGCTCGCCAAGCGTCTGCTGACCGATACGGCCATGCCCGTCACCGATGTTGCGCTCGCCGCCGGCTTTGGCAGCGTTCGGCGCTTCAACGGACTCTTCAAGACCCGATACGGCTTCCCCCCAGGCCGGCTCCGCCTGAACGCCAACCACGACGCCCTGCGCGGCAGCGATCTCGTGTTCCAGCTCGCGTATCGTCCGCCCTTCGCCTGGCATGCCCTGCTCGACTTTCTCGGCGACCGCGCCATCGAAGGGGTCGAGCGGCGAGATGAAGACGTCTACACCCGCACGCTGAGCCTTGAACAGCCCGACGGACAGACGATCATGGGCTGGTGCCGCGTCACCCCACTGCCGGATCGCCATGCGCTTCAGGTGACATTGCCGCCCACGCTGGCCGGCAGTGTGCCGCAGGTGCTGGCCAAGCTTCGACATTTGTTCGATCTCGGCGCGCGTCCAGACGTGATCGACACGCACCTCGGCCCACTCGCCGCGGCGACGCCCGGCCTGCGCGTCCCAGGGGCGGTCGATGGTTTCGAGATCGCCGTGCGCGCCATCGTCGGCCAGCAGATCACCGTCAAAGGTGCCCGACGCTTGCTCGGCCGGCTCGCGCAACGCTTCGGCACACCACTGCCCGCCCCCGCGCACGGTCTGACGCACACGTTTCCAAGTGCCGCGCAACTCCTCGCCGTCCCCCCCGACGCCCTCGGCGAAGCCGGTATCATTCGAAGTCGTATCGCCGCCATTCACGGGGTCGCGCAGGCGATGGTCAACGGCCGCTTGCGGCTGGATCCCTTGGTACCGCTGGACGCCACGCTCGACGGTCTGCTCGCGATCAAGGGCATTGGCCCCTGGACGGCGCAGTACATCGCAATGCGCGCGCTCGGCTCGCCCGATGCAATGCCCGTCGACGATCTGGTCCTGCGTCAGGCACTGGGCGCAGCCGATGGTCGTGCGGTCGCCGCGCGGGCGGCACAATGGGCGCCATGGCGGGCGTATGCCGCGCTGCACGTCTGGCGCGCGGCAGCACAGGGACCGGCGGGCCAGCCGGTCGAGACTTTGCAGGAGGTGTGCGCATGACCCACTACGAAACGTATTACGACAGCCCGCTGGGTGACATGCTGCTCGTCGCCAACGGCGACGCCCTCACCGGCGTGTATTTCTCGCATCAGAAGTATTTTCCGCCAGCGGGCGACACGCGCCGCGATGGCGCCGACGTCGCGGTCCTGCGCGACGCGAAGCGCCAGCTCGACGAGTATTTTCACGAAGGACGACGCACCTTCGATCTGACGCTGGCGGCGCAGGGCACGCCGTTTCAGCAAGGCGTCTGGGCCGAACTGCAACGCATTCCGTTTGGCGAGACACGCAGCTACGGCGACCTCGCGCACGCGTTGGGCGACCTCAACAAATCGCGCGCGGTCGGCGCCGCGAACGGCCGAAATCCGATCGCGATCATCGTGCCGTGCCACCGCGTGATCGGCGCAGACGGCACCCTCACCGGCTACGCCAGCGGCGTCGAGCGCAAGCTTGCCTTGCTCTCGCTGGAAGGGGCCGCGCTCGCCCCGGTGACAGGCGCCGCGCTCGCGGCCACGCGTCGAACCCGACTCTCGGCGCCCGCCAATCTCGCGTTCGATTTCTGACGGCCAGGGGCGACGCGGTCACGCCATGTCGTCATTTTCAGGACCGGCGCGATGCGATAGGTGCGCGCGTCCCATCAATCGCGTTCACGCATGCCGTACAATCGTGAGTCCATGTATTTCTGCTTTGCACGACTATGCGCTCACGCACCGCCAAACGACTCACGCCCGACGCTGAAAAGCTGGTCGGCCACGCGCTCGCGCTCGCTGCCTCCGGCAGCCGTATCGAAGACCGTTTCTGGGAAGCCCAACTCGACACGTTGCTCACGCGCGTGCTGCGCACCGGTAACCAACCGGCCATCGACGCCGCCCTCGACCATCTTCAGGCCAACCACAGCGAGGCCTATGGCGCGCTCGCCGATCTGATCGAGTCGCAAAGCGAATCCGCCGAACCGGAAGCCGAAGGTCAGGTGTGGGACGGTCTGCTCGTCGCCATCCCCATCCTCGCCTGGACCCGTTACGCGATCCCCTCGGGGCCGGTGAAAGCCGACGCGCTCATGCCCGTTCGCGCGCACCTGCACGCTCACGTGCTGGCCGAACCGGCGCGCGTGACCATTTCGCCTTATCTCTACAGCATCGACCAACTACCGCGCACGCACTGCGAGTCGTGGAAGGTCACGCAGCAATTGGTACGCGCGGCTGTCGAGAACACCGAAGTCAAGCAACCCGGCAGCGACCTGCCGGAAACGGCCCCGATTCTCGCCGACCCGCGCTTCCTGCTCGCGGCCGTCAGCGTACCCAAGGGCGCGCCGATGTTCCGTTGGCAGGAAGAAGGGGCGCGCCACGCCGAACGCGGTCAATGCCAGGAGGCATGGTCGACGCAGGGCGGCCCGAACCTCAATGCGCTGCTGCCCGGCTGCGAAATCGAGTGCCTGCTGCCCGACGCCTATTACGCGAGCTGCCGCGAAGCCGACGAGCGCATCCGGCCCCACACGATCCGCACGGCGCTGCGCTATCTCGAAGACGTGCTCACCCTCACGCCGGCCGAGCTGCGCGCCGTGGTGGCGGGCTTCGGCGAGCAGAACATTGACGAGTACCGCATCGGCTTCACGCAGCGGGGCAGCAACGACGTCATCTATGGGGTCGTGTGGCCGCTGTACGGTCGCGAGAATGGCGAGATCGAAGGCGGCGCGCTCGAGGAAGTCGCCGATCTGCTCAAGGCCTGCGGTGTGACCGAGATTCGCAAGCACCCGGGGCGCTTCGATCCGGAGTATTGCGACGATTGCGGCGTGCCGCTGTATCCGGATCCGGTGGGCGAAATCGTGCATGCGGAAATGCCGGAGGACGCCGAACCAAGCCGTCCGCATTTCCACTGATCGGCCGCGCGTCAAAGCGACGCGTGACGACAGCAAGACAATGGCCGTGCCCGATCAGCGCACGGCCATTTTATTTGGGCGACGCGTTCGGCGTGCTCCGCCTAACCCGCCGACGGCAACGTCACGACACATCGATGCAGCCCATGCCCCGAGGCCAGATACTTGCGCTCGAACGGCGTCATGGGGGCAACCTCCCCCTCGGGCGACCAGACCTCCACGACCGGACGCACACCGCTGAGCCACTCGACGGCCAACGCCATTTCCTCGATGTAGAGATCCCAGTTGCTGCGGCACTCCAGCACGCCGCCGAGCGCTACCACCGTGGGGAACACCGCGTGCGCATGCCAGCGTCGGGCGAGTTGGCCGATCTTCGGCCACGGGTTCGGATAGAGAAGGTAATGACGTGCCGGGCGAATGCCGGCCTCGAACAGTTGTCGCCAGAAGTCGACCAGGTCAGCCCGCACCCACACGAAATTCTCGGGCCACTCGCCGTCCCACCAATCCTTGCCGCGCACGATGCGGCTCTCCGATTGATCGATGCCAATGACGAAGTGATCGGGAAACTGCGTGGCCAGGCGCAACGTGCTTTCGCCGACACCACATCCCGCATCGATGATCAGCGGTGCGGCGCCGGCGCTGCGCCACGCGACGATAGCGGCCTCGAACGCCCCCGCGCTATAGGCGGCGAGCGGCTTGCGAAAGACCGCGGTGCGATGACGACTGACGAGCGCCGCCAGTCTGTCGTGCGGGCCGGTTTGAGCACTGGCCACGGTGCGTGAATTTGCGAACATGCTGAAATGAAGAAACGCGGGCGAACGAAAGGCGTGCCTGCCGCATGCACGAGGTTTCCTGCGCGGCGACGCGTCGGTCAGGCCCGCATTGTAGCGCTCTGTAACTTTCGCGGTCAGTCCTGTTACGTCCGAGAGCTTACCCGGCGGGCGTCGGCGACTTTTTTTCGGTTAAGATGGGAGCCGCTTTGCCGTTGTCTATCATAATGCGGTCAAGCCTCTTCGCGAGCGGCGCGTGCCGAAGACTCCTACGATGGGTCATCGCATGCCCGCATTGCTCTGCAATGCCTTAGCGCCCCCGAGAATACTTCAAGCAATGTCGAATCGATTTTTTCAACGCGCCGCCGGCGTCGTGATGCGCGCCGCGCGACAGGTCGTCGCCGCCGCACAGGCAGCCCCCATCGCATCCGTCGCGTCCGTCGTGTCCGTCGCTGTCCCTCTCTGCCTGTCCGTCGTTGCGGCCCCGGCACAGGCCTTCACCCTCGAACAACATCGCGCGCTGGTCGAGCAGTTCGTCAACACGCGTCACGCCGATCCGCTCGTGGCCGATTGCGCCGCGCACGCCAGTTTCGTCGTTGCCACGCTGCCCGGATACGAGAGCGTCGAGTATGCCGACAACGCGCTCGATTCGGAGCACGCCAAGGTCTTGCCGTGGTCAGGACCGTTTGACGACCACAAGCAACGTGTGGACGTCACGCAGATGGTCGAACTCGACGGCATCGGCAAGCGCACCAGCGGCCAAACGGACAACATCCATATTCGCTGCGGCTACGCCGACGGTCGCATGATGGGCTTCAACTATACGTCGCCGCTATCACAGGTCGAACAGCCGGTGAAGCGCGCCAAACGCGGCAGCTCACACGGCAAGGTGAAGCACGCGGCCGCGAAATCGGGCCGGCATGGTGCCTCGTCCAAGGCGTCGCGCGGCAAGTCGTCGGCGAAGTCGAGCAGCACCAAGAAGCCCGTGACGAAAAAGAAATCGCACTGAGCGCCGGGTGACGGTCAGCGCTCGCGCTGAGCGTCTGTCCCCTCTCACGCGTTATCGGCCTGCATCTGTGCCCAGATCGCGGCAAGCATCGACGCGCCCAACGCGGCGCTTCGCGCGCCGCTCCACCCGACGTTCGGATCGGGACGGTTCGCGTTGTCCTTGAACGGCATCTCGAGCGTGAGCGACAGGCAGCCGAAGCGATGGGCGACCCACTTCGACGCGAGCTTGAGTGAATCCGGCCCGTGTTTGCCCGGCGGATAGCCGAACTTGTCCTGGAAATCGAGGCTCGCCGCCTTCAGGCGTTCGCCGAACGCCTTCTCGCGCGCGAGTGTCTCGTCGGTCGCCCATTCCACGCCGTCGTTGCCCGCCAGGAATACGTAGGGCAGCGCTTCGTCGCCGTGAATGTCGAAGAACATGTCGCAGCCGAGCGTCTCGATGGCCGCGCGCACGTGGTACACCTCGGGGCTGCGCATCGGGTCCGGTGCAAGCCACTCGCGATTGAGATTCGCGCCCACCGCATTGGTGCGCAGATGGCCGCGCGCCGAGCCGTCCGGATTCATGTTCGGCACGATATGCAGCACCGCTTCGTCGAGCACCGCCGTGGCGAGCGGATCGCCCGCCCAGTCGCCCGCCCCGAGCAGGCGGCGCAACAGCCCTTCCACGAACCACTCCGCCATCGTCTCGCCGGAATGCTGACGCGCGATCACCCAGAGATTGCGCTTGCCCGCGCGCGGCTCGCCCACGGTGAGCAACGTCATATCCCGCCCGTCGACGGTCTGCCCTAGTGAGCGCGAACTCACTCTCGGCGAGTTTTGCGCCGTGCCGAGCAGCGCCAGATGACGCTCCTCCGCGTACGGCTCGAAATATGCCAGATACACGCTGTCGTGCGCCGGCGTGAACGACACCGTCATGACCTTCGCGTCGTACGAAGTCGGCACGCGAAACCAGGTCACGCGATCGTACGACGCCACCGCGCGGTAGTTCTCCCAGCCGCGCGGATACGACGTCTGCCCCGCGTTATCGAACACGATACGGCACGGCGCGCCGCCCACCCCCTGCACACGGAAATGGAACCACTGCGCAAACTCGGCGGCACCGTCCCGGGCAATACGCACGTGAATGTCGTCGGCACGCTCGGCACTCACCACTTCGATGGCGCCGCTATCGAACTTGCTGCTGATCTGGACAGTCATGACTTGTCTCGCTGGCGGAAATCAAAAACCCCGGGCACTTGCCCAGGGTCGAAGGCTCACGAACCTCAGGCCACGCGACGGCGGAAGACCCAGAGCGCATCGTTCGAGACCGTGTCGTCGAACGCGTAGCCTTCGCTGTCGAAGGCCTTGAGCTGCTGCACGTCGGTCACGCCGCGCTCGATGGCGTAACGCGCCATCAGGCCGCGCGCGCGCTTGGCATAGAAGCTGATGATCTTGTACTTGCCGCTCTTCCAGTCCTCGAACACCGGCGTGATCACCGGCGCGGCCACCAGACGGCGCTTGATGACCTTGAAATACTCTTCGGACGCCAGGTTCACGAGCACGCGACGCGTCTCGGCATGTTCCGCGAGCGACGCGTTGATCGTCTGTGTCACACGCTCGCCCCAGAACGCGTACAAATCACGCCCGCGCCTATTGGCGAAGCGCGTGCCCATCTCCAGGCGATAGGGCTGCAGCAGATCGAGCGGGCGCAGCACGCCGTAGAGGCCCGACAGAATGCGCAAATGTTTCTGGGCGAAGTCGAGCTGCGTGGCGCTCAGGGTGCGCGCCGCGAGGCCCTCGTAGACGTCGCCGTTGAAGGCGAGCACGGCCTGCTTGGCATTGCTCGTATCGAAGCGCGCGTTCCAGTCGGCGTAGCGGGTGACGTTCAGCGCGGCAAGTTGATCGGAAATGCTCATGAGCGAGCCCACCTGTGCCGGGCTCAGTTCGCGCAGACCGTCGATCAGTTCGGCCGCGTCGTCGACGAACTGTGGCACGGTGTGCGTGCTCACGTGCGGCGGCGTTTCGTAGTCGAGTGATTTGGCCGGCGAGAGAACAATTATCATATCGGGTGCAGCGTCCCTGCGAAAACGAGAAACCGACATTCTATCCAATGCTTCAGAACGCTGTTGCCACGCCCGCCGAACGGGCCTTCGCCGAACATCTCGATACGCTCGCCACGCCGCCGCGCGTGGTGCTCGACACCAATGTCTGGATCGACCTGCTCGTCTTCGACGACCCTATTGTGCGTCCGGTCCGCGATGCCCTCGTCGAGCGCCGCCTCACGGCGCTCATGGCGTCGCGCTGCCGTGACGAACTCGCCGTGGTGCTCACTTACCCGCAATTTGCGCCGCGCGAAATCGACAACGACGCCGCGCTCGCCTGGGTCGACGCCAACACGCATCGCATCGTCGTCCCGGAAGACGCTGCGCCAGGCGCCCCGCTGCCGTTGTGCCGCGACCGCGACGATCAGAAGTTCCTCGAGGCCGCACGCGACGGTCATGCACACTGGCTCGTCAGCAAGGACAAAGCCGTGCTCAAGCTGCGCAGCCGAGTGGCACGCCAGTTCGGCTTTCGTATCGTGACGGCGAGCGCGTTCGCGTCGCTGCTCGACGCGAACGGGTGATGTCCGAAAGCCCGATCGGAATCGGCGGACGAATGGCTGCGGCATGTCCGAAAACACGGCTCAACCTCCGGCGTCGCCCGCAGGCCGGGCGCAGCGGCGGTAGAATGGCGGCCTGATCACTGCATCGTCCACTGCCTACATGAACGCGCCCCACACCGCATCTGTCGCGCCTGCCGCTCAGGCGTTGGTTGCCCCGCCGCTTGCGTCACGTCTGCCGAACGTCGGCACCACCATTTTCACCGTGATGTCGGCGCTCGCCGCCGAGAAGCAGGCGGTGAATCTCGGGCAGGGCTTCCCCGATTTCGCGTGCGATCCGAAGATCGTCGATGCCGTCTCGCGCGCGATGCGCGACGGCCACAACCAGTACCCGCCGATGGCCGGCGTGCCGGCATTGCGCCAGGCGATTGCCGACAAGATCGGCCGGCTTTACGGGCAGCCTTACGACTGGAACACGGAAATCACGGTGACGGCCGGTGCCACGCAGGCCCTGCTCACGGCCATTCTCGCGTGCGTGCATCCGGGCGACGAGGTGATTGTGTTCGAGCCGACGTATGACAGTTACGTCCCCTCGATCGAGCTGGCCGGTGGCAAGCCCGTGTTCATCACGCTCGACGCGCCCGAGTTCCGCATTCCGTTCGACAAGCTGGCGGCGGCGATCACGCCGCGCACGCGTCTCATCCTGTTCAACACGCCGCACAATCCCAGCGGCACCGTGTGGCACGAGCAAGATCTCGAGAAGCTCGCCGAGATCGTGGCCGGCACCGACATCCTGCTGATCTCCGACGAGGTCTACGAACACATGGTGTACGACGGCAAGCGGCATGAGAGTGTGGCGCGCCATCCCGAACTCGCGCGCCGCAGCTTCATCGTGTCGAGCTTCGGCAAGACGTATCACGTGACGGGCTGGAAGGTCGGGTTCGTGGCGGCGCCGGCGTCACTGTCGGCCGAATTCCGCAAGGTGCATCAGTTCAACGTGTTCACGGTCAACACGCCAATGCAGGTCGGTCTGGCCGACTACATGCGCGATCCCGCCCCTTACCTCGAACTCGCGGGCTTCTACCAGAAGAAGCGCGACCTGTTCCGCGAGGGGCTTGCGGGCACACGCTTCAAGCTGCTGCCGTGCGAAGGCACTTATTTCCAGTGCGTGGATTACAGTGCGATCAGCGACATGACCGAAGCCGACTTCGCGCTGTGGCTGACGGGCGAGATCGGCGTGGCCGCCATTCCCGTCTCGGCGTTCTACCATGAGCCGCATGAATCGGGGGTGGTGCGCTTCTGCTTCGCCAAGCAAGACGACACGCTGCGCGAGGCGCTGGCAAGACTCGCAAAGATCTGAGGCGAACCGCTTCAGCAAGACGCAAAAAGGGCCGCGATCTTTTTCAAATCGCGGCCCTTTCGTTTTTGCCTCGACGCGTGATGCGCGGCAGTGGCAGGTCCGGCGTAATTACCCCGCTTTCTTTGCCTGCTGTGCCTGCTGGTACGCCTTCTGCTCGGCGCGCGTACGCTGGAACGACTCACGTTCGGCGAGCCCCTTGCCATACGCCTTCCAGTCGATGCCGGCCGCTTGCAGGAAATCCTCCCCATACACGGCTTGTGTGGCCATCCCCAGGATCGGCAGATGGATGCCCGCGGCGACGTCGGCCATCGAGAAGGTATCTCCGGCAAGGTAAGGCGCAAACTTTGCCAGCCGCTTGAACGCCACGATGTTCCGGCGCAGCAGCTTCTCGGTGCGTTGACGCGTGCCATCCGAGGCCGTCGCGCCAAAGAACGCCTGCCCGTAGATGTCGCGCACGACCAGCTCCAGGTGCAACTCCACCATCGTGAGCAGTTCGCGCTCCTTCGCCTGCCGCCACGGATCCTTCGAGAAAAGCGCGGGTGACGGATGCGTCGCTTCGAGGAAATCGCAGATCACCTGCGACTCGGACAGGAACCCTTGCTCCGTCTCCAGATACGGCACCTTGCCGAGCGGCGAGCATTGCAGCAGCGACTCATCCTGGCAGGGAATCGACTCCGACTCCTCGAACGCCAAGCCCTTCTCGTACAGTACTACCTTGACCTTGTTGTAATAATTGCTGATGGGAAAACCGTACAGCTTCAACATGATGTCTCCGATGCGTCACGGCGAGCGCCTCGGTTGTCGTCGAGGCAGCGGCGCGTGCGCAGTGTCATGATGCGTCCCTGGTGCGCTGCCGCCGATGGAGCGGTAGCGCCTCGTTGTCGGCCGATCGCGCGACGATGGTGCGACGGTTGCAGCATCGTTGTCGATCCACACACTCGCCGCGTCATGCCGCGAGCGCCACGGCGTCAACCTTGGCGATGCGTGCAACCGACGCAACTGGCGGCCACACGCAGTGTAACGGCATCGCGCGATCGGTCGTGAGACGCGCACACTGGAAGACGTCCCGAAATCTGCCGCCCAGCGCAACGGCAGGCCCACGATCTGTCCGATTAGCGATGCTCCCGGCCGACCGCGCAGCGGAACAAGCGCTGGCAGCCGCCGCAAGATCGGCGACAATAGCGCCAACGCGATATGGGCACCGGTTTGCATTGCTCGGCGAGTCGTCAGGAAATTCATTTCCAGACCGACCGGTCGGACGATAGAATGTTGCATCCCCTCCGCACCAGCGCCGGGCGCGCCCACCGCGCGACACCGATCGACGACCATCGACACCAATTTCGAGACACTCCGAATGACTGCATCCTCCCCCCAGGCCTGCGCGAACTCCTCCGGCAAGGCTATCGACGTGCTGGGTATCGTCGGCGCCGGTGCCATGGGCCGTGGCATCGCCCAGATCGCCGCGCAGGCCGGCCTGCGCGTGAAGCTTTACGACACCAACGCCAGCGCCGTGCAAGCCGCACTGGGTACCCTGCGCGACACGCTGGACAAGCTTGCGGCAAAGGGCAAGATCGAAGCGTCGAGTGTCGAGGCGACGATGGGCCGTCTGCAGGCATGCAGCGTCCTTGAGGATCTGGCCGATTGCCAACTCGTGGTCGAAGCCATTATCGAGAAACTCGACATCAAGCGCGATCTGTTCCGCTCGCTAGAGGGCATCGTTGCGACAGACGCGATTCTCGCGTCGAACACGTCGTCGCTGTCGATCACGGCGATCGCCGCCGCGTGCGAGCGTCCGGAGCGCGTGGCCGGCTACCACTTCTTCAACCCGGTACCGCTCATGAAGGTGGTGGAGGTGATCGACGGCCTGCGCACCGCCCCCGAGGTCGGCGATGCGCTGCTCGCGCTGGGTCGGCGCATGGGGCACACGGCCGTGCGCTGCAAGGACATGCCGGGCTTCATCGTCAACCACGCCGGGCGCGGCATGAATACCGAGGGCCTGCGCGTGGCGAGCGAAGGCGTGGCGAGCTTTGCCGACATCGACCGCATCCTGCGCGAGCAGGCGGGCTTTCGTCTCGGCACGTTCGAGCTGCTCGATCTCACGGCACTCGACGTCTCGCACCCGGTGATGGAGTCGATCTACCACCAGTTCTACGAAGAAGCCCGCTTCCGTCCGTCGCCGATCACGGCCGTGCGTTTCGCGGGCGGTCTGCTTGGCCGCAAGGTCGGCGAAGGCTTCTATCGATACGTCGACGGCAAACAGCAGGTGCCGCCTGAAGCCCCTGCGCCCGACACCCTGCCCGCCAGCGTCTGGGTGAGCCGGGCCGATACGCGCGGCTTCGCGGCCGTGGTCGAATTACTGGGGGCGACGGGCGTGACCCTCGAAAGCGGCGACAAGCCGTCGGCGACAGCGCTGATTGTTGTCACGCCGCTCGGCCTCGACGCCACGACCTGCGCCGTCGAGCAAGGTCTCGACGCGGCGCGCACGGTGGCCGTCGACACGCTGCTGCCGCTCGCCGGCGCGAAGCGCCACACGCTGATGACCACACCGATCACCACGCCCGCGACACGCAACGCCGCGCACGCCCTGTTTGCGCACGGCGGCACACCCGTGACGGTGATTCGCGACTCGGCGGGCTTCGTCGCCCAGCGCGTGATCGCCACCATCGTGAACATCGGCGCCGACATCGCGCAGCAACGCATTGCAGCGCCCGGCGACATCGATCGCGCTGTGACGCTGGGCCTGGGCTACGCCAAAGGGCCGCTCGCACTCGGCGATGCCGTCGGCGCACGCCAACTACTCACCGTGCTGCGCAATCTGCAATCGTTCTATGGCGATCAGCGCTATCGTCCGTCGCCGTGGCTCACGCGCCGCGCGCAACTGGGTGTGTCACTGCTGACCGAAGAACAGTGATCTGGAGACTCGCCTCATGAGCGCCGAACTGCTTGCCGAACGCGTCGACCACACGCTGGTGCTGACGCTGTCGAACCCGGGGGCGCGCAATGCGCTGCACCCCGACATGTACGCCGCCGGGGTCGAAGCGCTGACTACGGCCGAGCGCGATCCGTCCGTGCGCGCCGTGGTGCTCACCGGTGCCGACAACTTCTTTTGCGCGGGCGGCAACCTGAACCGGCTGCTGGAGAATCGCCAGAAGGACCCATCGGTACAGGCCGCAAGCATCGACGCGCTGGCCGAATGGATCGAGGCGCTGCGTGCGTGTCCGAAGCCGGTCATCGCGGCCGTCGAGGGCGCCGCCGCCGGGGCGGGCTTCTCGCTTGCGCTCGCGTGCGACCTGCTCGTGGCGGCCGACAACGCCAAGTTCGTGATGGCCTACGTCAAAGTCGGCCTCACGCCCGATGGCGGCGGCTCGTGGTTCCTCTCGCAGGCCCTGCCCCGCCCGCTCGCCACCGAGATCCTGCTCGAAGGCAAGCCGGTGGCGGCGACGCGCCTGGCCGCGGCCGGTCTCGTCAACCGCGTGGTCGCGCCGGGACAGGCCCGTGCCGAGGCGCTGAACTGGGCGACCGATCTCGCGCAGCTCTCGCCGAACGCCGTCGGCCGGATCAAGTCGCTCATCGAAAGCGGCGCCTGCGAGACGCTCACCTCGCAGTTGGGCGCCGAGCGCGATAGTTTCGTCGCGTCGCTTCACCATGCGGACGGTCTGGAAGGAATCAGTGCCTTCCTTGAGAAACGTCCGGCAAAATACGCCTGACGGCTTGACCGACCGCGCGCGAACGTCGGACGCGCACCGTCGGTCAATGCCGTGCCGCAGCGCCCCATCAGACTGCCGGCGTCCCTCTCAGGAGAGTTACCGCATGCGCGACTCACTCGGCCAATCCGGCTCCGCCGCCGGTCCCTTGGTATTCACGCCACCACAGCGCCGCCGCATCTATCTGATGCGTCATGGCGACGTCACCTACTTCGACGACAGCGGCAAGCCCATCGACGCCGACACCGTCGCACTCAACGACCTGGGGCGCTCACAAGCCAGCGCCGCCGGACGCGCCTTTGCCGCCGAGAACATCCACTTCGATCGCGTGATCGTGAGCGGCCTGCCGCGCACCCGCGAGACGGCCGAGCGCGTGCTGACCGAGACCGGACAACAGATCGACATCGAGACGTGGACCTGCTGGCAGGAAATTCGCGCCGGCAAGATTTCCGACCTGCCGCCAGGCGAGATCGCGCAGGCGTTTCTCGGCGCGTTCGACGGCCTCGTACCCGAGAGCACCCGCTTCATGAACGGCGAGTCGGTGCGCGAGTTGCTCGACCGCGTGGTGCCGCCGCTGGCGGAACTGCGCTCCGATACGTCATGGGACACGGTACTGCTGGTATTGCACGGCGGCGTGAATCGGGCGATTCTCTCGCATGCCATGCATCCGCTGGGACGCCTCTTCCTGGGTCAGCTCGCTCAGACCCCCGCCTGCATCAACGCGCTCGACGTGGGCGACAAGCCCGAAGATTGGGTTGTGCGCCTGATGAACTTCGCGCCGCCGCAACTGCTGCATCGCGACAACCGGCTGACCGTCATGGAAAAGATCTTCGCGTCGTTCGTGCGCACGCGAGCGCGAGGATAGGCCCATCGGGCGCTCGCGCGACGTGAAGCGTCCACATGAGCACCCAGCGTCGCAGTCGAAACTGTCGAAATCGTCACGATCAACGTAGCACCGGGAATGCAGGAGACAGCATGGCCGAGGAGCTCGCGCAGGACTATTCCACATTTGTCGGCGAACGCCCGCTGGATGCGCGCGTGCCCTTCGATGCCGCTGCGCTCGAAAGCTGGCTCGCCGCGCATGTCGACGGCTTTGCCGGGCCGCTGACGATCACGCAATTCAACGGCGGCCAATCCAACCCGACTTATCGCCTGACGACCCCCAACGCCGCCTACGTGCTGCGCACCAAGCCCGCACCGGCCGCCAAACTGCTCCCGTCCGCCCACGCCATCGAGCGCGAATATCGCGTGATGGATGCCCTCGCAGGCACCGATGTCCCCGTCGCCCGCATGCGGGGCCTGTGCGTGGACGAAAGCGTGATCGGGCTGGCGTTCTATGTCATGGACTTCGTGCCGGGGCGCGTGTTGTGGGACCCCTCGCTGCCCGGCATGACACCGGCCGAGCGCGGTGCCATCTACGACGAGATGAACCGCGTCATCTCGGCCCTGCATCGGGTCGACTACGCGGCCATCGGCCTTGCGTCCTACGGCAAGCCTGGCGGCTACATCGCGCGCCAGATCGCCCGGTGGAGCCAGCAATACCGCGCCTCACAGACGCAGACGATCGACGCGATGGACCGCCTCATCGAGTGGCTGCCGGCGCATTTACCGTCTGGCGTGCCCGAGCGCACGAGCATCGTGCACGGCGACTTCCGCCTCGACAATCTGATCTTCCATCCGAGCGAGCCGCGCGTGCTCGCCGTGCTCGACTGGGAACTGTCGACGCTCGGCGACCCGCTCGCCGACTTCAGCTATCACTGCATGGCCTGGCACGTCAGCCCCGGGGTGTTTCGCGGGATTGCCGGCCTCGACTGGGCCGCCCTCGGCATACCGGACGAAAACACCTATGTCGCCCGCTACAGCGAGCGCACGGGGATCGCCCGGCCCGCGCAGTGGCATTTCTATCTCGCGTATAACATGTTTCGTATCGCCGCGATTCTGCAAGGCATCATGAAACGTGTCGCCGACGGCACGGCCGTCAGCCAGCAGGCGCTCGATGCCGGCCAGCGCGCGCGGCCGATGGCCGAACTCGCCTGGACGTACGCGCAGCGCAGCACGGATGCCGCGCAGTGCGGATCCGGGGATCTCGATCACGCAGGCAGTCACGGAACGGAGACCTCATGAATTTCAGCTACAGCCCGAAAGTCGAGGCATTGCGGGAGCGCCTCACCGCGTTCTTCGACGAGCACATCTTCCCCAACGAACATCGCTATCTCGAAGCGATCGAGGTGGCGCGGCGCCAAGGCGACGCGTGGCAGCCCTCGCCGGTCATCGAGCGCCTCAAGCCGCTCGCGCAGCAGGCCGGACTGTGGAACCTGTTCCTGCCCGACTCGGGGCGCGGCGCGGGCCTGACCAACGTCGAATACGCACCGCTGTGCGAGATCATGGGGCAAGTCCCGTGGGCGCCGGAAGTCTTCAATTGCAACGCCCCCGACACCGGCAACATGGAAACGCTCGAGCGCTACGCGACCGACGCACAAAAGGCGCAATGGCTCGAACCGCTGCTGCGCGGCGAAATCCGTTCCGCCTTTCTGATGACGGAGCCGGACGTGGCGTCGTCCGACGCCACCAACGTCCAGTGCCGCATTCGCCGCGACGGCGACGACTACGTCATCAATGGCCGCAAGTGGTGGTCGACGGGCGCGGGCGACCCTCGTTGCGCGCTCTACATCGTGATGGGCAAGACCGATCCAGACGCCCCGAAGCACGCCCAGCAGTCGATGATTCTCGTGCCGGCCGACGCCAAGGGCGTGACGCGCGTGCGCCCGCTCACCGTCTTCGGCTACGACGACGCCCCCCACGGCCATATGGAGATCGTGCTCGATGAGGTTCGTGTGCCGGCCAGCAACCTCCTGCTCGGCGAGGGACGCGGCTTCGAGATCGCGCAGGGGCGTCTCGGCCCGGGGCGTATCCACCACTGCATGCGGCTCATCGGGCTGGCCGAGCGGGCGCTTTCGCTGATGTGCCAGCGCACGCTCTCGCGGGTGGCGTTCGGCAAGCCGATCGCGGCGCAGGGCGTCACGCGAGAGCGCATTGCCGAAGCCCGGTGCCTGATCGAACAGGCGCGCCTGCTCACGCTCAAGGCCGCGTATATGATGGATACGGTCGGCAACAAGGCTGCGCGGGCCGAGATCGCCATGATCAAGGTCGTGGCACCGAACATGGCGTGTCAAGTGCTCGACTGGGCGATGCAGGCCCATGGCGCGGCGGGGCTCTCGGGAGACTTTCCGCTGGCCTATGCGTATGCGAGCGCGCGCACGTTGCGCTTCGCGGACGGCCCCGACGAAGTCCATCGCAACGCCATCGCCAAGCTGGAACTGGCGCGCTACGCGAGCGTGCCGAGCGCCTCCGGCACCCCGTTGTCGACCGACACCCCAACAAGGAGCCACAATTGATTCAGCTCTATTCCTGGGCCACGCCCAACGGCCACAAGGTCCATATCATGCTCGAAGAGTGCGGGTTGCCCTACCACGCACATGCCGTCGATATCGGGGCGGGTGACCAGTTCAAGGACGCCTTCCTCGCCATCTCGCCGAACAACAAGATTCCGGCCATCGTCGACGAGGACGGGCCGGACGGCAAGCCAATCTCACTGTTCGAGTCGGGAGCGATCCTGCTGTACCTGGCGGGCAAGACCGGGCGCTTCCTGCCCGAGGACGTGCGCGGCAAGTACGAGACACTCGAATGGCTGATGTTCCAGATGGGGGGCGTGGGGCCGATGCTCGGTCAGGCGCACCATTTTCGGATCTACGCGCCCGAGAAAATCGACTACGCCATCAAGCGCTACACCAATGAGGCCCGGCGCCTGTATGGTGTGCTCGACAAGCAGCTCGATCATCACCCCTACGTGTCGGGCAACATGTACACCATTGCGGATATTGCGATCTGGCCGTGGCTGCGCTCGTGGAAGAATCAAGGTGTGGTGATGTCGGACTTCCCCAATGTGCAGCGCTGGTTCGACGCCATCGAGGCCCGTCCGGCCGTGCAGCGCGGCATCAAGGTGCTGGCCGACGCGCGCAAGCCGCTAGAGGACGCCAAGGCCCGCGAGATACTGTTCGGCGCGACGCAATACGCGCGCCATTAGGCCGCGGGCGAGCGGTGGCGGTCCGGCGGGGCGTAGCGCGAAGTGGTTGACACTTCGCAACAGACTGCGGTTTCGCCGCGACGCTGGCGGTGATAATCTAGGCGCATTACGCTCGATGCGTAGGCGCGTCGAACACACCGAACACGTACCTGCAGACGTTTTTCAAACGTCTGCGACGCGGCTGGCCGCCGTCGTCCCCTTGCAGTTCGCAGTCCCTCGCCGCTGGCTTTTGGAAGATCCGGGAGATCCACATATGTCAGGCAAGTTCGAACTCAAGCGCAGTCCCAACGGTGAATTCCACTTTCACCTGATGGCCGACGGCGGGCACATTATCCTTTCGTCCGAGACATACAAGGCGCGGGCCTCCGCGCAGAACGGCATCGAGTCCGTTCGCAAGAATTCGGCCGAGGATCACCGTTTCGAGCGCAAGACGTCGACGTCCGGCCGCCCGTATTTCGTGCTCAAGGCGCGCAATGGCGAGATCATCGGCCAAAGCCAGATGTTTTCGAGCGCCGAGCAGATGGAAGATGGCATCACGCAGGTCAAACGCGATGCCCCGGCGGCCTCGGTGAGCGATCTGTCACATTGAGACCGCCGCGGCAGGCCGACGCGAGCGCGGGTGAGCCCGACGCTCGCGTGACTCAGTCGCCGCGCTTCAAATAGAGCCCGGTTCCCCGGAACCGGCACACTTCTTCGCCGTGCTGATTCGTCGCCGTCCAGAGCTGGCGTACGATGCCCCGATCGGGACGGCTTTTCGACGCGCGCACTTCCAGCGTGCTGCTCGTGACCGTGATCGTGTCTCCCGGACGCACCGGTTTGAGCCACTCGATCTGCTCGACGCCCGGCGATCCCATGCTCGACGAGCGCGAAAGCAGTTGGTCGACGTTCATCCGCATCATGATGCTGCACGTGTGCCAGCCGCTGGCCACCAGTCCACCGAAATGCGACTCGCGCCCGGCCGCTTCGTCGATGTGAAACGGCTGGGGGTCGAATTGCCGGGCAAAATGCACGATCTCGTCCGCCGTGAACGTGTATTCGCCCAGATCGAAGGTGTCACCGACCGTGAAGTCTTCGAAGTAGTACTCGAGAGTTGCCATCACTAGCTCCTGCATGCGGCGTGCTGGCGTCATCCGCCAGACGATTACGGGCTTACTGCAACGTATCCTTGAAGCCGTCGGGAATCGGCAGCGGCATCACGTCGATGCCCTCTTCCGCCAGCGCTTCGCTCTCTTCGCGCGACACCGTGCCGCGAATATTGCGCTCCGGGGCTTCCGCATAGTGGATCTTGCGGGCTTCCTCGGCAAACTGGCTGCCCACGTCTTCCGTGTTCGCCATGACGTGACGCACCGCCTTCATCCAGAGCGACTGCAGCTCGCTTTTCGCTTTGGCGACGTCCCGCGGGGCAGTGTCGTCGTGCGGTCGCGATACGGGCGTGCCTTCGGCACGCATCGTCGCCCCCGACAGATTCAGGCGCGGCGCAGACGGCATGCGGGCAATCTGCGCGTCGCCGCAGACGGGGCATGTCACCAGCCCCCGCGCTTGCTGCGACAGGTAATCGTCCTCCGAGCCGAACCAGCCCTCGAAGGTGTGCTCGTGTGCACAACGCAAGTCAAAAACCTTCATGACGCAATGGGTATATCCCGACCCCGTGGGTCACGAGACCGTGGGATCGAAAAAATGACGATGGATCAGCGTTGTGGCGACCGCTCGTTCGGCTGCCACACGCCCGATAATATCTTTTCCAGCCAGAACGCGCCGATGATCGATTTGACGTCCGTGATACGCCCGTCCCGCACCCATTGCAGCAGTTCGGTGGCCGGCATCTTGAACACGTCGAGAAACTCGCCCTCGTCGAGGCGTTGCTCGCCAAGCGTGAGGTCGCGCGCGAGCCAGATGTCGATGAATTCCGTCGAGTACGAAATCACCGGGTGGATACGCGTGAGGTAATCCCAGCGCTCGGCGCGATACCCCGTCTCTTCCAGCAGCTCGCGCTGGCCGCACGCCAGACCGCCCTCCGCATCGTCGAGCTTGCCGGCGGGCAGCTCCGTCATCACGCGCTCGAGCGGATATCGATACTGACGCTCCATGAGCACCTGGCCGTCTTCGAAGAGCGGGATCACCATGACGGCCCCCGGATGGGTCGTGTATTCGCGCGTTGCCGTCTTGCCGTCGGGCAGACGTACGCGGTCGCGCTTGATAGTCAGGAACGAACCGTCATAGACCGTATCGCTCTCAAGACACGTCTCAATCAGATGTCGATCGTCGAATTGACGCTGGGTCATAAGCCCTCCACGGCTGAAAATTGGCGAACCCAAAACAAAACGCCGCCCAAGGGCGGCGTCTTGCGAAGCAAACATCTCAGGCCACAGCGGCAGCCGGTCGATGACGCCACAAATACCGGTACACGAAGCCCGGAAACGCGAACACGACAAAAAGACTGGCCGTGACCGCATAGAACTGCCAGCCCTGCGAAAACACGTTGCCGATGCCCGACTCGATCAGATAACCGAGCGCACCCACCACGAAGTAAGCGACCGCCATCTCGACAAGACGCCACCACAGCGGCTTGACCGCTCGCTTGAGCGCGATGACGCCAAACAGGCGCTGGTTCACGAACGGCAGATTCGCACCCAGCAGGGACAGCAGAATCACCAGCATACCGCCTGCAGACATACCCATCGATATTCCCCCTCCGCCGGTTCGTCTGTCGAGCGCCGGGCCGGTCATTTCGACCCGTCCGGCCCCCTCTTCGTGTGGTCTAACGCGCTGAGCCGCTTAGCTGGCCAGCGTCAGCTTGATGGTACGCAGACACCAGTCCATCAACGGGCCCGGCATCAGGCCCAGATACAGCAGGACCAGACCGTTGAGCGACAGCACGAAACGCATCGTGCCGCTGCCCTGCAGCGCGTTTTGGTCGTCGGCCTTGTCGAAATACATCAGCTTGACGACACGCAGGTAATAGAACGCACCGATCAGCGAAGCCATCACCGCCACGACCGCCAACCACACCATGCCCGCGTTCACCACGGCTTGCAGCACAGCCAGCTTGGCGTAGAAGCCTGCCAGCGGCGGAATGCCGGCCAGCGAGAACATCAGCATCAGCATCACGAATGCGAACCACGGGCTACGCTGGTTCAGGCCCTTCAGATCCGAGAGATTCTCGGCTTCGAAGCCCTGACGCGAGAGCAGCAGCACGATACCGAACGTGCCCAGCGTCGTGAGCAGGTAGATCACGCTATAGAACATCGACGAACCGTAGGCGTCGGCGATGCCGTCGATCTTGCCGCCCACCACGCCCGAGAGCATGCCCAGCAGCACGAAGCCCATGTGCGAGATGGTCGAGTAGGCCAGCAGGCGCTTGACGTTGGTCTGCACGATCGCGGTCAGGTTACCGATCACCAGCGAGAGCACCGCCATGATGATCAGCATCTGCTGCCAGTCGATCGCCAGCGGCAGCATGCCTTCGACGAGCAAGCGCAGCAGCAGCGCGAAGGCGCCCAGCTTCGGCGCGCCACCGATGAGCAGCGTGACCGGGGTCGGCGCGCCCTGGTAGACGTCGGGCACCCACATGTGGAACGGCGCGGCGCCAAGCTTGAACGCCAGACCGGCCACCACGAACACGACACCGAACACCAGCACGACCTTGTTCACAGCGCCCGAGGCGATGACTTCGAAGACCTTGGACAGTTCGAGCGACCCGGTCGCGCCGTACATCATCGACATGCCGTACAGCAGGAAGCCCGAGGCGAGCGCACCCAGCACGTAGTACTTCATGGCCGATTCGGTCGCGTTCGTCGAATCGCGCCAGACGGCGGCGAGCGCGTACAGCGACAGCGACATCAGTTCCAACCCCAGGTACAAGGTCAGGAAGTTGTTGCCCGAGATCATCACCGACAGGCCCAGCAGCGAGAACAGGCTGAGGACGTAGAAGTCGCCGCGGGCGAGACCGCGGGCTTCCAGATACTTCTGACCGTAGACGAACGTGACGAACGTGGCGAGGCCACCGAAGGCCTTGAGCAGGTTCGACATCGGATCGGCGACGAACACATTGCCGAACAGATAGTGCGACGCCGGATCGCTGGCGTTGCATGCCCACAGCACGGACACGGCCGCGGACGTGATGAGCGCCAGCACGTAGTTGAGCTTGCGCGTCTGGCCGAGGAACGCGTCGCACATCATGATCACGAGGATCATGAGCAACAGGATGGCCTCCGGCAACGCAGGCAGCAGATTGATGTTTTGCATGATCTGGATATCCTCCCCGATTAAGGCAGCTTGGTCTGCGCCACGTGGGCGAGGAGGTTAACGACGGAGGTGTGCATCAGGTCGGTAAAGGGCTTCGGATAGATACCCATGAACAGCGTGAGCGCCGCCAGCACGGCCAGCATGAAGAACTCTCGCTTGTTGATGTCGACCAGCTCGCGCACGTGATCGTTGGCGATCGCGCCGAAAATCACGCGCTTGTACATCCACAGCGAATAAGCCGCACCGGTGATCAGCGAAGTCGCAGCGAGCAGGCCCACCCAGAAGTTCAGCTTCACGGCGCCCAGGATCACCAGGAATTCGCCCACGAAACCCGACGTCGCCGGCAGACCGCTGTTGGCCATCGCGAACAGCATGAACAGCGCCGCGAACTTCGGCATCGTGTTCACCACGCCGCCGTAGTCGGCGATGTTGCGCGAGTGCATGCGGTCGTACAGCACACCGATACACAGGAACATGGCGCCCGAGACGAAACCGTGCGAGATCATCTGCACCAGCGCGCCTTGCATGCCGATTTCGCTGAACATGAAGAAGCCGAGGATCGCGAAGCCCATGTGAGCGATCGACGAATACGCCACCAGCTTCTTCATGTCGGTCTGCACCAGGGCCACGAGGCCGATGTAGACCACGGCGATCAGCGCGAGCGTGATCATGAAGCCCGACAGGTAGTGACTGGCGTCCGGGGCGATCGGCAGCGAGAAGCGCAGGAAGCCGTAGGCCCCGAGCTTGAGCATGATCGCGGCCAGCACGACCGAGCCGCCGGTCGGCGCTTCCACGTGGGCGTCCGGCAGCCAGGTATGCACCGGCCACATTGGCACCTTCACGGCGAAGGCCATGAAGAACGCCGCGAACAGCAATATCTGCACGTTCATCGGCAGCTTCGCGGCGTACCAGTCGGTCAGCGTGAACGAGTGCGTCACGTTGTACAGGTAGATCAGCGCGACAAGCATGAGCAACGAGCCGAGCAGCGTGTACAGGAAGAACTTGAACGCGGCATACACCCGGTTCGGGCCGCCCCACACGCCGATGATCAGGTACATCGGGATCAGCGTGGCCTCGAAGAAGACGTAGAACAGCAGGCCGTCTTGCGCGGAGAACACCCCGATCATCAGACCCGAGAGGATCAGGAACGCGGCCATGTACTGGGCGACGCGCTCCGTGATCACTTCCCAGCCCGCGATCACCACGATCACCGTGATCAGCGAGGTCAGCACGATCAGCCACAGCGAGATGCCGTCGATGCCGAGGAAGTAGTTGATGTGGAAGCGGTCGATCCAGCTCGATTTCTCAACGAACTGGAACGCCGCCGTATTGGCGTCGAAGTTCGAGATCAGCGGCAGCGTGACCAGGAAGCTCATCAGCGACCCGATGAGCGACAGCACACGTGCGCCCCCCGGGTTGCGGTCATTCCCCACCGCGAGGACAACGATCCCCGAGATGATGGGTAGCCAGATGGCCAGACTCAGAAGCGGTAGCGATTGCATTATTGTTGGCTCCCCCTATTACTTGCCGTTCAACGTCACAAACAGCGTCAGGAGCCCGAGCATGCCGAGGATCATGGCGAACGCGTAGTGGTAGATGTAACCGGATTGGACGAAGCGGATGACACCGGCGAACCAGCCCACCAGACGCGCGCTGCCGTTCACGACCGCGCCATCGATGAGACCTTGATCGCCCGCCTTCCACAGGCCGCGACCGATCTTGAGCGCGCCCTTGGCGAAGACCACTTCGTTGATCTTGTCCATGTAGTACTTGTTGTCGAGCAGGTTGTAGATGCCCGAGAACCGATTCTTCAGCGCTTCCGGAATATCCGGGCGCTTCAGGTAGAAGAACGCCGCGAGCACGATGCCCAGCGCTGACAGGGCGATCGGGAGCGTGCCGAACGAGTGCAACGCCATCGCCAGCCAGCCGTGGAAATCGTGGCTCAGCTCTTCCATCGCCGGATGGTTTTCGCCAACGTAGATCACGTCCTTGAACGCCACGCCTTGCTTGAAGAAGCTGCCGAACAGCATTGGGGCAATCGCGATGGCACCGATGATGACCGACGGAATCGCCAGCAGAATCAACGGGATCGTGACAACGGCCGGCGACTCGTGCGGCTTCTGACCCGGGGCCAGACCGTGGTGGTGATCGGCGGTTTCCTCTTCTTCCTCGTGATGCTCGTTATGGTCATGATGCACCTGACCGAAACGCTCCTTGCCATGGAAGACCATGAAGTACATGCGGAACGAGTAGAACGCCGTGACGAAGACGCTGGCGACCACGGCGAAGTACGCGAAGCCCGAGCCCGGCAGATGCGAGGCGGCCACGGCTTCGATGATCGAGTCCTTCGAGTAGAAACCGGCGAAGAACGGTGTCCCGATCAGCGCGAGCGAGCCCAGCAGCGACGTGATCCATGTGATCGGCATGTACTTCCACAGGCCGCCCATGTTGCGCATGTCCTGATCGTGGTGCATGCCCATGATGACCGAGCCCGCGCCGAGGAACAGCAGCGCCTTGAAGAACGCGTGCGTCATCAGGTGGAAGATGGCGACCGGGTAGGCCGACACGCCGAGCGCGACCGTCATGTAACCGAGCTGCGAGAGCGTCGAGTAAGCCACGACACGCTTGATGTCGTTCTGGATCATGCCCAGGAAGCCCATGAACAGCGCCGTGATCGCACCGATGATCGTGATGAACGACAGCGCGGTGTCCGAGAGTTCGAACAGCGGCGACATGCGGCTCACCATGAAGATCCCCGCGGTCACCATCGTGGCCGCGTGAATCAGTGCCGAAATCGGGGTCGGGCCTTCCATCGAGTCCGGCAGCCACACGTGCAGCGGGAACTGCGCCGACTTACCCATCGCACCGATGAACAGGCAGATACAGGCCACGGTGATCAGGCGCCAGTCGGTGCCCGGGAACGACAGGGCCGCGACCTCGTTGGCCTTGGCGAACACTTCGCCGTAATTCAGCGTGCCGGTGAAGGCCAGCAGCAGCCCGATACCGAGCAGGAAGCCGAAGTCGCCGACACGGTTGACCAGGAACGCCTTCATGTTGGCGTAGATCGCGGTCGGACGCGTGTACCAGAAACCGATCAGCAGGTACGAGACCAGGCCCACCGCTTCCCAGCCGAAGAACAGTTGCAGGAAGTTGTTGCTCATCACGAGCATCAACATCGAGAACGTGAACAGCGAGATGTACGAGAAGAAGCGCTGGTAGCCAGGATCTTCCGCCATGTAGCCGATGGTGTAGATGTGCACCATCAGCGAGACGGAAGTGACCACGCACATCATCGTGACGGTGAGCGTGTCGACGAGGAAGCCGATCTCGAGCTTGAGGTCGCCGATGCGGGCCCATTCGTAGACGGTGGCGTTGAAGCTCGCCCCGTTCATGACGTCGATGAACGTCATGACCGACAGGACAAACGCGACCAGCACGCCGAGGATCGTGACCGTGTGGGCGCCCGCGCGTCCGACTTGCTTGCCGAACAGGCCGGCAATCAAGGAGCCGACGAGCGGCGCCAGCGGGATCGCGAGCAGCAGGTTGGGATTCAATGTGGATGCCATAACAGCGTTCGCTTTGGTTAACCCTTGAGGCGGTCGAGATCTTCGACGTTGACCGTTTCGAGCTTACGGAACAGCGTGACCAGAATGGCCAGCCCGATCGCGGCTTCCGCCGCGGCCACCGTAAGAATGAAGAACACGAATACCTGACCGGCAATGTCGCCCAGGTAATGCGAAAACGCGACGAAGTTCAGATTGACCGCGAGCAACATCAGCTCGATGGCCATGAGCAGCACAATCACATTTCTGCGGTTGAGGAAGATACCGGTAATGCTGATCGCGAAGAGAATCGCGCCCAACACCAGGTAATGCGCTAGCGACAACGAGATCATGCTGTCTCCTTATTCCGCCGCCGGCGCGTCGGTGCCGGTGGACTGCTGCCGGGCTTCGGCGGGCATCGACACCAGACGCACGCGGTCGCGCGCCTTCACGCGCACCTGCTGGCTCGGGTCGGTCTGTTTGTGGTCCTTACGGGTACGCATCGTGAGCGCCACTGCCGCCACGACCGCCACCAGCAGGATCAGACCTGCCACTTCGAAGGCAAAGATATAGTCGGTGTACAGCGCGATACCGAGCGCCTTGGTGTTCGCCACGTCCGGGGCCGAGACGGCCTTGACCGGCGCGCGCGTGGCACCGTAGCCGCGCATGAGCACCAGTGCCGCTTCGACGATCATGATCGCGCCGACGGCGCTCGCCAGCGGAATGAACTTGCCGAAACCGCGCCGCAGTTCGTCGAGATTGATGTCGATCATCATCACCACGAACAGGAACAGCACCATCACCGCGCCGACATAGACGAGCACCAGCATGATGGCCAGGAACTCGGCCTCGAGCAGCATCCAGATCGCCGCGGCGTTGAAGAAGGCGAGCACCAGGAACAGTGCCGACTGTACGGGGTTGCGCGCGGTCACGACCTTCAGGCCGGAGATCACGAGGATCAGCGCAAACACGTAGAAAAGAAAGGTTGTGAATTCCATAATCACCGGGTGTTGCGAGAATTAGCCAACGTCAATTGCCGTACCGGGCGCACCGTCGCTGCGCTGCGCCCTGCCCTGCTTAACGGTACGGCGCATCGGCCGCCTTGGCCGCCGCGATCTCGTTTTCGTAACGATCGCCCACCGCGAGCAACATCTCCTTGGTGAAGTACAGATCGCCACGCTTCTCGCCGTGGTACTCGAGAATGTGCGTCTCGACGATCGAGTCCACCGGGCAGCTTTCTTCGCAGAAGCCGCAGAAAATGCACTTGGTCAGATCGATGTCGTAGCGCGTGGTACGGCGGGTGCCGTCGTCGCGCACATCCGACTCGATCGTGATGGCCATTGCCGGGCACACCGCTTCGCACAACTTGCAGGCGATGCAGCGCTCTTCACCGTTCGGATAACGGCGCAGCGCATGCAGACCGCGAAAACGCGGCGACATCGGCGTTTTCTCTTCTGGAAACTGCACCGTCACCTTGCGTGCGAACGTATAGCGCCCTGTGAGCGCCATGCCCTTGAGCAGTTCCAACAACAGGAAACTGCCGAAAAAGTCTTTGATTGCCCTTACCATGGGATTCCTCTACTCCGTTCGCCTCAGCCCCAGATGTTCCAGGGGGACATGATCCAGACACCCACCACGATCACCCAGATGATCGTCAGCGGCAGGAATACCTTCCAGCCCAGACGCATGATCTGGTCGTAGCGGTAGCGCGGGAACGTCGCACGCACCCAGATGAACACCGACAGCAGCAGGAACACCTTGAACGCCAGCCAGAACACACCCGGGATGAACGACAGGAAGCCGAACGGCGCACTCCAGCCACCCAGGAACAGCACCGAGGCCAGCGCCGAGATGATGATCATGTTGATGTACTCGGCCAGGAAGAACAGGGCGAAGCCCATGCCCGAGTATTCGATCATGTGACCGGCCACGATTTCCGATTCGCCTTCCACTACGTCGAACGGGTGGCGGTTCGTTTCGGCAATGCCCGAGATGAAGTAGACGACGAACATCGGCAGCAGCGGCAGCCAGTTCCACGACAGCAGGTTCAGCCCCAAGCCCGCGAACATGCCGTGCTCTTGCGAGCGCACGATGTCCGACAGGTTGAGCGAGCCGGCCGTCATCAGCACCGTGACCAGCGCGAAGCCCATGGCGATTTCGTACGAAATCATCTGGGCCGACGCGCGCATGGCGCCAAGGAAAGCGTATTTCGAGTTCGATGCCCAGCCGGCGAGAATCACGCCGTACACGCCGATCGACGAAATCGCCATGGCGTAGAGCAGCCCGGCGTTCACGTCGGCCAGCACGGCGCCCGGCTGGAACGGAATCACCGCCCAGATCGCGAAGGCCGGCAGCACGGCCATCACCGGCGCAATGGCGTAAATGCCCTTGCTCACCTGCGACGGCGTAATGACTTCCTTGAGCAGCAGCTTCAACACGTCGGCGATCGGCTGGAGCAAACCGGCCGGACCCACGCGATTCGGCCCCAGACGCACGTGCATCCAACCGATGAGCTTGCGCTCCCACAGAATCAGATACGCCACGCACAGCAGCAGGACCACGGCCACGACGAGAATGCGGACCAGCGCCCACACCGTCGGCCAGGCCATGCCCAGCAGTTGCGTGCCGTATTGATTGATGACTTCGTTCAGGCTCATTTACGCCTTCTCCACCGAAATTTCACCGAACATCGCGCCAAGCGCGGCCGATGCCGGCGTGGCCGCCGGCACGCGCACCACATTGGCAGGCAACGTTTCCGAACGCGCGGCCGGCAGCGTGACCACCGCATCGCCCTGACGCAGGCGCACGGCATCGCCCACGGCGAGGCCCAGGCGATCGAACAGCGCCGCCGGGAGCGTGGCACGCAGCGCGGCCTTGGCGTCGTTGGTCAGTTGCAGCGACGGGGCGCGGCGTACCAGCGCGTCGGCCGAGTAGATCGGCACGTCGGCCAGACGCTCCAGGCCCTGCCCCGCGGCCGTCGGTGCGGCCAGCACGGCCTTGGCGCGGTTGTCGAGCGAGGCGGCCGAGAATCCGGCGAGCGCTTCGTCGCGCACCTGTTCCGCGGTGTCCTGCGCAAAACCTTGCAGCTTGAGCAGATTGCCCAGCACGCGCAGCACCTTCCAGCCCGGACGCGTCTCGCCGAGCGCACGCACCACACCGTTGAAGTGTTGCGGCAGCCCTTCGGCGTTGACGAACGTACCGGCCGTCTCCGTGAACGGGGCGATCGGCAGCAGCACGTCGGCGTACTCGAGACCGTGCTTGAACGGCGAGAGCGAGACAACCATCTTCGCGGCGTTCAGTGCCGTGAGCGCTTGCTTCGCATCGGCCGAGTCGTACTCCGGCTCGGCGTTCAGCAGCAGATACGCCTGACGCGGTTGCGCGAACAGCGCAGCGGCGCCCTTGGCATTCGTGGCCTTCACCGCGTAGGCGCCCACCGTATTGGCGCCTTCGGTGAGAAAGCCCAGCGTGGCGCCGGTGATATCGGCGATCACTTGCGCAATGGCGTGCAGTTGTGCGAATTGCGGATGCTGTACCACGGCGTTGCCCAGCAGGATGGCACGACGCTCGCCGTTGACCAGCGAGGCGGCGATGGCCTTGGCCGTATCGCTGACGTTCACGCCGGCGAGTTCGGCCGGGGCGGCAACGCCCTTGGCCGCCGCAGCAGCAAGCGCGATACCGGCCAGCTCGCTCACCCATGCGCTCGGTGCGGCGATGATCTTGTTGGCAAGCTTCACCAGCAGATCGTCGTCCGAGCCGTGCAGCACGTGCAATTGGCCACCGGCCTTCACGGCGGAGCGCAGACGCGAGGCAAACAGCGGATGATCCTTGCGCAGGAACGAGCCGACGACCAGCGCACTTTGCAGCGTGTCGAGGTCCGCGATCGGCAGGCCGAGCCACGGAGCGCCCTGGGTGCCACCCGACACGTCCGTCTGACGCAGACGGAAGTCGACGTTATCGCTCCCCAAGGCGCGCACGAACTTTTGCAGCAGGTGCAGTTCTTCGATCGTGGCGTGCGGCGAGGCCAGCCCGGCGACGGCATCGGCGCCGTGGTCGCGGATGATGTCCGTCAGACCGTGCCCGACATACTCGAGCGCCGTCTGCCAGTCGACTTCGTGCCACTCGCCGCCTTGCTTGAGCATGGGCTTGGTGAGGCGCTCGTCGCTGTTCAGACCTTCGTACGAGAAACGGTCCTTGTCCGAGATCCAGCATTCGTTGAGCGCTTCGTTTTCGAGCGGCACAACGCGCATGACCTGGTTGTTCTTCACTTGCACCACGAGGTTCGCACCCACGCCGTCGTGAGGGCTCACCGACTTGCGGCGCGACAGCTCCCACGTCCGGGCGCTGTAGCGGAACGGCTTCGAGGTCAGGGCACCGACCGGGCACAGGTCGATCATATTGCCCGAGAGTTCGGAGTCGACCGTCTTGCCGACGAACGACGTGATTTCCGAGTGCTCGCCGCGCCCCAGCATGCCGAACTCCATCACGCCGGCCACTTCCTGGCCGAAACGCACGCAACGGGTGCAGTGAATGCAGCGCGACATCTCTTCCATCGAGATGAGTGGGCCCACGTTCTTGTGGAACACCACGCGCTTCTCTTCCTGATACCGCGAAGCCGACTTGCCGTAGCCGACGGCCAGGTCCTGCAGTTGGCACTCGCCGCCCTGATCGCAGATCGGGCAATCGAGCGGGTGGTTGATCAGCAGGAACTCCATCACCGATTGCTGCGCCTTCACAGCCTTTTCGGAGTTGGTGCGCACGATCATGCCGTTGGCCACCGGCGTTGCACAGGCCGGCACCGCCTTCGGGGCCTTCTCGACCTCGACCAGGCACATGCGGCAGTTCGCGGCGATGGACAGCTTCTTGTGGTAACAGAAGTGGGGAATGTAGGTGCCGTTCTTCTTGGCAGCCTGGATCACCATGCTGCCTTCGGGCACCTCGACCTTTTGGCCGTCAATTTCGATTTCAACCATAGCGGTTCAATGCCAAGCGTCAAAAGGGATTAGTGAGCGCCGACCAAGCAATGCTTGTGCTCGACGTGGTAGGCGAACTCGTCCCAGAAGTGTTTGAGCATGCCGCGCACTGGCATCGCTGCGGCGTCGCCCAGCGCGCAAATGGTGCGGCCCATGATGTTCTCGGCCACCGAGTTGAGCAGGTCCAGATCTTCCTTGCGGCCTTCGCCATGCTCGATTCGATTGACCACGCGCCACAGCCAGCCAGTGCCCTCACGGCACGGCGTGCACTGACCGCACGATTCTTCGTAGTAGAAGTACGACAGGCGCAACAGCGAGCGCACCATGCAGCGTGTCTCGTCCATGACGATCACGGCGCCCGAACCCAGCATCGATCCAGCCTTGGCGATGCTGTCGTAGTCCATCGTCGTTTCCATCATCAGCCCGGCCGGCACGACCGGTGCCGACGAGCCGCCCGGAATCACGGCCTTGAGCTGCTTGCCACCGCGCATGCCACCGGCCAGTTCCAGCAATTCGCCAAACGGCGTGCCCAGGGGCACTTCGTAGTTACCCGGCAGCTCGACGTCGCCCGACACCGAGAATATCTTGGTGCCGCCGTTGTTCGGCTTGCCCATTTCCAGGTACTGCTGCGGGCCAGTGGCCAGCAGGAACGGAACCGCGGCGAACGTCTCGGTGTTGTTGATGGTCGTCGGCTTGCCGTACAGACCGAAGCTGGCCGGGAAAGGCGGCTTGAAACGCGGCTGGCCTTTCTTGCCTTCAAGCGATTCGAGCAGCGCGGTCTCTTCGCCGCAGATGTACGCGCCATAGCCATGGTGCGCGTGCAGCTCGAACGAGAAGTCCGTGCCGAGAATGTTGTCGCCCAGATAACCGGCAGCGCGTGCTTCCTCGAGCGCCTCTTCGAAGCGTTCGTACACTTCGTAGATTTCGCCGTGGATGTAGTTGTACCCGACGGTAATGCCCATGGCGAAACCGCCGATGGCCATGCCTTCGATCAACGCGTGCGGGTTGTAGCGCAGGATGTCGCGATCCTTGAACGTACCGGGTTCGCCTTCGTCCGAGTTACAGACAAGGTACTTCTGTCCCGGGAACGCACGCGGCATGAAGCTCCACTTCAGCCCCGTCGGGAAGCCTGCGCCTCCACGGCCACGCAGACCCGATGCCTTGACGTCGGCAATGACCTGCTCCGGCGTGAGGCCTTCCTTCAGGATCCGGGCAAGCTGCTGGTAACCCCCGCGCTTGACGTAATCTTCGAGGTGCCAGTTCTCGCCATTGAGGTCGGCGAGGATCAGCGGTTTGATGTGACGGTTGTGCAGCGACGTCATGCTTTCTCTCCCGCAACGCCCTGTGCCTTGAGCTCATCGAGGAGCGCGTCGACCTTGGCTTCGTTCATGAAGCCGCACATGCGATGGTTGTTCACCAGCAGCACGGGTGCGTCGCCGCAAGCGCCCATGCACTCGCCTTCCTTGACCGTGAAGAGACCGTCCGGCGTGATGTCGTTGTAATCGACACCCAGCTTCTCTTTCAGGTACTTCGCCATCTCTTCGCCACGCGTGAGCTGACAAGGCAGGTTCGTGCACACGGTCAACTTGAACTTGCCCACGGGGCGCGTGTTGAACATGGTGTAGAAGGTTGCGACCTCTTGCACCGCGACTGCGGGCATCTCGAGGTAGTCCGCCACGAATTGCATCACTTCGGGCGACAACCAGCCTTTTTCGACCTGCGCTACGGCAAGGGCGTGCATCACCGCCGACTGTTTCTGGTCGGCAGGGTATTTGGCAACGGCACGGTCGATTTTCTTCAGGGCTTCGGGAGAAAGCATTTCCGATCCGACGGTTCTTTAAAACGTTATCCCCGCTCGCGCCAGCGCTGGCAGACCGGTTTTTTCGGCCACCCGCGACTCACAGGCACGGCAACTGGAACGGCAATGGCATCGACCTGCGAAACCCTGCCGAATTAAAACTTTCGGGCGCCAGAGGCGCCCGCTGCGCGTTTAGCGATCAATCTCGCCGAACACGATGTCCTGGGTCCCGATGATCGCCACAGCATCGGCAATCATGTGACCCTTTGCCATCTCGTCGAGCGCGGAAAGATGGGCAAAGCCCGGCGCACGAATCTTCAGGCGGTACGGCTTGTTCGCGCCGTCCGACACCAGGTAGATGCCGAACTCGCCCTTCGGGTGCTCGACGGCGGCATACGTCTCGCCGGCGGGCACGTGGAAGCCTTCGGTGAAGAGCTTGAAATGGTGAATCAACTCTTCCATGTTCGACTTCATTTCGACTCGCGAGGGCGGCGCCACCTTGTGATTGTCCGTAATCACCGGACCTTCATTGGCACGCAGCCACGTCACGCACTGGCGGATCAGTCGCACAGACTGGCGCATTTCTTCCACGCGCACCAGATAGCGGTCGTAGCAATCGCCTTCCTTACCCACCGGAATGTCGAAATCGAGACGGTCGTACACTTCGTACGGCTGTTTCTTGCGCAGATCCCAGGCAATGCCCGAGCCGCGCAGCATAGCGCCGGAGAAGCCGAGCTGCATGGCACGCTCGGGCGACACCACGCCGATCCCCACCAGACGCTGCTTCCAGATACGGTTGTCGGTGAGCAGCGTTTCATACTCGTCGACACACTTCGGGAAGCGGGTGATGAAGTCTTCGATGAAATCGAGCAGCGAGCCTTCGCGTGCTTCGTTCATCTTCTTGATGGCGCGCTCGTTGTGGAACTTCGATGCGCGATACTGCGGCATCGTGTCCGGCAGGTCGCGATACACGCCGCCCGGACGGTAGTAGGCCGCGTGCATACGGGCACCCGAGACGGCTTCGTACACGTCGAACAGGTCTTCGCGTTCACGGAAGGCGTACAGGAACACCGCCATCGCGCCCACGTCGAGTGCATGGGAACCAATCCACATCAGGTGATTCAGAATCCGCGTGATTTCGTCGAACATCACACGAATGTATTGCGCGCGAATCGGCACGTCGACGCCGAGCAACTTCTCGATCGCCATCACATAGGCGTGCTCGTTGCACATCATCGAGACGTAGTCCAGACGATCCATGTACGGCACGGATTGCAGGAACGTCTTCGACTCGGCGAGCTTTTCGGTCGCACGGTGCAACAGGCCGATGTGCGGATCGGCGCGCTGGATCACTTCGCCGTCCAGCTCGAGCACCAGGCGCAGCACGCCGTGCGCTGCCGGGTGCTGCGGACCGAAGTTCAGAGTGTAGTTCTTGATGTCTGCCACAAGGCCACCTTAATGTTTCAGACCGGCGTAATGCGATTCGCGGATGATGCGCGGCGTAATTTCGCGCGGCTCGATCGTCACCGGCTGGTAGATCACCCGCTTCTGCTCGGGGTCGTAACGCATTTCGACATACCCCGACGTCGGGAAGTCCTTGCGGAACGGGTGACCGATAAAGCCATAGTCCGTCAGAATGCGGCGCAGATCCGGGTGCCCTTCGAACACGATACCGACCAGATCGAAAGCTTCGCGTTCGAACCAGTTGGCCGAGCTCCACAGATCGATCAGCGACGCCACCACCGGCAGATCGTCGTCCGGGGCGAACACGCGCACGCGCAGACGCCAGTTGTGGGTCAGCGAGAGCAGATGCGAGACGGCGGCGTAGCGCGGGCCGTCGTAGGCACCGTCGCCATAGGCCGAGTAGTCCAGGCCGGCAACGTCCATCAACTGCTCGAACATGAGCTCGGGATGATCGCGCAGCGTGCGCGCCACCTCGAGATAGTCGCTCGCCTTGACGGTCAGCGTCAGCTCGTCGAGGGCTTCCACCAACTGCTCGGCGCGGGCGCCAAGCACGTTTTGCAGGGTGGTCTTGAGTTGTTCTAGTTTAGACATGGGCGGGAGCGGTTATTTACGCGCGATCGTCGCAGTCCGTTTGATCTTCGACTGCAACTGGATGATGCCGTAGACGAGCGCCTCGGCCGTCGGCGGACAGCCGGGCACGTAGACATCGACCGGCACGATGCGATCGCAACCGCGCACCACCGAGTAGGAATAGTGATAGTAGCCGCCGCCGTTGGCGCACGACCCCATCGAGATCACCCAGCGCGGCTCGGCCATCTGGTCGTACACCTTGCGCAGCGCGGGCGCCATCTTGTTGCACAGCGTACCGGCCACGATCATCACGTCCGACTGACGCGGGCTCGGGCGGAACACCACGCCAAACCGGTCCAGATCGTAACGCGCCGCGCCGGCGTGCATCATTTCGACGGCACAGCAGGCCAGGCCGAACGTCATCGGCCACAGCGAACCCGTGCGCGTCCAGTTGATGAGTTTGTCAGCCGTGGTGGTGACGAACCCTTCGCGCAAAACCCCTTCGATGCTCATATGCTTACCCTGAATCCTTCTGCAATGCTACCCAATCGATGCCGGCCTTATTCCCAGTCGAGCGCACCGCGCTTCCACAGGAACACGAAACCGATCAGCAGCTCAAGCAGGAAACCCATCATGGAGATAAAGCCCACCCAGCCGATATCGCGCAGGGCGACGCCCCACGGAAACAGAAATGCCGTTTCGAGATCGAACAGGATGAAAAGGATGGCGACGAGATAGTAGCGCACATCGAACTTCATGCGCGCGTCTTCGAATGCCTCGAAGCCGCACTCGTACGGAGAGAGTTTTGCGCTGTCAGGTTTGTTGGGGCCGAGGAATTTACCGACCCCAATCAGTAGCGCCCCAAGACCGCCACCTACCAGAATAAACAGCAGGACGGGATAATAGGTTCCGAGGTTCAACTCTACCCTCTTTTTGGTTAGTCCAAAAACCGCTTTCGTCATTGGCGTGGGGGCCAAAAAGCGGATGAACAGTGAGCACAAAATAAAATGCCAGCCAAAGCATAAACGCAAGGCTGGCATCGGAGAACTGTGGTGCCGACGGCGAGACTCGAACTCGCACAGCTTTCGCCACTACCCCCTCAAGATAGCGTGTCTACCAATTTCACCACGTCGGCATTCAAATTCTGCAATCCGCTGTCACTTACGAATCGCTTCAAGACCGCTATATTAGCGCTCTTCAGCATTTTGTTCAACGCACAAATCGATTTTTTTTCGATTTTCTTTACAGCTTATTACACGTCGCAAACCGTGCTGTGGCTTACTTCGGCACGTCCTGCGGATTGGCTGCGGGAGCGCTTACCGGCGCACTTGCCGCCGCCGCACCCGACGCCGTAATCGGCGACGTTGCCGTCGGCAAATTACCAAGGACACCGATGTTTGCCGCCGGCTTGTACGAACCGAGATACGTGAGACCCAGCGTGGTCACGAAGAACACGGCCGCGAGCACTGCCGTGGTCCGCGACAGGAAGTTTGCGGAACCCGACGCACCGAAGAGACTGCCCGACGAACCGCTACCGAATGCAGCGCCCATATCGGCACCCTTGCCATGCTGGAGCAGCACAAGACCGATGATGCCCAGCGCGGAAAGCACCTGCACCACGATCAACAACGTTTTCAACAACCCCATCTCATCACCCGTATAGAAGAATCCGATTTGCCGTGCATTTTTGGTGCACTGCATCATGACTATTTCGTGCCGTTACGAAACACGGCATCGGCGTCAGCGCGACAGACCCGCCTCGCAAATCGCCAGAAAATCGACCGCCTTCAATGCCGCCCCGCCGATCAACCCACCATCGACATCCGCCATGGAAAACAGCTCGGCCGCGTTATCCGGCTTCAAACTGCCGCCGTACAACACCGCCACATCCATTACCGCCTCGCCCTTCGCGCGCAGCAGCGAGCGCAAATGCGCATGCACTTCCTGCGCCTCGGCCGACGTTGCCGTCTTGCCCGTGCCAATCGCCCAGACCGGCTCATAGGCCACAACAATCTGCGCCGCCTGCGCCACCGTCAGCGCCGTGAGCACCGTCTCGAGCTGACGCGTCACGACCGCCTTCGTCTCGCCGGCTTCACGCTCGGCGAGCGTTTCGCCAACACACACGATCGGCGTCATGCCCGCATCGAGCACACGCAAGGTCTTTGCCGCAACGCCCGCATCGGTCTCGCCGTGATACGTGCGACGCTCAGAATGCCCCACGATCACGAACTGCGCACCGAACTCGGCAATCATCGCAGCGGAGACTTCGCCCGTGTAGGCACCGCTCACCTGCGCCGAGACCTCCTGCGCGCCGAAGCCCAGTACCTGCCCCGAGAGGCGAGCCTGACATTGTGCGAGATAGGGGAACGGCACACACACGGCCGCCGTCACGCCCGGGGCGCTCAACACCGGCGACGCCAGCAAGTCGCCCAGCAGCGCCTCGTTGCCGGCCAGACTGCCATGCAGTTTCCAATTGCCCACGACGAGCTTGCCAGCCTTGCGGCCAAGGGTGCGAGCCGAAGCCGCAGTACCGATTGTCACGCGAGATCCCCCAATGCGTAAGGACGAAAAACCTCTCATTCTAGTGCGTCAGGGGCATGGGGGTCAATTTCGCCGACTTTCAAACGTGGGAATCCGCATGAAATGGGGGTTTCACGCGGATTCGCCTCGTCAACCGACGCGACATGGCTTACCAGGTCAGGACGATCTTCCCGACGTGCGTACTCGTTTCCATCAACGCATGGGCTTTGTCCGCTTGGTCGGCCGGGAACGTCTGATAAATCACAGGCCGGATCTTGCCAGCCGCGAACAGCGGCCAGACCTTCTCGTAGAGGTTCTGGGCAATCGCCGCCTTGAACGCCACCGAGCGCGGACGCAGCGTCGAGCCAGTCACCGTCAGACGGCGGCGCAGCAGCGCGCCCATATCCAGCGTGGCCTTGCTGCCGCCGAGCAGCGCGATGATCGAGATGCGCCCATCGAATGCCAGCGCCTGCACTTCACGCGGCAGATAGTCGCCCCCCACCATGTCGAGCACGACGTCCACGCCGCGATCGCTGGTGAGCGCCTTCGTGACGGCGACGAAATCCTCGGTCTTGTAGTTGATGCCTCGCTCCGCGCCGAGCGCTTCGCACGCGCGAGCCTTCTCATCGGAACCCGCGGTCGCGAACACGCGATGGCCCATTGCCACGCCGAGCTGGATCGCCGTCACGCCGATACCGCTCGTGCCGCCCTGCACCAACAACGTCTCCTTTTCGCCCGACTCGGTCTCGCCGAGGTGAGCGCGATCGAACACATTGCTCCAGACGGTGAAGAACGTTTCCGGCAGCGACGCCGCCTCGACGTCCGAGAGCCCTTGCGGCACCGGCAGCACCTGCGAGAGCGGCGCGGCGCAGAACTCGGCATAGCCCCCACCCTGCACCAGCGCACAGACGCGCGATCCGACCTTCAATCCCCAGCGGTTATCCGGGCCGTCGAGCTTGCCATCGACGATCTCGCCGGCCACTTCGAGCCCCGGCAGGTCCGAGGCACCCGGCGGCACGGGGTACTGCCCGATGCGCTGGAGCACGTCGGGACGGTTCACGCCCGACGCGGTGACCTTGATGAGCACTTCGCCCGGCTTGAGTTCGGGGCGCGGCCGCTCAGTGGGCTTGAGCACCTCCGGTGCGCCGTATTGGGTGATCTCGATCGCCTTCATCGTGTCTGTCCTCGGTTGTCTGGACGACGCGCCGCATCAGCGCCGGCCGCCCGTCTCGTTTCGTGGGGTCGCGAGTCGTGCGGCCGCCCGCGAGTCAAACGCTGCGCGTGCCATGCCACAGACCTCGCATTGAAAAATGGTGTCGAGCCGTACCTTATCACCGACGGCGCGATCGCGTCGGCCGCCGACGCAGGCCTCGGCCGCATTCAGGATCAAACAGGATTATTCGGGACAACTGAGGGGCAACTGCGAAACTGGGGCGAGACAGGGAACACGCGCGGACGCAAAGGCACCGGCACGTGCGCCGTTTGACGGGCGCGTCGCGTGCGATCTCGAAACCGCGCGCGACGCGCCGGGTTAGCCCCAAAGGCGGGGTGCCGGCTGCCCGCAGGCCGCTCGGCGCCGCCGCCTCGCTCTGGCGCCGTCAGGCGACGCCTTCCGACCCTTCGTCGATCAGCCCGTGCCGTATGGCGTAGTCGGTCAGCTCCGCACAATCGTCAAGCGCGAGTTTGTGCAGAATTTGTGCAACGTGTGATGCAATCGTCCGCTCGCTCAGATGCATCGCGTGCGCGACTTCATTGACGGCCAGGCCGTCGACCAGCATATGAAACACTTCATTTTCGCGAATCGACAAGCTCAGGTGCCTCGACTTGTCGTCGTGCGCATCGGCGTCGTGCCGCACCCGCGGCCCCCGATGCGAAGCCTGCGGTGGCTCACGGCGCGCCCCGGGTTCGCGCCACCCTGCGTCGGAAGCCGCCCGCGATGCTGCCCGGCTTCGTCCGCCCTCGAGTTTCATGCCCGCCTCCTGTAAAGAAACGTCCCACGCCCGAACCGTCTGCCGTACGTCGAGGCGAACGGAGGACGTCGCCTATTGTGCGTCAGACAATTCACGCTCGTATCTTCGGGGAAGCTGATCGCCGTCGCGTACTTGATTGGTTGTGCCTAATCTGCCACGCACGCGCCGTCGCCGAGCACGAAGCGGCCGCGGCCGCCATGCTTGGCGTCGTATAGCGCGCGGTCCGCCGCGTCGAACATCATGTCGGGCGTCTTGACCTCACCGCTCGCGACCATCGCCACGCCCACGCACGCGCCCACCGTAACGGCCCCGACGGACAGCGACATCGGCCGCGACGTTGCATCGAGAATCGACATGGCCGTGCGCTCCACATCGAGAATATCCTGTACGTCACGCATGATGACGGCGAATTCATCGCCACCGAAGCGGGCAATGACGTCGCCCTCGCGCACGCTCGCGACCAGCCGTTTGGCCAGACGCCGCAGCAACTCGTCGCCGAGCGCATGCCCCCACGTGTCATTGACGAGCTTGAAGCGATCCAGGTCGACGAACAGCAGCGCCTGCGCGCCGCCCCCCTCGCGCGCAACGCGCAATGCCCCCGTCAGCGCCTGATCAAAGCCCTTGCGATTGAGCAGGCCCGTCAGGTGATCGGTGTGCGATTCGCGCCGCCAGCGCCGCTCATTCGTGCGCTCGACGGTGATATCGCGGACAAACACATGCACGCCGACGAGCACATCGTGCAAGGCCCATTCCGGCTGATAGGTGACTTCGAAGCACCGGAACGCGGCGCCGTCGCCAAAATCCCAGATGAACGTGGCGGCTTCGCCCGCGAATGCCCGGGCGAGATGCGGCGCGAATTCGCGATAGAGCGACGGGCCGAGCAGCTCGCTCGCCGTCGCCCCGAGAATGCGTTCACGCGGCCGCCGCAACCGCAGTTCACACGCCCGATTCACGAACGCAAAGCGCTCGTTGCTGTCGAGAAACACGACGAGATAGGGCACGCGATCCGCAATTTCCTGCATGCGCCGCACACTCGCCCGCGCCGCCTCGCGCGAGCCCTCGAGCGCCTCGGTACGATCGCTCAGTTGCTCCATCATGTCGCGAAACGCGTTCGCGAGCGCCCCGATCTCGTCGGCACGCTGAACGGGCAGCGACTGCACTGCGCGCATGTCGCTGGCGCTGCGCTGCACGAGGTCGCGCAGCGTATCGAGCGGAAGCAACATGTGCCGCACCATCCACCACATCGCGAACGCGGCCAGCCCGATCGCGGCGATCGCGAGCAGCATCACGCGACGCCGCACGCGCGCAAGCGGATCGAACGCTTCGGCGCCGGGCAACACCGCGACTACCGACCAACCGGTCGTGGTCATGGTGGCGCGCGCCACCAACGGATGCATGTGCAAGAGAGGGTTCGGCGCCGGATCGTGCACGCCGCACAAGGTCTGCGCCGGGCCGACGGGCGAGAGAATCTTCGTGACGTCCGCCTGAATGATATAGCGCGCGGGATTTTCATTCGTCGTCACGCAGTAGCGGCCACTTGTGCCGACCGCATTGCTCGCCAGATCGACCATGAAGTTTTGCCGAAGCAGATTGATCGCGCCGCCGATCACGGCAATCGTCTTGCCCTGCGTGTCCACGACGGGTACCGCGAGGATAATGCCCGGCGAGCGGGTGATCCTGCCCGCGATCAGTCCAGACACCGCCTGAGGCGCGCCCGCGAGCAACTGCCGGAAATAGTCGCGATCGGCAATGTTGATCGCCGTGGCGGGGAACGTCGAGTCGTAGCGCATACGGCCGTCGGGCGCGGCCACGAAAATCGTGTTGAAGGTCTCGGGCATCGACACCGACATGTGGGCGAAGGCGTCGAACTGTGCCAGCGTCATCGCGTCCGGATTGCCAAGGTGGCGCGCCATGCGATGCAGGGCGAGAAACTTCCCGCGCATCTTGTCGTCGAGCTGTTCGGCCACGAGCTGGACCTGGGTGTCGAGCTGCGCCTGCATCGCGCTTCGCAACTCCCCATAGACGAAGAATTCGATGCCGACGGCGACGCCGACGATCAGTATCATCGAGACCAGGGCCGTCGTGGCCGCGACCCGTCCCTTCAATGACTTCACCATACTGGCCCGTGCGAAAGTAGCTTGCGATGCTTTTTGTTAATTTTTGCGGGTGCTTATCCCCGAAACGGCACATTTTCTGGAAACTTGAGCAAAATTTGCCGCCCTCGTGTAACAAACTCATCGACACTCGCATGCGACATTGCCGGACGGCGGCTAACGATGTTCGCCGAACCCGTCGTAAAATTGCGCATCCAACGCGCCACGAGGGAGCGACGCGGCACGCGCCATGCTGGATGAGCGCGATATCGCACGCCGGCCGGTTCCCCCCGCCCCCCTCGTGACCCGATTTGCCCGACCCGACTGAATTCATGACGAGCACCCAAGCCCAAGCCACCCCCGCCGCCGCCGCACCGATGACGCCAATGATGCAGCAGTACACGCGTATCAAGGCCGACCATCCGAACATGCTCGTCTTCTATCGCATGGGCGATTTCTATGAGCTTTTCCACGACGACGCGGCCAAAGCGGCACGACTGCTCGACCTGACGCTCACCGCGCGCGGCCAGTCGGGCGGACAACCGATTCGCATGGCCGGTGTGCCGCATCACGCCGTGGAGCAATACCTCGGCAAGCTCGTCAAGCTCGGTGAGTCGGTGGCCATCTGCGAGCAGATCGGCGACCCAGCCACCGCCAAGGGTCCGGTCGAGCGCAAGGTCGTGCGCATCGTCACGCCCGGCACGCTGACCGACGCCGCATTGCTCAGCGACAAGGTCGACCAGTATCTGCTTGCCGTGCACATGCCGCCGGCGCGACGCGCCAGCGAGCGCGTCGCCGGCCTCGCCTGGCTGTCGCTCGCCAGTGGCGAGCTGCGCTTGATGGAAGTGGCCGCCGATAAGCTGCCGCGTGAGCTGGAGCGCATCCGCCCGGCCGAGACGCTCGTGCCCGACAGCGCCCTCAAAGCCTTCGAGGGCTTCTCCCTCGGCACCACGACGCGCGTGCCCGACTGGCATTTCGACACGTCTGCCGGCACGCAACGCCTGCGCGATCAACTTCGCGTCGCGAGCCTCACCGCCTTCGGCTGCGACGGCCTGAACCCGGCGCTCGGCGCGGCGGGCGCTTTGCTGCAGTACGCAGCCGCCACGCAGGGCCAGTCCTTGCGTCATGTGCAAAGTCTGAACGTGGAGCGGGAAGCCGCCTATATTGGCCTGGACGCCGCCACGCGGCGCAACCTGGAACTCACCGAGACGCTGCGCGGCACCGAATCGCCGACGCTGCTCTCGCTGCTCGACACTTGCGGCACGACGATGGGCAGCCGTCTGATGCGCCACTGGCTGCATCATCCGATGCGCGATCAGCAGGTGCCGCAGTCGCGCCAACTGGCCATTGCCACGCTGCTCGAAGGCCCGGGCGCGTGGCGCGCGCTGAACAGCGAATTGCGGCACGTGGCGGACGTCGAGCGAATCACGGCGCGTCTGGCGCTGCTCACCGCGCGGCCACGCGATTTATCGAGCCTGCGCGACGCGTTGCGCCGCCTGCCCGAACTGCACACCACGCTGCGTGCCGTCGAAGCACGCTCGCCGCTGCTCGCGATGCTGCACGAAGACCTTGCGATTCCCGAGGCCGCGCTGGCAATGCTCACGGGCGCCATCGCCGAAGAACCGGCGGCCATGCTGCGCGACGGCGGCGTCATCGCGCGCGGTCACGATGCCGATCTCGACGAGTTGCGCGATATCTCGGAGAACTGCGGCCAGTTCCTCGTCGATCTGGAAACGCGCGAGCGTACGCGCACCGGCATCAACAATTTGCGGGTGGAGTTCAACAAGGTGCATGGCTTCTACATCGAAGTCACGCGCGGCCAGACCGACAAGGTGCCCGACGACTATCGCCGCCGCCAGACGCTCAAGAATGCCGAGCGCTACATTACGCCAGAGCTGAAGACGTTCGAGGACAAGGCATTGTCCGCGCAGGAGCGCTCGCTCGCGCGGGAGAAGCTGTTGTACGACGCACTGATGCAAGCACTGCTGCCCCACATCACCGAGTTCAAGCGCATTGCGCAGGCGCTCGCCCAGTTGGACGTTCTCGCCGCGCTGGCCGAGCGGGCCGAAACGCTGGGCTGGGTCAAGCCCGAGCTGGTGGAGGATCGCGTGGTCGACATTCGTCAGGGTCGCCACCCGGTCGTCGAACAGCAAGTGGAGCGCTTCATCGGCAACGACTGCTCGCTGGGGGATGCGCGCCGCCTGCTGCTCATCACCGGCCCGAACATGGGCGGCAAGTCGACCTTCATGCGTCAGACCGCTCTCATCGCCCTGCTCGCGTACGTCGGCGGCTACGTGCCCGCCGAGGCGGTGCGACTGGGCCCGCTCGACGCCATCTTTACGCGAATTGGCGCGTCGGACGACCTCGCGGGCGGACGTTCGACGTTCATGGTCGAGATGACCGAGTCGGCGGCGATTCTGCATACGGCGACCGACCAGAGTCTGGTACTGATGGACGAGATCGGGCGCGGCACGTCAACGTTCGACGGTCTCGCGCTGGCCTGGGCGATTGCGCGGCATCTGCTTGGGCACAATCGCAGCTATACGCTGTTCGCCACCCATTACTTCGAACTGACGCAATTGCCCGACGAATTTGCGCAATGCGCGAATGTGCATCTGTCGGCCGTGGAGCATGGCGAAGGGATTGTGTTCCTGCACGCGGTGCAGGATGGCCCGGCGAGCCAGAGCTACGGATTGCAGGTCGCGCAACTCGCCGGGGTGCCGATGCCGGTCATTCGCGCGGCGCGCAAGCATCTCGCGTTACTCGAGCAGCAGGCGCTCGATCCGGCCGCCCCACAACTCGATCTGTTTGCACCGCGAGCGCCGGTCGATGCCGACATCGATGACGCATCGGAGGACACTTCGGAAAGCGCGCCGAACGGCCGGCTCGCGATGCAGGGCAGCCCTGGCGCGACACACGGTGCCGCCGCCCTCGATCCTGCCGCCGAGGCTACGTTGGCACGTCTGTCGCAGATCGATCCCGACGAGTTGCGCCCGCGCGAAGCGCTTGACCTGTTGTATGAACTGCGCGGCCTGATGGACGGCCGCAAGCACTGACGTCGCCCCTCATGCCGAGCCTGCCTCACCTGCGCGCCCCTCGTCACACAAGCCACGGCCTGCGCGCCGTGTGCCTCTTGGCGCTCGCGTTCGCGCTCGTGACGGGGACCGCACCGACGACGGCCGCATCGGCAAACGCCAAGCTGACCACGACGTCCAAGGGAAAAACAACGGCCAAACCCGGCGCCAAAGGCCCACGCAAGCCACCGCCGTTCGAATTCGCGGTGCTGGGCAACACCCCCTTCGGCAGCGCGGATGTGCCGGTGGTGCGCAACGTGCTCGCCAGCATCGGTGACAGTGAGGCCGTGTTCGTCGTCCACGCAGGCAATCTCAAAAGCGTGGCGGAGTCGTGTCGCGACGAACTCATCACGCAGCGTCTGAGACTGCTCGCCAGTTCGCCCAAGCCACTCATCTACGTACCGGGGGCGAACGACTGGGCCGATTGCCAACGCGCCACCGAGGGCGGCTACAACCCCGTGGAGCGCCTCGACTTCCTGCGCGATCAGGCGTTCAACGACGATGCGTTGCTCGGCCCCGGCCCCGTGGGTCACGCGCCATTCGATCTCACGCGACAGAGCGACATGGCGCGCTTTCGTCAATATCACGAGAATGTGCGATGGTTCTATAACGGCGTGGTATTTGTCGGCCTGAATCTGCCCGGCAACAACAACAATTACCGCTCGGCGGGGGGACGTAACGGCGAATTCGAGGATCGAGTCGTGGCGACGCGCGTCTGGCTGCAACATGCGCTGGTCTACGCGAAGCAGAAGGAGGCCGTCGGCATGGTCATCGTCGCGCAGGCCGATCCGGCGTTCGAACCGGCGCGACGCGCAGGACTGGGGAGCCTTTTCTCGGATCGCGCGGGACGCCGCGGCGTCGACGGCTTCAAGGAATTCCGCACGCAGTTGCTACGACTCACGAATCGCTTCAAAAGACCGGTCCTGCTCATCGACAGCGGCAAGACGATGCGCCACGTGGAACCGCTGCGCGATGCCCACGGCGCACCGGTGAAGTCGTTCACCCAACTGAGCACCTACGGGTCGCCGACCACGAATCGGTGGGTGCGCGTGCACGTCGATCCGGGCACGCCATCACTCTTCCGTTTCGAGGGGGTGACACTACCGTCCAACAACGCGGCGGCACTGACGAGCCCGCGCGGTGGCGGCGCAATACCGGTGCCCGGCGGAACCTCCGCCGGTGCGGCAGCGCCGACGCCCGGTAGCGTGTCCCACGCAATGCCCTACGCAGCCCCCTATTCGGCACTCTATCCGTCGTCCGGCATGTCGAGCGACCAGGGCGCGGCCGCGTCGGATCCTAACCAAGGAGTCATGCCCATCGGGCCTGCGCTCCGCCCGAGCACCGGTACGCGTGCCCCCCGGCACGGCAACTGACTGCTCGCCTGAAAACGAAAACGCCGAGTCAGGCGCATTGCGTTTCACAATGCGCCTGACTCGGCAGATGCCCGGGTACTGCTCGCGCGTCGTGCGTCACCGGCCCGGCCGTGCGCCGTAAGGCGGCAGCGGGCAGCGCAACGCCTCAGCGTCAATGCAGCGTGGGAGCGTCGTCCTGATCTTCGTCTTCGTCGACGACTTCAAGCCCCGACGCGCCGTGGGCGTGCTGGTGCTCGATTTCTTCTTCCGTCGCCTGACGCACGTCGGCCACCTTCAGGTCGAAACGCAGTGCCATGCCCGCAAGCGGGTGATTGCCGTCGAGCACGACCTTGTCTTCGGCAACGTCGGTCACCGTGTAGATCAGCGTGTCGGCCTCCTCGTCGCCATCTTCCGGCGAGCCTTCGAACTGCATGCCGACTTCGAGCGGATCCGGGAAACGACCACGCGCTTCGATCTTGATCATCTCGGGATCGTAGTCGCCGAAGGCGTCGGACGGTTCCAGTTGCAGTTGCGTTTCATAGCCTACGTCCTGGCCGTCGAGCGCTTCCTCGATCTTGGGGAACGTGCCATCATATCCGCCGTGCAGGTAAACCATCGGCTCGGCGCCGCTTTCTTCGATCAGGTTGCCCTGAGCGTCCGACAACTTGTAAGTCACCGAGACGACGGTATTCTTTTCGATCTTCATCAAACTCTCCGAAAAACAGCCCGCATTATACGCGCAGCCGCATGACATCGCCCCGCGCGCGAACCGACGCCACCTCGAATCGCACCACGGCGGGCATGGCGCGGCCCTCTCCCAATGTATTGATCCACTCATGACGACAGCCCGCTCCCCCTCGCCCCTGCTCGGCGGCCTCGCGCCGGACGCATTCATGAAGCGCTACTGGCACAAGCGCCCGCTCCTCATCCGCCAGGCCATTCCCGGCTTCACGGCGCCGCTCTCGCGCGATGCATTGTTCGCGCTGGCGGCGCAGGACGACGTCGAATCCCGATTGATCAGCCATGCCCGCAAGCGTTGGCAGCTCGCCCATGGGCCGTTCGATGCCGATGAGTTGCCGCCGCTCAGTCGCAAGCAATGGACGCTGCTCGTGCAGGGGGCGAATCTCCACTCGCCGGCCGTCGACGCACTCATGCAACAGTTTCGCTTCGTTCCCGACGCGCGTCTGGACGACGTGATGATCAGCTACGCCACCGACGGCGGCGGCGTCGGCCCGCACCTCGATTCTTACGACGTTTTTCTGCTGCAGGCGCATGGCCAGCGACGCTGGCGCATCGGGCCGCAGCGCGATACCACGTGGCTCGATGGCGTGCCGCTGCGCATCCTGAAACACTTCGAGCCCGAAGAGGAGTGGGTGCTGGAACCGGGCGACATGCTGTACCTGCCGCCGGGCTATGCGCACGATGGCATCGCGCAAGGCGAGTGCATGACCTACTCAATCGGCTTTCGCGCGCCGCTGGAGCAGGAAATGCTTCAGAACTTTCTGTACTACCTTGCGGAAAATGCGCCAGCGCTACCGTTCGCGCGCCATTTCGCGGGTCGTTACGCCGATCCGGGACAATCGGCCGTGAAACATCCGGCCGCGCTGCCCGATGCCATGATCGAGACGCTTGTCGCGCAGCTCGAAAAAGTGCGCTGGGGACAAAAAGAGGTCGAGGATTTTCTCGGGCGTTGGCTGAGCGAGCCGAAGTCGCACGTATTCTTCGATCCGCCAGAAACCCCGCTTTCGGTGACGAAATTCGTGCGCGAAGCCGCCGCGCGTGGCTTGGCGCTCTCGCCCAAGACGCAATTGTTGTATCGACGCAACCGATATTACGTCAACGGCGAGCCGCTCGACGTCCCTGTCGATGCGCGCGCAAACTTACGGCGCCTCGCCGATCATCGTCAGTTAAATGCGGGGGAATGTGCGAATTTGAGGCAAAAAGACCAAGAAATCGTCGAAATTCTGTACGATTGGTATGCTTCCGGGTGGCTGCAACTGGAAAGTGACCCGGAGCCCCGGCTAAAGTTGCGCGCCGTAAGGAAAAAAGCGGGGAAATGACGCGAGATTGACGTGACGGGTTGGGGAAAACCCAATATAATTTCTCGCCAAGCAGCTTGCATGACCAAGGGTAATCCTTAATTGCCAATGTCTCGCAATCGGCTTTGCGCTGGCAAGAGCGTATTACCGTAATTAATATTCATTCGCTTGTCATCTACCATAAAAGGACGTGATCATGAAGAAGTCTCTCCTCGTCGCTTCGTTGCTGGCTATCGCCCTGACCGCCTGCGGCAAGAAGGAAGAAGCCGCTGCACCGGCCGCTGACACGGCTTCGGCTGCTGCTGCTGCTGTTGCTGACTCGGCCGCTTCGGCTGCTTCGGCTGTCGGCGCTGCTGCTGACTCGGCTGCTTCGGCTGCCGGCGCTGCTGCTGATGCCGTTGCTTCGGCTGCTGACGCTGCTGCCAGCAAGTAAGCTCTCGCTGCCGCAAGGCAGTTGAGAAAAAAGCCGGTCTTTCGACCGGCTTTTTTGTTTGTCGCAACGCTTCGCGTCCAACTCAGGCACCCTGCCCGCTTCCCGGCACGCCCTGCATCGCTAGCACGTCAGCCAATCAAAGCCCCCCGCCTGCGTCGCCACGAGGATCTCGGTCGCCGCTGAGCCGATGACTGACGCCATCGCCGCCATCGCCAGCTCGGGCGTATTGTTCTGCTCGCTCAAATGCGCACCGATCACGCGCTGCAGCTTCCTCCGGTCGATCGCGCCCAGAATCTCCGCCGCCGAGTCGTTCGCCAGATGCCCATAAGTACCGCCAATGCGCGCCTTGAGCGATGGTGGATACTTGCTGTTCGCCAGCATGTCGCGGTCGTGGTTGCACTCGAGCACCAGGGCATCGCAGCCACCCAGTGCTGCGACCAGATGCGCCGTCGCGCACCCCGCATCCGTGAGCACACCCAAACGGCGCGCGCCGTCGGAAAACACGAACTGCAGCGGCTCGCGCGCGTCGTGAGGCACCGTGTAAGGATGAAGCTCGATATCGCCCACGGCAAGCCGCTCCTCGGCACGGCACCAGCGCACGAGTGCGGCGTCACCCTCGCCCTTGAGCGTGGTGTGGACCTTGACGGCCTGCCCCGTTCCCCAGCTCATGATGAGGGGAATCCGGTACTTGCGAGTGAGGGAAAGTGCGCTGCCGATGTGGTCGGCATGTTCGTGGGTGATGACAATGGCGTCGAGCGACGCCACATCGATCGCGCGTGCCGTCAGGCGCCGCTCGACCTCCCGCATCGAGAAACCGCAATCGAGGAGAATGCGTGTCGTGGAGGCGCCTTCCGACGCCTCCACCAGCAGGGCATTACCTTCGCTGCCACTGCCAAGACTGGCGAACCGCACGCCCCGCCTTAACGGAGTTGGTTGCCGATCACATTGATGATCGTCTGTGCGATCTGCGAGTTATCGACGTTACCCTTATCGTCGAGCACCTGCACACGGCTCTGGTTATCGCCGCGCCCCTGAACGTTCACGCTAAGCTTTTTGGCCTTCTTGCTGTCCTGCACTTCCTTCGCATGGAACAAGCTGTAGAAGAAACCATTGTCCTTCGCCAGCGATGCCGGATCCACGTAACTCACGAAGTAAATGCCCTTCTCGCGGTCGCGATCGTCCACGGTGAAGTTACCGCGATCGAGCGCCACGCCGACACGGCGCCAGGCCCGATCGAACGGCTCGTTGATGTCGAGATACGCGGCGTCGGCCGTCTTCACGATCTGGCTCGACGGGCCGCCCGCCTTGGCGCCTTCGACTTGCTCCTTGGCCTGATCGGCCTGCACGCCAAAGCGCTGCATCAACTTGGTCAGGAAGATCGCTTCGAGACCCGGATCGTTCGGCGCCGGCTCCCACTTGGTGGTGTCCTTCTGCGCGTTCGTGAACACTTCCACCATGCGGCGGTGCGTGATGTAGACGTCCGTACCGCCATTCGGATCACGTTCCACGCGCGTGCGGAAGCGATCGCGTTCGCCGGTCGAATACAGGCTGTCGAGCACCTTGCCGAGCAGATCGCGGATGATGTCCTGATTCAGCTTGGCGCGGTTTTCCGCCCAATCGGTTTCCATCACGCCCGTGTCCGGCGAATCGATCGTCAGCACAAAGCCGTTCTCTTGCCAGAATTCACGCAACGTCGGCCACAGGTCGCTCGGTGCCTTTTGAATCACCAGCCAGCGCTCGTTGCCGTCGCGCACGACCTTCATGCCCGGCACCGCCGGCAGCACCGTGTCCGTCGGGTTGGCCGCGACGACCTTCTGCTGGTTCTCGTAGGTCGACAGCGTGGCGATGCCGGCCGGCGACACGTACTTCCGGTCGGTCGCCTGGACGTTCGTCAGATCCGGCGGGACGTCAAGCGAGGGGCCGGTCTTCGAGTTCTTGTAATCGACCTTGTCGGAGGACAAGGCGCTCGAGAGCGAACTGCATCCGGCGACGAGGGCCAACGAGGCAATAGCGGCCCATGCCAGCACGGGACGAGCTACGGAATTACTGACGATTCGTTTCATGAGTCGCAAAAAAAGGGGTGGGCAATCGAACCCGGGTGCCGGAACGACAGGTTAGACAACGGCGATGTTGGCCGACTTGAGGGCACCAAGCACCGTGTCGTGGTAGGGCTGCGCCAGCGGCGTGAGCGGCAGGCGGATGCCCGACGCGATCATGCCCATCTGTTGCAGCGCCCACTTCACGGGGATCGGATTGGCTTCGACGAACATGGCGCGGTGCAGTTCGAACAACTGGAATTGCAGTTCCCGTGCCTTGGCCACATTGCCGGCCAACGCAGCCACGCACAACTCGTGCATCGCACGCGGTGCCACGTTGGCAGTGACCGAGATATTACCCTGACCGCCCATCAGCATGAGCGCAACAGCCGTCAGGTCGTCGCCGCTGTATACGGCGAAGCTCTTCGGGGCACGCCGGATCAGGTCAATGCCGCGATCCAGATTGCCCGTGGCGTCTTTCACGCCAACGATGCCAGGCACTTGCGCCAGACGCAGCAGCGTGTCGTTGCTGGCATCCGCCACGGTACGGCCGGGCACATTATAGAGAATGACCGGCAGCTCGACGGCTTCGGCAATGGCGCGGAAGTGCTGGTACTGGCCTTCCTGCGTGGGCTTGTTGTAGTACGGCACGACCTGCAGCGACGCGTCGGCGCCCACCTGCTTCGCATGCTTCGTGAGTTCGATGGCTTCCGCCGTCGAGTTGCCGCCCGTGCCGGCAATGACCGGCAGTTTGCGGCCGCGCGACTCGCCGGCTTGCGCGGCTTGCTGCACGGCGATCTCGATGAGTTCGCAGTGCTCCTCGACGTTGACCGTCGGCGATTCGCCCGACGTGCCGACGATCACGATGCCGTCGGTGCCTTCGTCGGCGTGCCAGTTGATCAGGTTACGCAGTGCTTCACGGTCAAGGCTGCCGTCCTCTGCCATCGGGGTGACAATCGCGACGATACTGCCTTGCATCGGAGTTTGGGTAGTCATGGTTGATCGAACAATTCAGCGATAAGGGTGGATTGTAGCGGATTCCGCCGCCGGCTCGTACAGGGCGGCATTGCCGGGGTTTTCCCCGGGGGCGGCACGCGTGGCGCACACGCGCTGCACGCACGCCGCACGCGGCGCCGCCAACGTAACATCCTCGAAACCCGCCACACGCAGGCCGGCCTCGCGCGCCACGTCGAACAATTCACCGGGCGCCAACAGAAACTGCGGATTGGACGGCTTTCCGTACCGTTCGTTTCCCTGCGCAAAGGTTTCGTAAATCAGCACGCCGCCCGGCGCGACGCTGGCCGCGATACGCGAGAAGAGCGGCCGATGCAAATAGTTCGTCACGATGACGGCATCGAAGCGCTCGCCCTCGGCCAACGGCCACGGCGCGCCTTCCAGGTCGGCCGTCAGCGTCGTCACGTTCGCCAGCATTGACATCGTGGCAAGCGCCGCCTCGTCGCGATCCACGGCGATGACGTGCATGCCGCGGGACGCGAGCCAACGCGCGTGGCGTCCTTGACCGCAGGCCAGATCGAGTGCGCGGCCGCCCGACGGCATCAGATGCGCCCAGCGCACCAGCCACGGCGACGGCGCGCCAGTACCGTGCGCACTACCGCCTTGCAGCACGCCGGGAGCGACCGCGTTCGTCATGAATATTGCAGCCCCATCGCTTCACGCACGTCGCGCATGATCTCCTGCGCAGACCGTCGCGCCTTCTCACATCCATCGGCCACGATGGCGCGCAGCAGCGACGGATCGTCCACATACTTCTGGGCGCGCTCGAGCATCGGCTGCTGCTCGCGCAGAATGCCTTCGATGACCGGCTGCTTGCACTCGATGCAGCCGATCCCGGCGCTGCGACACCCCTTCTGCACCCAATCGCGCGTGTCGTTGTCGCAATAGACCTGATGCAGTTGCCACACCGGACACTTCTCCGGGTCGCCCGGATCGGTACGACGCACGCGCGCAGGATCCGTCGGCATCGTGCGCACCTTCTTGGTGATCGATTCCGCGTCTTCGCGCAAGCCAATGGTGTTGTTGTACGACTTCGACATCTTCTGACCGTCGAGTCCCGGCATGCGCGACGCCGGCGTGAGCAACGCCTGCGGCTCGACCAGAATCAGCTTGCGCGCGCCTTCGAGATAGCCGAAGAGCCGCTCGCGGTCGCCCATGGACAGCGACTGCGACTCGGAGAGCATCGCGCGTGCCTGTTCGAGCGCCTCGTCGTCGCCCTGCTCCTGGTATGCCGTCCGGAGTTCGAGATACAGCTTCGCGCGCTTGCCGCCAAGTTTGCGTGCGGCCGCCAATGCCTTTTCCTCGAAACCGGTTTCGCGGCCGTAGAGATAGTTGAAGCGGCGCGCGATTTCGCGCGTCATTTCGACGTGCGGCACCTGATCCTCCCCCACCGGCACGTGAAGCGCGCGGTAGAGCAGAATGTCGGCGGCCATCAGCACCGGATATCCCAGGAAGCCGTATGTCGAGAGATCCTTCTCCCTGAGCTTCTCGATCTGCTCCTTGTACGTCGGCACGCGTTCGAGCCACCCCAACGGCGTGCTCATGCCGATGAGCAGCGCCAGCTCCGCATGTTCGGGCACCTTGCTCTGGATGAAGAGCGTGGCCTGATTCGGATCGATCCCTGCGGCGAGCCAGTCGATCAGCACGTCCCATACGTTCTGTTCGATGACTTCCGGCGTCTCGTAGTGCGTGGTGAGCGCGTGCCAGTCGACCACGCAGAAGTAGCACGGGTATTCCGACTGAAGCTGAATCCAGTTCTTGAGCACGCCATGATAATGGCCGAGGTGGAGACGACCGGTCGGTCGCATGCCGGAGAAAACGCGTTCGGGATACATGGTCTCGTTATATTCTGCAAAAACTTCAGGAAATCAGCGACAACAGCGGCGTGAGCATCCAGACGATGAAGTCACGCCCCCACTGAATCAGCGGCCACAGCCAGACGCGGCCCAGCACACCGCTCACCACCAGGGCCATCACGATGAAGAACCCGTAGGGCTCGACGCGGGAGAGGCGATAGGCTGCGCGCGCCGGCAGCAGCGACACGAGCACGCGGCCGCCATCGAGCGGCGGCACCGGAAACAGGTTGAACATGCACATCACGAGGTTCACCAGAAGACCGGCCTGCGCCATCATCATGAAGAACGGCTCGTGAACGCCGGCGATTTGCAGCCCCACGCCAAAAACGGCCCACAGCATCGCCTGGACGAAGTTGCACAACGGACCGGCCAGCGCCACCCAGATCGTATCGACGCGCGGATTGCGCAGGCTGCCGAACGCCACCGGCACCGGCTTGGCATAGCCGAACAGAAACGCCCCGCTCGTCATGAAATAGAGGGCAAGCGGCACGAGCACCGTGCCGATCGGATCGATGTGCTTGAGGGGATTGAGCGTCACGCGTCCCATCAGATACGCCGTGGGGTCGCCAAAATACTTCGCGACGTAGCCGTGCGCGGCCTCGTGCAGCGTAATCGCGAAGAGGACGGGGAGCGCGTAGACCGCAACGGTCTGGATCAGGTCTGCATTCATAGCCGAGTATTGTAGCAAGCCGACCCGCACGCCAGTATTACCGCGTATTGCAAAGCGAGCGACGCGCGCCCCGTCACGACAGGCCGAACGGCGCCAGCGAGCCGCGACCGCGACGCAGCACCTCGGGCGGCGTCACCGTCAGGTCGACCACCGTGGACGGTTCTTTAGGACAGGCCCCGCCGTCGATCACCAGGTCCAGTTGCTTTTCCAGGCGCTCACGAATCTCGTCGGGGTCGTTCAGCGGTTCGGTTTCGCCCGGCAGAATCAGGGTGGTGGCGAGCAACGGCTGCCCCAGCGCCTCGAGCAGCGCCAGCGTGATGGCATGATCCGGCACCCGCAGACCGATCGTCTTTCGCGACGGATGCGAGAGCCGGCGTGGCACCTCCTTCGTCGCTTCGAGAATGAACACGTAGGGCCCCGGCGTCGTCGCCTTGATCAACCGGTATTGCCGGTTATCCACCATGGCGAACTCGGCCAGCTCCGAGAGATCGCGGACCAGGAGCGAGAGCAGTTGCTTGTCGTCGAGACCTCGAATACGACGCAGGCGTTCGACGGCCTGCCGGTCGTCGATGTGACAGGCGATCGCGTAGCTGGAGTCGGTCGGCAACGCCACGATGCCGCCCTTATCGATGATCTGGGCGGCCTGCTTGATGAGTCGTGACTGAGGATTTTCCGGATGGATCTGGAAGAATTGCGACATAGCGTCGGAAAGTTACTGCCAGCGGCTCCAGACCGGGGTGAGATCGTCGGGCAGCGCAGGCAGCTTGCCGAGCAGCGCGCGGCTCTCGGACGGTCCATGGAAATCCGAGCCGCGCGACGCCAGAAAATCGTAGCGGCGTGCGACGTCGGCATACTCGCGGTACTGATCCGGCGTATGGCTACCGGTCACCACTTCGATGGCCTCTCCCCCCAGTTCGCGGAACTGATCGAACAGTACCCCGAATTCGAGCGGCGTGAATTTGTAGCGGCCCGGGTGCGCCACGACGGCAATGCCGCCCGCCCCGCGGATCCAGGTCACGGCATTCTCCAGCGTGGCCCAGCGGTGCGGCACGTAGCCTGGACGCCCCTCCGCAAGATATTTCGAAAACACATCGGAAACCGACGCGCATTTGCCGATCGCCACCAGATACCGGGCGAAGTGCGTGCGCGAAATCAGATCGGGATTCCCGACAAAACGCAACGCGCCCTCGTAGGCGTGCGGAATGCCCGCAGCCGCCAATTGCTCGCTCATCTGCTGGGCTCGCGCCGCCCGGCCGCCGCGCGTGGCCGCCAGTCCATCGATCAGCGCGGGATTATCGGGATCGAGGTTCAACCCGACGATATGCACCGTGCGATTGGCCCACGTAATGGAGATCTCCACACCGCTCACGTACCCCATGCCGAGCGCTTCGGCCGCCGCGCGCGCTTCGCGCTGGCCACCGATCTCGTCGTGGTCGGTCAGCGACCAGAGGTCGACGCCGGCCTCAAACGCCACCTGCGCCACCTCGGACGGTGCTAGCGTGCCGTCCGACACTCGGGAATGACAATGAAGATCCGCGTTAAGCATGATGAGCCGCCGGGGGGATGACATATCGCGTCCGCCCGGCACCGCCGTATGACGTGGTTGTGACGCCTTCATTCTACCGCTCAAGTGCCCGCGGCGCGAGTGACCTGCGGCCTCACTCCCGGCAGAAGTCGTCGATCAACCGGGCCACGACGTCGGGTTGATCGTGATGCAGCATATGACCGGCATCGTCCACGAAGGCTTCCGTCAAATTCGGAAAGACCTCGAAGCGCTCCCGGAACGCCGCCGTGCCCTGCGCCCCGACGAAGTGTCGCAGCACGTCCGAGTCCGTTGCCTCCACATGCAGGACGGGGGCACTCACGTTGCTCCATACCGCCATCGCTTCATCGAGCCGGTAGGGGTAGGGATTGGCGATCTTGTGCGCCGCATCGGCAAGCAAATGCCATTGCCCGTCGGGGGCCTGGCGTGCCCATCGTTGCGCCAGCCAGTCCGCCCGCCCCTGCGTGAGGCGCGGATTGGTCTTGCGCAGCCGCGCCACCACCGCGTCGAGCGTGGCATAGGGGCGCAACGTCGGTGCATGCTGCAAGTCGTCGAGCCAACGGCCGAGCTGACGGATCGCCGCGATCGGCTGCGACGGCGGCAGGCCGAAGCCCTCCAGATTCACGAGACGCCGAACCCGTGAGGGCCGCACCCCGGCGTACAGGCACGCGACATTGCCGCCCATGCTGTGGCCAATCAGGTGGACAGCTTCGCCGGGCTCCGTGTAGACGTCGAGCAGGGCGTCGAGATCGGCGAGGTAGTCTGGAAACCAGTAACTGCCGCAGCGGCCGTCCGCCACCGGCCAGTCGGTGAGGCCGAAGCCGCGCCAGTCCGGGGCGAGCACATGCCAGCGCTGCGCCAGCGTTTGCGCGACGAACTGGAACGATGCCGACACGTCCATCCAGCCGTGCAGCGCGAACAGTTTCGGCGCGCCGGGCGTACCCCACTGCCGGACATGGTGGCGCAGGCCGCGCACCGTCAGAAATTCGGATCGCGAATCGGTCATGGCGCAGGCAGAAAGTGAAGATCTAAACGATTGAGGAACGCCGAGTCTATCAGCGTCAAAAATGACGAATCGGCCACGCCGTTACGCGAGCGCCTGCAGCGCGGCCAGTTCGTCGTCGTCGAAGCCCGCCGCCCGACGGGCCTCCAGGTTGAACGGCCCGCGCAGACGCGGCGCACCATATTGCGCCGCGAGCCGGGCATAGGTCTCGATGGGATCGCATCCGGCGCGCTCGCACCCCCAGCGATACCAACGGTTCCCGATGGCGACATGCCCGATTTCGTCGCGCAGGATGATATCGAGAATGGCGGCCCCGGCGGCATCGCCCGCGCTCGCCAGCTTGGCCCTGATCGGTGGGCTGGCGTCGAGCCCGCGCGCCTCCAGCGTGCGTGGCACCAGCGCGAGGCGAGCCAGCCAGTCGCCGGACGTCCTTCGCGCCATTTCCCATAAGCCGTCGTGCGCCGGGAAATAGCCGTAGCGGTAAGGTTCGCCGAGCGTCTCCAAATGCTGGGCAAGCAGAGAGAAGTGATACGCCTCCTCCGCCGCGACCTGAAGCCAGTCGTCGTAGTAATCGGCAGGCAAGCCGTCGAAGCGCCACAGGGCGTCGAGCGCAAGATTGATCGCGTTGAATTCGATGTGGGTGAGCGCGTGCAGCAAGGCGGCGCGGCCCTCGACCGACGTCGCGGCGCGGTGCTTCAACTCGCGCGGCGACACCAGCCGGGGCACGGCGGGACGTCCGGGAATGCCGGCCTCCCCGGCGCGCGCCTGCGTTGCTGGCTCGCCCCCCTCGCAGTGACGCTCGGGGTGCCAGCGCGCACGGCCGTCTCGCACTGCGTCGCGCAGCGCCGTCACGCCGTGGGCCTTCTCATACGGATCGCACAGACGCAGGAGCGTAAGCGCGTGCTCGCGGGCACAAGCCGAACCGGTGAACGCGAGATGCGCGCTGCCGGAGGCGCAGGCTTCGGAGGAATGGCCGGGGTCGGCGTTGCGCGCGGCAGCGCCGCTGGGCGCGGGAGTGAAATCGGTCATGACGTTACAATAGCTAATTCATCGATTTTAACCGCGAACCGAAGCCGCCATGCCGATCTACAAACTTGGAGACAAGACCCCCCAGATCCACGAGAGTGCTTTCGTGGCCGACACCGCCAGCATCATCGGAGACGTGATCCTAGCCGAGAACAGCAGCGTGTGGCCGGGGGTCGCGATTCGCGGCGACAACGAGCCGATCAAGGTCGGCGTGGGGACCAACGTGCAGGAAGGTGCCGTTCTGCACGCCGATCCGGGGTACCCGCTCACGCTGGCCAGCGGCGTCAGTATCGGCCATCAGGCGATGCTGCACGGCTGCACCGTGGGCGAAAACTCGCTCATTGGCATTCAGGCGGTGCTGCTCAATGGCGCGGTCATCGGCCGCGACAGCCTGGTCGGTGCGGGCGCGCTGGTCACCGAGCGCAAGACGTTCCCTGACCGTTCCCTGATTCTGGGTGTGCCCGCCAAGGTCGTACGCGAACTGACCGACGAGGAAGTCGCGAACCTCAAACGCAACGCCGAGGGCTATGCGGCGCGCCGTCAGGTCTTCAAGGAACAGTTGGTGCGCATCGGCTGATTGCCCCGCCGGCGTGTTGAAAATGCGGTACGCGCCCCCAGATTACGCAGTATTGACGCGCCAACCACCGGCGTTCGTGCAGCATCCGGCGCGTATCAGCGCGGTCGTTACCGCGCGACGCGGCCCGCCACGACGACCGCCGTTGCCGCATTTTTCAGGAATTCAACCGTGTCCGATCAACTTCAGAAGTTCATGTTCGACGCCGCCCCGGTGCGCGGCGAATACGTCAGCCTCGACGCGACGTGGCGCGCCGTGCTCGAACGTCACGACTACCCGGCGCCGGTACGTCATCTGCTCGGTGAAATGATGGCCGCGGCCGCGCTGCTCACGGCCAACGTCAAATTCGACGGCGCCCTGATCCTGCAACTGCACGGCGATGGCCCGGTCGCCATGATCGTCGTCGAATGCAACGCCGACCTGACGATGCGCGCTACGGCTAAGTACAGCGGCGAAATCCCCGACGACGCGACCCTCAAAGCGCTCGTCAACGTCGACGGCCGCGCTCGCTTTGCCATTACGCTCGACCCGCGCGTGAAGCAACCGGGCCAACAGCCTTACCAGGGCGTGGTGCCGCTGTCGGATGAACACGGCCCCCTGCCCGATCTGGCGTCGGTGCTCGAACACTACATGCATCATTCGGAGCAGCTCGACACACGCCTGTGGCTCGCGTCGGACGACCGCCACGCGGTGGGCATGCTGCTGCAGAAGCTGCCCGGCCATGGCGGCACGGCCGGCACCGGTGCCGAGCGTGCGCCCGAGCAAGACGAGGACATGTGGAATCGCGTCTGCCAGCTCGGCAATACGCTCAAGCGAGACGAGATGCTGAGCATCGATCGGGAAACGCTGCTGCAGCGCTTGTTTTGGGAAGAAACGGTGCGTGTGTTCGAGCCGGCGGTCACGGCGTTTCGCTGCACGTGCTCACAGGAGCGGGTCACCAACATGCTGCGCACGCTCGGCGAAGCAGAAGTCATGAGCGTATTCGACGAGCGTCCCGATCTTGAAGTGGCGTGTGAGTTCTGCCGCCAGACCTATCGTTTCGACAAGGTGGATGCGGCGCAGCTCTTTACGGAGCAACTGCACGCCGCGCCGTCCGCACAACATTGAGCGACGCGGAGACCGCGGGCATGCGCCGGACCGACGTCACCAGGCACCGCATGCGGGATGTGGCGTGCGGTCATTCGGCTCGCCACCCCGCTATCTCCCTCGGCGCATCGCTCATGCCGCGACTCGCATTCAACGTCAGCGCTACACGCTCCATGCGTGAACGGCCCCCTCGGCTTGTCGTCGGCGCCCGCGGTGTCCTCGGCGCGCTGCTCCTGATGCTCGCCGCCGGCTGTGCGCAACTGCCACCGCCTGACGCGCCCGCGGCACGTCTGCCGCAGACGCAAGACATCCCGGCAATGACCGATGCCCAGAAGCAGGACCTGACACGCTTGAACAAGCGCATCTACGACGAGCAGGAAGCGACCATCGAGCACGAACGCGCACAGCGCGCCATCGAAGCCGCGCTGCGCAGCAACGCCAACAACGCGTATTTCTACGGTGGTTGGGGTGGCCCTGCGTGGTATGGCCCGGGATGGTACGGACCGGGATGGTACGGACCAGGCGGATATGGCGGATACGGCCCACGCGCATCGGTGGGTGTGGGCATCGGCTTCTAGTTTGCGACACCGCGAGATGGCATAAAAAATGGCGTTCCCGCGGGAACGCCATTTTGTTGTACTGTCTGCGCGTCGTACCGGTGACGGTCAGTGATGCCGAGCCTTGTGCGCCGCCTGCGCCCCGCGCTTTGCTGGCGACGAAGTCGGCGCTGCCGGGGGCGCCGCCGCGACCGACTTGTGTGCCGGCTCGGTCGACGAGACCAGTGGGGCACCCGCGGCGGAAGCGGCCTGCGGACCGCCCGAGCCGTCCGGCGCCACGAACTGAACGAACACTTCGCCGTCCTTGACCATGCCCAGCTCGAAACGCGCACGCTCCTCGATCGCCGACGTGCCGTCCTGCAGATCCTGCACTTCGCCAGCAAGACGATCGTTACGTTCTTTCAACTGCTCGTTCTTCTGCTGTTCGGCGCTCAGCTCGTCGCGCAGTTCGTGCACGTACAGCCAACCACCGTGGCCGAACCAGAGCGGGTACTGGATCACCGCCAGCAGCAGCACCAGCACCAAGGTCACCATTCGCATGCTTTCGCCTGGCAAGAATGCCGAGAAGCGCGCCTCGACAGCCGTCGGGGCGCAACCTCCCGGGAAACGGAATTAGCGCAGATTGTAGAACGCTTCCTTGCCCGGATACGACGCGGTGTCGCCGAGATCCTCTTCGATGCGCAGAAGCTGGTTGTACTTGGCAATACGGTCGCTGCGCGAGAGCGAGCCCGTCTTGATCTGGCCCGCGTTCGTGCCAACGGCGATGTCGGCAATCGTCGAGTCTTCGGTTTCGCCCGAACGGTGCGACACGACGGCCGTGTAGCCGGCGCGCTTGGCCATTTCGATGGCGGCAAACGTTTCGGTGAGCGTACCGATCTGATTGATCTTGATGAGGATCGAGTTGGCGACGCCCTGCTCGATGCCTTGCTTCAGGATCTTGGTGTTGGTCACGAACAGGTCGTCACCGACCAGCTGCACCTTGTGGCCGAGCTTCTCGGTCAGGACCTTCCAGCCGGCCCAGTCGTCTTCCGACATGCCGTCTTCGATCGAGACGATCGGGAACTTGTCGCACAGGTTGGCGAGGTAGTCGGCGAACGCTTCCGAGGTCAGCGACAGGCCTTCGCCGGCCAGCTCGTACTTGCCGTTCTTGAAGAATTCGGTCGAGGCGCAGTCCAGCGCCAGGAGCACGTCGTCGCCCATGCGGTAGCCGGCGTTCTCGACCGCCTGCTGAATCGTCGTCAGGCACTCTTCGTTCGATGCGAAGTTCGGTGCGAAGCCGCCTTCGTCGCCCACGGCCGTGCTCATCCCCTTCTCGGCGATGAGTTTCTTCAGCGCATGGAAGATTTCAGCACCGCAACGCAGGGCTTCGCGGAAGCTCGACTGGCCCACGGGCATCACCATGAATTCCTGGATGTCCAGGCTGTTGTTGGCGTGCGCGCCGCCGTTGACGATGTTCATCATCGGCACCGGCATTTGCATGGCGCCCGAACCGCCGAAGTAGCGGTACAGCGGCAGGCCGGCTTCTTCCGCCGCGGCCTTGGCCACGGCCATCGACACGGCCAGCATGGCGTTCGCGCCGAGGCGCGACTTGTTGTCCGTGCCGTCGAGTTCGATCAGGGTCTTGTCCAGGAAGGCTTGCTCCGCCGCATCCAGGCCCATGATCGCTTCCGAAATCTCGGTATTGATGTGCTCGACTGCCTTCTGCACCCCCTTGCCGAGATAGCGACCCTTGTCGCCATCACGCAATTCGATCGCTTCGCGCGAACCGGTCGATGCGCCCGACGGCACTGCCGCACGGCCCATCACGCCCGACTCCAGCAGCACGTCGCACTCGACCGTCGGGTTGCCGCGCGAGTCCAGCACTTCGCGCCCGATGATATCTACGATTGCACTCATGTATTCCTCGGTATCTGTATGACAAAAACGCTAAAGGGAACCTGCTTCGCGCCGCGGCCCGTCACCTGCCCCGCTCACGTCGGGCGCTCGCGCCGAACCCTGACGTGGACGCCGGTGCGGCGCTCGAGCGCGCAACGACGGGGTACTGCATGGACGGGAAAAAACGGCACCTCGAAATAAGGTACGGCGGCCTGCGGGATGACATCGATGTCGACGGTGCGCTCGGCGTACCGCACGCGGGCATCTCCTTGTGGGCTTGCCCTCGCGGCGACTTCCGACGACCGCTGCGCGACAAGCTTAACGACTCGACGCCACGCTGCCAAGGCATCCGAGCGCTATACCCGTCCTGTGGGCGTGCTGATAGTGGCCCCAGGACGGCGTGTCTCATTTCAATTGAAATTATTTTCCAGGAACTCGCCCTGCTTCACCGCCGCATCGATCGTCTTGAGCGTGGCGAGCAATTCGCGCATGCGCCCGAGCGGCACGGCGTTGGGGCCGTCCGAGAGGGCGCAGGCCGGATCCGGGTGCGTCTCCATGAACAGGCCCGACACGCCCACGGCCACGGCGGCACGCGAGAGCACCGGCACGAACTCGCGCTGACCGCCCGAGCTGGTGCCCTGGCCGCCGGGCAACTGCACCGAGTGCGTCGCATCGAACACAACCGGCGCGCGGGTCTCGCGCATGATCGCCAACGAGCGCATGTCCGAGACCAGATTGTTGTAGCCAAACGAAACGCCACGCTCGCAAGCCATGAACACGTCATCGGGCAGGCCGGCTTCGCGCGCGGCGTCGCGGGCCTTGTCGATGACATTGATCATGTCGTGCGGGGCAAGAAACTGCCCCTTCTTGATGTTCACCGGCTTGCCCGACTGGGCGCAGGCACGAATGAAATCGGTCTGGCGGCACAGGAACGCCGGCGTTTGCAGCACATCGACGATAGGCGCGGCCACGGCCACATCCTCTTCGGTATGCACGTCGGTGAGCACCGGCACGCCGAGTTGGCGGCGCACTTCCTCGAGGATCTTCAGGCCTGCCTCACGGCCGGGGCCGCGAAACGACTTGCCGGAGCTGCGATTCGCCTTGTCGAACGACGACTTGTAAATGAACGGAATGCCCAGCGCGCTCGTTATTTCCTTGAGCTGCCCCGCGACGTCGATCGTCATTTGCTCCGATTCGACGACGCAGGTACCCGCGATCAGGAAAAACGGCTTGTCCAGACCAACATCGAAACCGCACAGTTTCATGGAAACTCCTTATGTCTCGCTCGCGGCGGGCGGGGCCTCAGGCGGCCTTCTTGCGCGCCTGCTGAACCGCCAGCGCCGCCTCGACGTACGCCTTGAACAGCGGATGGCCATCGCGCGGCGTCGAGGTGAACTCGGGGTGGAACTGAACGCCCACAAACCACGGGTGCACCTGCTGCGGCAACTCCATCATCTCCGGCAGGTTCTCGGTCGGCGTGCGCGCCGAGATCACCAGACCGGCGGATTCGAGCTGCGGGACATAATGATTGTTGACTTCGTAACGGTGCCGGTGACGCTCGTTGACCGATTCGCCATAGATGCGCGACGCGAGCGTTTCCGTCCTGACGGGCACGCGCTGCGAGCCCAGGCGCATGGTGCCGCCGAGATCCGAATTTTCGGTGCGCTGCTCGATCTTGCCGTCGCGGTCCTGCCACTCAGTGATGAGGGCAACGACCGGATGCGGCGTCGACGGCTCGAATTCCGTGCTGTTGGCGTCGGACAGCTTGGCCACGTCACGCGCGAATTCGATCACGGCGAGCTGCATACCCAGGCAGATGCCCAGATACGGCACGCGGTTCTCGCGAGCGTAACGAATCGCCTTGATCTTGCCTTCGGTACCGCGTCGGCCGAAACCGCCCGGCACGAGAATGGCGTCCAGATGCTTGAGCGCGTCCGTGCCGTCCTTCTCGATCTGTTCGGAATCGATGTACTCGATGTTCACACGCGTTTCCGTGTGAATCGAGGCGTGACGCAGCGCTTCGATAAGCGACTTGTACGACTCGGTCAGATCGACGTACTTGCCGACCATGCCGACAGTGACCTCGTGCTTCGGATTCTCGACGGCGTGTACCAGATGCGTCCACATGGACAGGTCGGCCGGCTTGGCTTCGATCTTCAGTTCGTCGCAGATGATCTTGTCCATGCCCTGGTCATGGAGCATCTGCGGAATCTTGTAGATCGTGTCGACGTCCCAGACCGAGATGACGGCGTCCTGCGGGATGTTCGCGAACAGCGAAATCTTGGCGCACTCGTCTTCCGGAATCTGACGGTCGGCACGGCACAGCAGCACGTCGGGCGAAATGCCGATCTCGCGCAGCTTCTGCACGCTGTGTTGGGTCGGTTTTGTCTTCAGTTCGCCGGCCGTGGCAATGTACGGCACGAGCGTCAGGTGCACGAAGGCCACGCTGTTGCGGCCCAGGCGCAGGTTCATCTGACGCGCGGCTTCAAGGAACGGCAACGATTCGATATCGCCGACCGTGCCGCCGATTTCAACGATGGCGACGTCGGGATGGCCGTCCCACGTCGAACGCGCACCGCGCTCGACGAACGCCTGAATTTCGTTGGTGATGTGCGGAATGACCTGAACGGTCTTGCCGAGATACTCGCCACGGCGCTCCTTCCGGATCACCGATTCGTAGATCTGGCCCGTCGTGAAGTTGTTCGCACGACGCATCTTGGCGCTGATGAAGCGCTCATAATGGCCCAGGTCGAGGTCGGTTTCCGCACCGTCCTCGGTGACAAACACCTCGCCGTGCTGAAACGGGCTCATCGTGCCCGGGTCGACGTTGATGTAGGGATCAAGCTTGAGGAGGGTGACTTTGAGGCCACGTGATTCGAGGATCGCGGCCAGAGATGCGGCAGCAATTCCCTTACCAAGAGAGGAAACCACGCCGCCCGTGACAAAAACAAATTTGGTCATCGCAGTAATTGCTCGCGGGAAAGCCGGATTATACCCGAAAGCGGCCCCGCCCTCGACGTGCGGCGCGGCAAATTTTGACCTTGACAGGCGCCCTGCGCGCCGCTCCGCACGGCCGGGGCATCCCTCGCACCCGGCAAGCAGGCGCCCGGATCGGACACCCCGCGACGCGAGCCCCGCCCGGGTGTCTCAGGCGGCCAGCGAACGCCTGCGCTCGCCGCGCAGTTCCGCGAGCATGTCGCGCACGGCGCCGGCCGTCTCCAGCGGACGCTCCATCGGAAATAGGTGGGTGCCCTGCACGTAACGCAGATGGGTGCCTACGATACGACGCGTCGCCCCGATCCCGGCCTGCCGTAGCTCGCGTGACTCGGTGCCCGCGAGAAAGCCGACCGGCACCGGCACGCCGCGCATCGCACGCACGGCGAGCAGCGGCGGCAGCGTCAGGTAGATCCGATATTCGATGTCACGCGCAAACGCCAGGCGCCGGGCCTCGCCCTCGCCGGTCGGCATCGTGCCGCAGTCGATGTAGTCACGCAGCACGTCCGAATCCCAGCCGGCGAACGTCGGCTTGCTCGCGAAATGCTGCCAGGCCGTTTCCCAGTCGGGCCAGTGATCGCGGCGCCGCTTGGTCACGCCCGCAGGCGACATCCGCTCGTACAGCCCGGTGAGCATGCCCAAGCGGAGCATCTGCGTGCGCCAGCCGGGCGTAACGATGGGCGAATCGATCATGACCACCCCGCGCACGCACTGCGGCGCCTTGAGCGCCGCCATGAGGCTCAGGAAGCCGCCCAGCGAATGTCCCACGAGCCAGACCGGCTCACCGCGATATTCGCGCATGAGGGTATCGACCAGTTCGTTGCGCAGATAGCGCCAGCCCGGCGTGACGGGATAGTGCGGGTCGTGGCCGATGCGGTCGATGGCGCGAACGTCGTACTCGTCGGTCAGCGCGCCCAGCAGCTTGCGATAGACGCCGGCGGGAAAGCCGTTGCCGTGCGAAAAATGAAGGATGTCTCTTGTCATGGCATTCGATGTCGTGGCGAGCCGGCCTTGTGCGAAATGTGCTGAAACCGGCCGTCCGGCGGCCACTGAAAACCAGGGACGGCGGCCCGCGGCAATCGGTGCCGATCGACGGGAATCACTGTGAGGGTCAGGACCAGCCGGTGCATGCACGAGCGGACCGCAATCCGGCGCATCGGGCCATTCTAGCGAACCGCTCGTTAAGTACCGGTAGAGGTTTCCGTCGAATCGCGACGCCCGGACACACCCCGTGAGCACGTGGCGAAGCGGCAAAATGCCCCTGCCGGCCGGTCACAGGACATCGATGTCATGACGTATCCGGCACTTCCGCGTGCCAGTACCGTCGATATTGCTCGCGGTAGGACTGCGCCTCGATCCCATCGTTCGTGAACGAAAACCGGACGCCCCCGTGCGTCACGCTCTGCCAAATCCGCGCGCCGACTGCCTGATAACGGGCCACGACCCCGGGCCTTGGATGCCCGAAGCGATTGCGATAGCCGGCCTGAAACACCACATGGGTTGGCGATACGGCCTCGATGAACACGGCCGTCGACGACGTCAGACTGCCGTGATGCGGTGCCAATAGGACGTCCGAGCGCAAGCCGGCACCGAAGCGTGCCAGCATGGCCTGCTCCTGCGGCGCTTCGGCATCCGCCGCGAGCAGCGCACTATGCCGGGCGTTCGATACGCGCAGCACGCAACTGACGCTGTTCGGCCCCGCCCGTCCCCCCCAGCCCTCGCGTAACGCCCCCTTATCAGGGTGCAGGAAGCGAAACGTGACGCCGTCCCACGTCCATTGCTGCCCGGCCAGGCAAGTGCGATGGGACGCTGCGGCGCGGCGCACGCCATGCGTCGCCGGCAGCGACGACATTACCTGCGCCGACGGATACGCCCGCAGCACGCTCAGCGCGCCGCCGAAATGATCGTCATGCGCGTGGCTGATGACGAGCCGATCCAGCCGCCGGATGCCGTGCGCGCGCAGATAGGGAACGATCACGCGGCGCCCGGCATCGTTGAATCGCCCCAGCGGTGGCCCGGTGTCGAACAGCAGCGTACGCGTCGCGGTCTCGACGAGCACCCCATTGCCCTGCCCAATATCGAGCAGCGTGACCCGAAATTCTCCGGTGCCGGGCCGGGGTGGCGACGCGAGCAACGCCGGCCCCAGCAACGCGAAACCGGCGAAGCGGACCCCCACGCGCCACCCGCTTGGCCGACGCATCGCGGCTGGCAATGGCATCAGACAGAGCAATACGCCGCCGACGGCGGCCGCCTGCGCCCAGGGCGGCGCAACGGCCGCTCGCCACACCGCCCAGGGCCACGCCGCCAGCATGCCGAGCCAATCGGCCAGCCAGACGACCACCGCGTGCGCTACCGCCAACGCCCAATGGGCCATCGTCGCGGGCAGCATCAGGCTCGCCAGCGCCAGCGGTGTCACAATCAACGTCATCACCGGTATGGCAATCGCATTGGCCACTGGACCCAGCAGTGGCACCGACCCGAACCATGCCAACGTCAATGGCACCAGTCCGATCGTGACCGCATATTGTGCCCGCGCCGCAGGCCACAGACGGGCCAGGGCCGCCGCTCGCCAGCGACGTATCGCGCCCTCCTGAGGTTCAGCGTCCTGACGGTCAGCGCCACGACATTTGCCTGCCTGATGCTTCCTATCCCGAAATGTGCCAGCCTGACGCCCGCCATCCCGACAGTCGCTCTGCTGACGCTCACCGCCATGACGCTCGCCGCTCTGACGCTCGCCGCCGTAATGCTGGACGTCCTGACATTCGTCTGGATGACGCGAATCCGCCAACGCGCGCCCCATCGCGCTCGCTGTTGACGGCGACCGCGCCACCGCCGGGATGCCGCGTCGACGTGCCACCCGCGGTGTTTGCTCCCGTCCAGCCCCCAGGACCAGTGCCGCGACCGCGCCAAACGAGAGCCACAGGCCAGGCGTCACCACGGCCCAAGGATCGAGCGCGACAACGGTGGCCAACGCCCACGCCAGCACATACGATGGCGCCGCCATACGGCCATTGAGCAAGGCGAAGACCAGAATCGCCACCATGCCGACGGCGCGCCGCACCGGAACGCCCCAACCCGCCACCGCCCCGTATGCCACCGCCGCCAGCAGACTGGCAACGGCCGCCGCCTTGGGCGCAGGCCACCATAGCGGCAAACTGAAGCGCCGACCGCAAGCGCGCCGCCAGAGCGTGCCAACCAGTGCCGCGAGCACACCCGCCACGAGCGACACATGCAACCCGGAAATCGCCAGCAAGTGACTCACACCGGTATCGGCAAAAACCTGCCAGTCGTCGGCGGCGATATCGCCCCGCTCCCCCAACGCCAGCGCGATCAAGACGCCGCCGTATCGCGCCGACGGCCCGAGTCCGGCACGAAGCTTGTCTCGCAGTCGTTCTCGCCAGGCGACGAATCGATACCCCGGCACCGTCTCGGCTTGCAGACGAAGTGGGCCCTTTGTCGTTGTCGCTTCGCCTCTGCCGCCCGACGCCCGCACGTATCCCGTCGCGCGAATGCCGCGCACCAGCGCCGTCAACTCGGTATCGGCGCCGTGCCAATTCGCGAAACCTCTCGGCGCCTTGAGCCGCACCGGCAATCGCCACCGCTCACCCGCGTGCGGACTTCCCGCCGCCGCTCCACCCGGGCCCCATTTGCCGCCGAATCGCGAGCGCCCCGGCCACACCAACTCGATGGGTCTCGGCACGCGCACCTCCCGGCACAGCGCTGCGCGGGTATCGGCGTCGCGTCGATCGCCGCGCATGTCAGACGTTGAGCGCACCGTCGCGGACACCGGCGCCTCACATCCGTCGTCTATGACGTACGCGCGCTCCACATCGAACGCGAACCGCCGTCCATCATCGGTCGACGCAGGGAGTCCGGACACGACACCGACGACCATCACGTCGCGCGCTTCCAGTTCGACGGGCAGCCGATCGCTCAACCGCGCCTCCGCCCGAAGCGCCGCCCATGAATAGCCGAAGACACCCGCACAAAGCGCCAGTACGGCCACCACGCTCCGATGACGCCAGCGCTCGCCGGCGTGCACGCAATCTCGTGCGAGGCGAGCGCCACCGACCCATGTCACCACGCCGGCGTCCGCAGCACCAGGATCGCGCCGCACTACGCCCCAAACCGCCCAAGCCGACCATACGGCAAACACGCCAGCGGCCACGCCGAGCGCGGCACCGAACGCTCTCCCCTGAGGCAATACGGACGCCTGCTGCAACCACCAGACGCCAGCGACCCACGCAAGCAGCACCAGTCTCATGACGTCACCACGTCATGTATTCGCGACCGCGCAACGCCGCAGCGTCAGCGCGCTTGACCGTCGGGGATATCGGAAATATCGGAGGTGTCGGCGGTGAGAGAAATGCCGGTAGCCGGCCCGTCGCCCGGCGCCATGGCCATGGCGCCCGACAGACGCGGCAGCACGCGCCAAGCATTGCTGCACGTCGCCTGCGACAAGGCCGTAGTCGTCACCCCGCGCAGGTCCGCCAGCACCTGCGCAATACGCGGCAGCTCGACCGGGCTATTACGCTGTTTGTAGCGCCATTGCGGCGCAATATCGGGCGCATCGGTCTCCAGCACGAGCGCATCGAGCGGCAGATCCGCGGCGAGACGCCGAATCTGCAGGGCGCGCTCGAACGTCATCTGTCCGCCAAACCCCAGGCAGAAGCCACGCTCGACGAACTTGTCCGCCTGTTGCCGGCTGCCGTTGAACGCGTGCGCGATGCCGCCGCGCGGGGTGAAGATGCGCAGTTGCTTGAGCAAGGCATCCTGCGAGCGACGCACGTGAAGGATGACGGGCAAGTCGAAGTCGCGCGCGATCTTCAACTGCTCGACGTAGAAGAATTGCTGACGCTCGGGGTCCAGCGTCGTCACGAAGAAGTCGAGACCGATCTCGCCGATACCGACGAAGCGCGGATCGCCCATCGCCCGCTCAACGGCACGGCGCAACGTGGCGATGTCCTCGTCGCGCGCGCGTGGTGTGTAGAGCGGATGAATGCCGAGCGCATATGCGCCCCCGGGGATCGCGCGTGCCGCGGCCCGCGCCGCGTCGAACGTTGCGCATTCGACGGCGGGCACCACAAGCCCCACCACACCGGCGGCAGTGGCGTCAGCGATCACGGTCGCACGGTCTGCGTCGAACTCGGCCGCATCGAGATGGCAATGGGTATCGATCCACATGGTCAAAGGTCCTTGAACGTCAATTCTACGGGTCGTTGACAAGGCTCGCACACTGTTCTCGCGATGACCATCGGACGACACCGCGTTACGGTCTAGGACGTTGCCGAAATCGCCCCCGGCCGCCGCCTCGTGAAATGCGAAACGCCGGGGAGAACCCCGGCGTTTCGCCGACTTCAGCCGCCGCTCGCGCTAACGCGCTTGCACCACGGTCATGCCGGTTCCAGCACCCCGTCGCGCAGCCGCAGGGCACGATCGCAGCGCTTCGCCAGATCGATGTCGTGCGTCACGATCACGAAACTGGTCTTCAGCGTCTCCGACAACTCGAGCATTAGTTCGAACACGGTCTCGGCGGTATGCCCGTCGAGGTTGCCGGTCGGCTCGTCAGCCAGCACGCACGCCGGCTGCGTGACCAGCGCCCGCGCCATGGCCACGCGCTGACGTTCGCCCCCCGACAACTCCGACGGACGGTGCTTCACGCGCGAGCCGAGTCCGACACGCTCGAGCATGGCCTGCGCCACCGCTTGCGCCTGCTCGGTCGGCAAGCGGCGAATGCGCAGCGGCATCGCCACGTTATCGAGCGCCGAAAACTCGGCCAGCAGGTGGTGAAACTGATAGACGAAGCCCAGCGACTGATTGCGCTGCGACGTCTTCTCGCGCTCGCGCAACGACGAAAACGGCTTGCCGAGCAGCGACACCTCGCCGCGCGACGGATCGTCGAGCCCGCCCAACACGTGCAGCAACGTGCTCTTGCCCGATCCCGACGCGCCCACGATGGCCACCTTCTCGCCGGGGGCCACGTCGAGACTCGCGCCGTTGAGCACCGTCACATTGAGCTGGCCTTGACGGAACGTCTTGTGCAGATCGCGCGCGCGCAGCACCGGACCGTCATAGGCAAGGTTCGGCACACCGGCCAACGATGGATTTGCGTGATTCTTGGCGTTACTCATAGCGCAGGGCCTCCGCCGGTTTGACGCGCGAGGCGCGCCAGCTCGGGTAGATCGTCGCCAGCGCCGAGAGGATGAACGAAATCACCCCGATGCGGATCACGTCCGACGACTGCAGATCCGAGGGCAATTCGGAGATGAAATAGATGTCTTGCGGCAGGAAGTGGATACCCAGCAAGTGCTCGATGAACGGCACGATGGTGCCGATATTCACCGAGATCAGGCAGCCCAGCGCCACGCCGAGCAGCGCCCCGGCAAAACCGATCGTCACGCCCTGCACAATGAATATCTTCATGATCGAGCCGGGCTGTGCGCCCAGCGTGCGCAGAATGGCGATGTCCGCATATTTGTCGGTCACCGTCATCACCAGCGAGGACACCAGATTGAAGGCCGCCACGGCGATGATGAGCGTCAGGATGATGAACATCATGCGCTTTTCGGTCTGCACAGCGATGAACCAGTTCTTGTTCTGCTGCGTCCAGTCGCGCACCCACATATTGCCGGACAGGGTTTTGGCCAGCTCGCGGGCCACGAGCGGCGCCCGCTCCATGTCATGGATCTTCAGACGCACGCCGGTCGGGCCGTCGAGTCGGAAGAGCGTCTCGGCATCGTGCAGATCGATGAGCGCCAGCGAGCTGTCGTATTCGTAGTGCCCCGCCGTGAAAACGGCCACCACCGTGAACTGTTTCACGCGCGGCAACACGCCCGCGGGCGTGATCGTCCCTTGCGGGGCGACGAGCGTGATCTTGTCGCCGATGCTCACGCCCAACGCCCGCGCCAGTTCGCGACCGAGCACGATACCGAAGCTGCCCGGCGTGAGGTTGGCGAGCGAGCCCTCGGTGATCTGCTTGCCGAGATCGGACACCTTGGCTTCCTCGCTCGGGACAATGCCGCGCAACACCACGCCGCGCACGTTGTCCTCGCGCGTGAGCATGGCCTGCTCGCCCACGTAGGGCGCCGCCGCAATCACGTTCTTGTTCTGCAATGCTTCAGCCGCCGTGCGGTGCCAGTCGGGCAGATTGCCGTCGACCGCGAAGACTTCGATGTGCGCAAGCACGGAGAGCATGCGGTCCCGAACTTCCTTCTGAAAACCGTTCATCACCGAGAGCACCACGATGAGCGCCGCCACGCCGAGCGCAATGCCGGCCATGGAGATGAATGAAATGAAGGAAATGAAACCGTTGCCGGATGATCGCTTGCCGGTGCGCGTATAGCGCCAGCCGATCTGCCATTCGTATGGGAATTTCAAACGGATTCCTGATTCTTGATAAGGATCGATCGGAGCGTACCGAAGCCAGTCCGCACCGGCGCCCAGCCCCATGTATCTGACCGCCACGTGGCCGCCGTGTCGTCAAGACCCGGCCGCCACCTGACCTGAACCCGGCTCGATACATGGCACGTTCAGCCCCTGACGTGAGGGTCAGCCAACTGCCAGCGCGAAGTTTGCCATACAATTCGCCTCGACATGGATACACCTGCCCTGCACTTTCTCTTGCCGTTCGCGCTGCCCGCGTCGGCCCATTTGCCCGCACTGCTGGCCAACTTGGAGTTGCCTGCGCTCGAAAAGTTGCTCGCGCGTGGCGTCCAGGCGGCGCAGGACGTGCCGGCCGACCCGTTTGTCCCCACGCTGCCCCATGAACGCTGGCTGACCGAAGCCTTCGGCCTGCCCGGCGGGCCGTCGCGCGCGCCGCTCGCGCCGTTCATGCTGTTCGAGGACAGCGGCGCGCTCGACACCCGGTTCTGGTACTGCGCGCAGCCCGCGCACATCCACATCGCCACCGACCATCTGGTGCTGACCGATCCCACCGAACTGGCGTTGAGCCACGAGGATTCAGCCGCCCTGTTCGCCACCGCGCACGCCCTGTTCGCGGAGGTCGGCGGCGAGCTGGTCGCCCCGCGCCCGGACCGGTGGTACCTGAGCGCGCCGGCGCTGGGTGACCTGCTCACCGCGTCGCCCGCGCGCGCGGCCGGCCGCAACGTCGACATCTGGCTGCCGCAAGGCAAGGCCGAACTGACGTGGCGCAAATGGCAGAACGAAGTCCAGATGGCGTGGTACGACCATCCGGCCAATCAGGCGCGCGAAGCCCGCGGCCTGCCGCCGGTCAATGCCATCTGGCTGTACGGCGGCGGTCAGCGCATTGCCGCGCCGCGCCTGAACCGGCCCTGCGTGACGATCCTGGCAGACGCCCCCGCCACCCGCGGCCTGGCGAACCATCTGCAAATCGCCTTGCACGGCACGGACGCCGGCATTGCCGCCGCGAACGGCAGAACCGTTGTGCAACTCGACACGCTGACGCCGTATTTCCTGACGGAAGACTGGGCGCGCTGGCGCGATGCCCTCGTCGACATCGACCGCGACTGGCTGGCGCCGGCGCTCGCGCGTGTCGCCCAGGGCCAGGCCCGCGAAGTCTCGCTCACTTTGTGCGGCGACAGTCATAGCGTGACGATGCGCTCACGCGGCGGCGACTTGCGCAAGTTCTGGCGCCGTCAGGCGCTCGCCGCCCGCATGGTGCCGCTCGCGCGGCTTGGCGAGGAAGTCGCATGACCGACATCGTCACCCGCCATGTCGACGACGCGACGGCCGACGCCCTCTCGCGCGACGGTGTCCACCCGGTGCTCGCCCGCCTGTTCGCGTCGCGCGGCGTGGCCGAGACCGCCGAGACCGAAACGGCGCTGGCCCGTTTGATCCCCCCGACCCAGCTCAAGGGCGCGCAGGAGGCCGCCGCCTTCCTTGCCGACGCCATCGCCGCCGGCAAGCGCATGCTCGTGGTGGCCGACTACGATTGCGACGGCGCGACTGCCTGCGCCGTGGCCGTGCGCGGCTTGCGCATGTTCGGTGCGAAGGTCGAGTACCTGGTGCCGAACCGCTTCGAATACGGCTATGGTCTCACGCCCGAAATCGTGGCATTGGCCGCGCAAGGCAAAGCGGGACCGCCCGACGTGCTGATCACCGTCGACAACGGCATCGCCAGCCTCGACGGCGTGGCCGCCGCGCAGGCGCTCGGCATCGAAGTCGTGGTGACCGATCACCATCTGCCGGGCAACGAATTGCCCAACGCGCGTTGCATCGTCAACCCCAACCAGCCGGGCTGCGCATTCCCGAGCAAGAATCTGGCCGGTGTCGGCGTGATGTTCTACGTTCTGCTCGCGCTGCGCGCCGAGCTGCGCACGCGCGGGGCGTTCGAGGCGAGCGAACAACCCCGGCTCGATACGTTGCTCGACCTGGTCGCGCTGGGCACGGTCGCGGACGTGGTCAAGCTCGACGCCAACAACCGCATCCTCGTGGCGCAAGGGCTGTCGCGCATGCGCGCCGGGCGCATGCATCCGGGCATCAATGCGCTGTTTCGCGCGGCCGCCCGCAATGCGCGTCAGGCGGGCAGTTTCGATCTGGGCTTCGGCCTCGGGCCGCGTCTGAACGCCGCCGGACGCCTCGCCGACATGTCGCTCGGCATCGAGTGCCTGCTGACGGACGACGATGCCCGCGCCTGGACGCTCGCGCAAGAACTCGACGCGATGAATCGCGAGCGCCGTGAGATCGAAGCGGGGATGCAGCAGGAAGCCCTGGCCGATCTGGCGCGCTTCGACCCTCGCGCCGCCACCACGCTGTGCGCGTTCAACGAGACCTGGCACCAGGGCGTGATCGGGATCGTGGCCGCGCGGCTGAAAGAAAAGTTCTACCGTCCGACCATCGTGTTCGCCCCCGGCGACGACGGCCAGATCAAGGGGTCCGGCCGCTCGATCCCCGGCTTTCACTTGCGCGACGCGCTCGATCTCGTCACCAAGCGCGAACCGGGTCTCATCGGCAAGTTCGGCGGCCACGCGATGGCCGCGGGCCTCACGATCGCCGCCGACGCCCTGCCACGCTTCCAGTCGGCATTCGAAGCCGTGGGACAGGCGTGGCTCGACGAAAAGGCGCTCTCGCGCGTGATCGAGACCGACGGCGACATCGGCGACGAGTGCTTCGTGCCGCCCTTTGTCGCCCTGCTCGACGCACAAGTGTGGGGACAGGGGTTCCCGCCGCCCGTGTTCTCGGGCGAGTTCGATGTGCTCTCGCAAGCCATCCTCAAGGACAAGCACCTGAAGTTGCAGCTCGGTCGCGGGCGCATGCGCTTCAACGCCATCTGGTTCAATCACGCCGATACCTTGCCGAGCCGTGCGCGATTCGCCTATCGGTTGGCCGCCGACACCTTCAACGGCGTCTCGCGCGTGCAGATGATCGTCGAACACGCCCAGGGCTGACCGTCTGCGGCGCCAGGACCGCCGGTCCTGCGCGCCGACAGCGAAATCCGGCCAGTGCGGCTGGCGGTCACCCGCCGTCCGGAACGCGTCATCCGCCCGGGAAAAGTGGGGAAACGGGGGCTTCGCTGCGCTATAATCCTCGTTTCCCCGAATTCGCCCCTGTCAAAGCTCATGGAAGCCGAACGCCTAAACGCACTTGAATCCCTGCTCGCCGACCTGCGCACCCGCGTTGGCGAGCTCAGGGGGTATCTTTGACTTCGATGTCAAGCAAGCTCGCCTGATTGAAGTCAACAAAGAACTCGAAGACCCCAACATCTGGAACGATTCCAAGCGTGCTCAGGCACTGGGCAAGGAAAAGAAGGCGCTCGACAGCATCGTCAGCAACCTGACCGAACTCGACGCCAGCCTTTCCGATACGCAGGAACTGTTCGAAATGTCCCGCGACGAGGGCGATGAAGACTCGCTGCTGGCGCTCGAGAGCGACACGCAGGGTCTCGCCGCTCGCGTGGGCGAGATGGAGTTCCGCCGGATGTTCAACACCCCGGCCGACCCGAACAACTGCTTCATCGACATCCAGGCCGGCGCCGGCGGCACCGAGGCCAACGACTGGGCCGGCATGCTGCTGCGCCAATATCTGCGCTACTGCGAACGCAAGGGCTTCAAGGCCGAAGTGCTCGAAGTGTCGGACGGCGATGTCGCGGGCATCAAGAGCGCCTCGCTGAAGGTCACTGGCGACTACGCTTACGGCTATCTGCGTACGGAAACCGGCGTGCATCGTTTGGTGCGCAAGTCGCCATTCGACTCGTCGGGCGGTCGCCATACGTCGTTCGCCAGTTTGTTCGTGTACCCGGAAGTGGATGATTCGATCGACATCGAAATCAATCCGGCCGACGTGCGTACCGACACGTATCGCGCCTCCGGTGCAGGCGGCCAGCACATCAACAAGACCGATTCCGCCGTTCGCCTGACACACATCCCGACCGGCATTGTCGTCGCCTGCCAGAACGACCGTTCGCAGCACCGCAACCGCGCCGAAGCGTGGGACATGCTCCGCTCGCGCCTGTTCGAACATGAAATGCGCAAGCGTCGTGCCGAGCAGGACAAGCTGGAGTCGAGCAAGACCGATGTGGGCTGGGGCCATCAGATTCGCTCGTACGTGCTCGACCAGTCACGCGTCAAGGACCTGCGCACCGGCGTGGAAACCGGTAATACCGGCAAGGTACTCGACGGCGACCTGGACGACTTCATCTCCGCGAGTCTCAAGCAGGGAGTGTAAGGAATGGCGTTTGTCCGCACGCTAGCCGTGTGGGGGGTGAGCGCGCTGTGTCTGCAGTGCGCCGCCGTTGCTGCCCCGGCCAGTACACCGGGCGCACCGGGAGCCAATCCCGAGACGGGACCGTACCTGCATGAATTGCTCAAGCGCCCGGACTTCTCGGGGGCCTATGCGCGCATCACCACGCCACGCAACGTTCCCGCGTGGGTGCGCCAGGGTGGCACATCGACGCCGTCGCAACGCGTGAGCGTCGCCGGCAAGCCCTGGTTACTGGTGCAGAGCTGCAAGCCGCACGATTGCCCGAGCGAGTATGTCCATATTTTGTATGAGCCGCGCTCACAGGCGATCGCGGCGCTGTTCGTGCGGGACCCGAGTGCCGCGGCCAATGCCGGACCGCATCAGGACCGCACCGAATTGATCTGGCTGGGCACGCCCGACGGCTTGCTCAAGAATGCCCTGCTGCACACGCTGCGTTTTACCGAATAACCTCATCGCTCGCACCATGACCGATCACAATACTCCGGCCCATACGGGCACCCCGGCGGGCGACCTGCCGCACGACGACAACAAGCTCATCGCGGAGCGTCGCGAGAAACTGCAGGCGCTGCGTGCCAACGGCGTGGCGTTCCCGAACGACTTCCGCCCCGAACAGCACGCCGGCGACCTGCAGGCGCGCTATCAGGACGTGGACAACGAGGCGCTCGAAGCCGAGCCCGTCCCCGTGTCGGTGGCCGGTCGCATGATGCTCAAGCGCGTGATGGGCAAGGCCGCGTTCGCCACCGTGCAGGACGGCAGCGGACAGATCCAGTTCTTCATTGGCCGCGACGACGTCGGCGCCGATGCCATGACCGCCTTCAAAGGCTGGGACATCGGCGATATCGTCGCCGCCACCGGCACGCTGTTCCGTACGCGCACCGGCGAACTGTCGGTCAAGGTGAAGGCACTGCGTCTGCTCGCCAAGGCGCTGCGCCCGCTGCCGGACAAGTTCCACGGCCTGTCCGACCAGGAGACGAAGTACCGTCAGCGCTACGTCGACCTGATCACCTCGCCCGAGACGCGCAACACGTTTCGCGCCCGCGCGAAGGCCATTGCGTCGATGCGCAAGTACATGACGGACGCCGACTTCATGGAAGTCGAAACGCCGATGCTGCACCCGATTCCGGGCGGCGCCGCGGCCAAGCCGTTCATCACGCACCACAACGCGCTCGACATGCAGATGTATCTGCGTATCGCGCCGGAGCTGTATCTGAAGCGCCTGATCGTCGGCGGCTTCGAGCGTGTGTTCGAGATCAACCGTAACTTCCGCAATGAAGGCGTGTCGCCGCGCCACAATCCGGAATTCACGATGATGGAGTTCTACGCGGCCTACACGGACTACCGTTGGCTGATGGACTTCACCGAAGCGCTGATCCGTAACGCCGCACTCGACGCGCGCGGCACCGCGACCATCGAGTACCAGGGCCGCGAACTGGATTTGTCCAAGCCGTTCCACCGCCTGACGATCGTCGAAGCGATCCGCAAGTACGCGCCCGAGTTCACCGAAGCGCAACTGGCCGACATCGAATTCGTGCGTGGCGCGCTGGGCAAGTATGGCGTGAAGGTCGATGCGCCGCAGCTCAAGAACGCGGGCCTCGGTGCGCTGCAACTGGCCCTGTTCGAAGAGACGGCCGAGAGCCAACTGTGGGAGCCGACTTTCATCGTCGACTATCCGGTGGAAGTCTCGCCGCTCGCGCGCGAGTCCGATACCGTACCGGGCATCACCGAGCGCTTCGAGCTGTTCATCACGGGCCGCGAGATCGCGAACGGCTTCTCGGAGCTGAACGATCCGGAAGACCAAGCCGCACGCTTTCGTGCGCAGGTCGAGCAGAAGGACGCGGGCGATGAAGAGGCCATGTACTACGACGCCGATTACATTCGCGCGCTCGAATACGGCATGCCCCCGACGGGCGGCTGCGGTATCGGCATCGACCGTCTGATCATGCTGCTTACCGACAGCCCGAACATTCGCGACGTGCTGCTCTTCCCGCACCTGCGCCGCGAAGACTGAGCCGGTTGGAAGGCTTAAGGCTCAGAAAGTCTTAACGCTTAGAAGGCCGGAACGCCGCGATAGGCGGACGGCCACTCCCCATCGAGCCGCAACCAAGTGCGCGCGATGGGGAGAATCGCACCGCTCGCCGCCCCTTCGATCAATTGCCGTAACGCCAGCGACGACAGCGTTTTGGCATCGGTCGGAAACGCGAGAAGCAATGTGCGATTGACGGGGACGGCCGCGAAGTCCGTCACCTCGAAATGCTCGACCATCGACTGGTAGAGATTGCCCAGCACCAGGCCGCCGGCCGGTGCCATCCAATTGCCGCGACAGCCGGCAATCGGCGTGCCATCGTCGAGCCGCGCAATGCCGAACTCGAAATGCCCCGCCTTCCATGCGCGCGCGAGATTCGACGCGGCTTGCGCAAATGCCGCCTCGAACGTCAGACCGGCCGCGCGCAAATCCTCGCCCTGCAGCCGGCGCAGTCCAGCCGTGCCATCGAGCACGAGCGTCACGAAAACGTCGTCCGAAAACGGTTCGCTGACCTCCCCTTGTGGATCGTGGACGTCGACCCACGCGCGTTGTACTACGTACGGATAGAGGTGCGGGTGGCTTGCGACGTCGAGCGGGGTATCCAGCGGCGGCAGCGTATCGATCATGGCGTTGGGACGAATCGGCAAGAAGGACGTTGACGGGCAATGCGTGCCATTATGCGCGCGGCGCGACTTGTTTCAATTGTGATGACAACCGCGCACGATGACGGCGAAGCGCGCCGTCAACCGAGAAAAAACCTCATATTTTTCAATGGATTAGCAGTCAACCGAAGGGCACTCGCCCGGGACTGCCGCGATGCACATCTTACATCGCGTTACAAAATGAAACGGATGCCGCGCCTGCCATGACGGAGACTTTTCTCATGCGAAGCCTCCCGTGCCTGTCAGCACGAAGAATGGGGTTCGCGACAACCGCACGATGGAGAAAAACCACATGAATAACGATCTTCAACCGCGCCGCATGCATCCGCTGGTCGCAGCCGCTGCCGGCAGCATCGTGGTCGTCAGCCTGCTCGGCGTTGCCGCCATCACGGGCGTGCTCCCTGTCGCCAAAAGCACCGACGGCCCCACAACAACCGTCGATCATTCGCAGTACGCGCTGACGTCGGCCCAACAGCCGTCTTCGAACGCAATGCGCAGCGCGCAGGTGACGGAGGCACAGCCGACCCAGCAGCAGGCCCAGCAGGCGCAATACGCGCCGCAGCAAGCTCAGTACACGCCGCAGCGGGCACCGGCACAACGGGCCCCGGCGCCGCAGCCGTCATATGCCCAATCGTCGGCCGCGCCCGCACAGCGTCAGGCGGCGACATGCTCGACGTGCGGTACGGTGCAGTCGGTGGAACCCATCAGCACGCAAGGTCAGGCCTCGGGCCTGGGCGCCGTCGGCGGTGCCGTTGCAGGCGGTCTGCTCGGCAACCAGTTTGGCGCGGGTAACGGCCGCACGGCGATGACCGTGGTCGGCGCGCTGGGCGGCGGTCTGGCCGGCAACGAAGTCGAGAAGCGCGTTCGCTCCGAAACCGTGTATCGCGTGTACGTGCGCATGGATACCGGCAAGACGCGCTACTGGACCTATCAGTCCGCCCCTGGCGTGCAGCCGGGGGATCGCGTGCGGCTCGAAAACAACGGGCTGGTGCGCGCGGGCTAAGGGAACGAGATCCGCGTCACACCGTTCCTGCCGCGACGGATCTCGCGTTAACGCAAAAGCCGCTCGTCATGAGCGGCTTTTGTTTCTGCGGCAGCGTCGCGCGCCCTGCGCGAGTCGGGTCAGACCTCGTCAATCCACGCCATCTGAATCGCTTCGAGCACCTTCTCACCGGCGCGGTCGGGTGCGTCGTCGAAGCCGTCGAGCGCCATCACCCACTGATGCAGGTCGGTAAAACGCACGTATTGCGGGTCGATGTCGGGATGCGCCTCGGTAAGCGCAATCGCGATGTCCTGAATGTCGGTCCATTTCATGGGCAGGGTCCTCTTCTTGTGACGTGTCGCCACGCAACGCCTAACGGCATCGCTCAGTGGCTTTCCTTGGCGTGGTTGATCGTGTACTTCGGAATCTCGACGACCAGATCGGTGTCGGCGGGCATCTTCGTCTGGCACGACAGGCGCGACGTCGGCTCCAGGCCCCAGGCCTTGTCGAGCAGATCCTCTTCCTCGTCTTCGGCCGGCTCCAGCGCCTCGAAACCCTCGCGCACGATCACGTGGCACGTAGTGCACGCGCACGACAACTCGCACGCATGCTCGATTTCAATGCCGTTGTCCAACAACGCTCTGCACACGGTGGTACCCGTCGGAACGTCCAGCACCGCGCCCTCAGGGCACAGCTCGACGTGAGGCAATACAACGATTTGAGGCATGGCTTTGGCTTTCCGTGTGTGTCTTACAGTTTGTCGATGTCCGCCACGCGCCGGCCGGCCAGCGCCGCGCGGATGCTCTTGTCCATGCGGCGCGCGGCAAACGCGTCGGTCGCATGCGAGAGCGTTTCGGTCGCCGTCTTGATGGCAATCTGATCGTCGCCAGACGCCTTCTGGCGCAACTCGGCCAGCAAGCCGTCGATCTGTGCGCGCTCGTCGGCGTCGAGCAGTTCCGGGTCCGCCTGCAAGGCGCTGTCGATCGCGACCAGCAGACGCTCGGCTTCCACTTGCTGCTCGCGCAGCGCACGGGCGCGCATATCCGCCTCGGCCGAACCGAAGCTGTCTTGCAGCATGCGCGAGATATCGTCGTCCGCCAGACCGTACGACGGCTTGACCTCGATGGAGGCCGCCACGCCCGAGTGCAACTCCTGGGCGGAGACGGAGAGCAGCCCGTCGGCGTCGACCTGATACGTCACGCGAATACGCGCGGCGCCGGCCGTCATCGGCGGAATGCCCCGCAATTCGAACCGGGCCAGCGAGCGGCAATCGGACGCCAGCTCACGCTCACCTTGCAGCACGTGAACGGCCATTGCCGTCTGCCCGTCTTTGAACGTGGTGAATTCCTGCGCACGCGCCACGGGAATCGTGGCGTTACGCGGGATGATCTTCTCGACGAGGCCACCCATCGTCTCGACGCCGAGCGACAGCGGAATCACGTCGAGCAGCAGCCAGTCGTCACCTTCGGCCTGATTGCCGGCCAGCAGGTTCGCCTGCACGGCCGCGCCGAGCGCCACCACCTGATCTGGATCGAGATCGATCAGCGGTTCGCGTCCGAAGAAGGTCGCCACGGCGGCACGCACTTGCGGCATGCGCGTGGCGCCGCCGACGAGCACGACGCCCTTGACGTCTTCCGGGCCCATGCCGGCGTCGCGCAGCGCCTTGCGCATCGGGCCGATCGTGCGTTGCACGAGCGGCGCACCCAGCGCCGTGAATTGCTCGCGCGTGAGCGTCAGCGCGAGGGGGCGCTCGCCAGACAGCGTCAGGGCGATCGTCGCTTGCGCGGCGTCGGTCAACGCTTCCTTGGCGGTGCGTGCGTGATCGAGCAAGCCCCGCACGTCCTCAGGCGTGAGCGAGGCCGCGTCGAGACCGGCCGCGTCCACCGCCCAGCGGTAGATCGCCTGATCGAAGTCGTCGCCGCCGAGCGCGGAATCGCCGCCTGCTGCAAGCACTTCGAACACGCCCTTCGTCAGTCGCAGAATCGAGATGTCGAACGTGCCGCCACCCAGGTCGTAGACCGCGTAAAGGCCTTCCACCGCATTGTCGAGACCGTAGGCGATCGCGGCCGCCGTCGGCTCGTTGAGCAGACGCAGCACATTGAGGCCGGCCAGACGCGCGGCGTCCTTGGTGGCCTGACGCTGCGCGTCGTCGAAGTACGCGGGCACGGTGATCACGGCGCCCACCAGGTCGTCGCCGAGCGTGTCTTCGGCGCGCTGACGCAACGTGGCGAGAATTTCGGCAGACACTTCCACCGGGCTCTTGACGCCGCCGGCCGTCGTCATCTGCACCATGCCCGGCGCGTCGACGAAATCGTACGGCGCGTTGTCGGCATGGGCAACATCGGCCAGACCACGGCCCATGAAGCGCTTGACGGAGACGATGGTGTTGCGCGGATCGCTGGCGGCGGCCGCTCGGGCGTCGTAGCCGATCTGGGTACGGGGACCGCCGAGATAACGCACGACGGACGGCAGCAGCACGCGGCCCTGTTCGTCCGGGAGCACTTCGGCCACACCGCTACGTACGGAGGCCACGAGCGAATGCGTCGTGCCCAGGTCAATACCCACGGCGAGTCGCCGCTGATGCGGCGCGGGGGACATGCCGGGTTCGGAAATTTGCAGAAGGGCCATGACTTTGCAATGCGGGCGACGCGCTCGCGCGGCCGCCCTGTTCTCAAGCAGTTCTCAATGACATGTGACGGCGCCGCACCGGGCCGTCACGCGTTTTCCAGCATTTCGATGCGCTGCGCGATGTCTTCGTCGGCGCGCGCAATGAACATCAGTTGCCGCACGGCTTCGGCGGCCGGTTGCCACGCCTGGCTTTCGAGCCAGTCGCCCAGCTTGGCGAGCCGCACGCGACGATCCTCGCGCAACGATTTGGCAAGGTTTTCCAGAGCGCCGATATTGCGCGCGTCCACGGCGTCGTCGATGGCTTCGCGCCACTCCATCTGCTGCATCAGGAAATCGGGGGCCATCGCGGTGTTGTTCTCCGCGCCCACATCGATGCCCTGTAGCGTGAGCAGATACGTCGCGCGTTGCAGCGGGTCGCGCAGCGTGCGGTAGGCGGCGTTCGCCTGCGCGGCCCATTGCATGGCCACGCGGCGCTCGGCATCGCTCGCACTCGCGAATCGATCCGGATGCACGCGCGATTGCACGGCACGGTAGGCCGCGTCGAGCGCGTCTGCGTCGAGCGCAAAGCGCTGCGGCAGATCGAACAGCGTGAAGTAGTTGTCAGTCAATGCACTCATCGCGCACTCATCATCCATCCAGGGCGCCCATGCGAGGGGACGTCGCGCCATGCGCGCCATGCCACCCGCCGTCGGCCCGTAAAAAAAGCGGCTCGCGCCGCCTGGTTGCCTACGCTGCTGCTTTGGCGCCGAACCGTCCGGCGACCTATTTCGTTGCCATGGCGACCGCCGTCAGGCGAGGCCCACCGCCTCACGCATCGGGCGGCTCGCCGCGCTCACATTTGCGGCAGCGCAACCGGCCACCAAGCATCGCGTCGCGGCCCGCCGCGCTTTGCGTCCATGTCCGGATCTGCCACGGGGGAAGATGCCGGACATGTTGCCCATGCCCGCACGCCAGACGCGCGACCCATTGGCCTTCGTCGTCCTGCCGGAACCCGACGATCTCGCGCAACGGCGCAGTGTCAGATCCGGAACGACTCGCCGCAGCCGCACTCATCCTTGACGTTCGGATTGTTGAAGCGAAACCCTTCGTTCAAGCCTTCGCGCGCGAAGTCCAGCTCGGTGCCATCGATATACGGCAGACTCTTCGGATCGACGATCACCTTCACGCCGTGGCTCTCGAAGACCGTGTCCTCGCCCGCCACGTCGTCGGCGTATTCCAGCTTGTAGGCCAGGCCCGAGCAGCCGGTCGTCTTCACGCCCAGCCGCAGGCCCACGCCCTTGCCGCGCCGCGTCAGATAACGCGAAACGTGCTGCGCGGCCTTCTCGGTCAATGTAATGGCCATGGTTGCCTGATTCCTTTATCCGTCGTGCCGCTTACGCAGCCTTGGCCGGCTCGGCCGTCTGGCCGTGCTTTTGCTTGTAGTCGGCCACGGCCGCCTTGATGGCGTCTTCGGCCAGAATCGAGCAGTGAATCTTCACCGGCGGCAGCGCCAGTTCCTGCGCGATCTGGGTGTTCTTGATATCGAGCGCCTGATCGAGCGTCTTGCCCTTGACCCACTCGGTGACCAGCGACGACGACGCAATCGCCGAGCCGCAGCCGTAGGTCTTGAACTTGGCGTCTTCGATCACGCCGGCTTCGTTCACGCGAATCTGCAGCTTCATCACGTCGCCGCACGCCGGTGCGCCGACCATGCCCGTGCCGACGGCGTCATCGCCCTTTTCGAACGAACCGACGTTGCGCGGGTTTTCGTAGTGATCCAGAACTTCCTTGCTGTAAGACATGGCTAACTCCTTGAATGCTCAGTGTGCGGCCCACTGGATCGAATTCAGATCGACCCCGTCCTTGTACATTTCCCACAGCGGCGACAGATCGCGCAGCTTGCCGATCTTGGCCTTGAGCAGGTCGATCACGTAGTCGACTTCCTGCTCTGTCGTGAAACGGCCCACCGTGAAGCGAATCGAGCTGTGCGCCAGTTCGTCGTTGCGACCCAGCGCACGCAATACATACGAAGGCTCCAGCGAGGCCGACGTGCACGCCGAGCCCGACGACACCGCGACATCCTTGATCGCCATGATCAGCGACTCGCCTTCGACAAAATTGAAGCTGATGTTCAGGTTGTGCGGCACACGCTTTTCCATGTCGCCGTTCACATACACTTCTTCCATTTCCGTCAGACCGCGCAGCAGACGATCGCGCAGCATGCGCACGCGCTCGTTTTCCGTCGCCATCTCTTCACGCGCCAGACGGAACGCCTCGCCCATGCCCACGATCTGGTGCGTGGCGAGCGTGCCCGAACGCATACCGCGCTCGTGACCGCCGCCGTGAATCTGTGCCTCGATGCGCACACGCGGCTTGCGACGCACGTACAGCGCGCCGATGCCCTTCGGGCCATACGTCTTGTGCGCCGAGAACGACATCAGGTCGACCTTCAGCTTGGCCAGGTCGATGGGCATCTTGCCCGTGGCCTGTGCGGCGTCGACGTGGAAGATGATGCCCTTCTCGCGGCAGATCTCTCCGATCGTCTCGATGTCCTGGATCACGCCGATTTCGTTGTTCACGGCCATGATCGACACGAGAATCGTGTCCGGACGCAGCGCGGCCTTGAAGACGTCGAGATCGAGCAGACCGTCGTCCTTGACATCCAGATACGTGACTTCGAAGCCTTCGCGCTCCAGTTCGCGCGTTGTGTCGAGCACTGCCTTGTGCTCGGTCTTCACCGTGATGAGGTGCTTGCCCTTGCCTTGGTAGAAGTGCGCCGCGCCCTTGATGGCGAGGTTGTTCGACTCGGTGGCACCCGACGTCCAGACGATCTCGCGCGGATCGGCGTTCACCAGCTTGGCGACTTCCTCGCGTGCCTCTTCCACGGCCTGCTCGGCGGCCCAGCCGAACGAGTGGCTGCGCGATGCCGGGTTGCCGAACTGCTCGCGCAGGTACGGCAACATCTTGTCCACGACGCGCGGGTCAATCGGCGTCGTGGCGCTGTAATCCATGTAAATGGGGAGGTTGAGGGTGTCGTTTTTCATGGGTGCTCCAGGATCGTGCCGTGGCGCCAGTTAAGAACGGGCCATATCGAAGACCGAATTGGGAATGCGCGTGGCAATGGTCTGGCTGGGTGTGCCGGACTCGCGCGTGTCGTGCAGCACGGCCTGTTGGGCCTGCTTGCTGCGCTGCTGCTCGACGAGGTCGCGCAGCGAAACCGAATCGAGATACTCGACCATCTTCTGGTTGAGCGTCGCCCACAGCTCGTGCGTCATGCAGTGGCCGCGATGACCGTCCTGGCCCTTCTCGCAATTGCCCTTGCTGCCGCACTGCGTGGCGTCGAGCGGTTCGTCGACCGCGATGATGATGTCCGCGACCGTCACCTCTTCCGCGCGACGCGCCAGACTGTATCCGCCGCCCGGCCCGCGCACGCTCTCCACGATCTCGTGGCGGCGCAGCTTGCCGAACAACTGTTCCAGGTAAGAGAGGGAAATCCGTTGACGCTGACTAATGCCCGCAAGCGTCACGGGACCCGCGTCCTGGCGCATGGCCAGGTCGATCATCGCCGTGACGGCGAAACGGCCTTTCGTGGTAAGTCTCATGAGGATGCAGGGGATTAATCTCGACTATTTTCGTCAAGTATAAATTCCCTACGAAATCAGTCAAGTACTTCTGGCCCATTTTTTGCAAAAGTTCCGCCGTCCATTTGGGAAATTTGCTAATTTTCGGGACGCGCGTTCGCCTGGGGGGCGCGCAGGGGGAACAGCAGCACCAGCGGATTGCGCAGCACGGCGCGCCAGAGGGCACGGTGAATGTGCCGGCGGTCGCCAATGCGCAGGGGACGCGATCTGAGCGCCATGTGGAATGCTAACGCGAAACTCACACCGACGTTGAGCAGCGCCATCGACCCGACACCGGCAACGGCCAGCCAGAGCGCCGGATCGCGCAGCACCGGCATGCCCAGCACGCCGATCGACGTCGCGATCGCGCCGGTCGACAGCGTGACGTGGCGCACCTCGAACGGCAGCGCGAACGCCGTCAGCACCGCCGGCACGAGCCCCAGCATGAAGCCGAGCGTCAGATTCCCGAGCACCGGCGCAATGTGACGACGGCACGCGTCCGCCAGCCGCGCCGCCCCGTTCCGTCCGAAGACGAAGCGCAGTCGTCGGTTGTAGGCCAGGACATCCCCGATGCCGTGCAGCGCAAACCAATTGTCGGCCCAGCCTGAAATCAGACTGGAGAACCACAACAGCACCGCCGTCATCGCCGCGAATAGCGGCGTGATACCCAATATCGAGAACGAATTGAGCGTCGCATGGGCTTTTTCGGGCGGAATCGTGTTCATGTCAAGCGCCGCCGACACCGTCCATTGGACCAGCAGGCAGAACGGGAACACCACCGCCAGGTTGCCGAAAATAGCGGCCGCTTGCGTACGCACGAGAGCGATGACCTCGCCCACGAAGGCGTCCATACCGGCGGGCGTGTCGACATCATCGAGCTTGCGGGCGATGGCCGGCGCGGTCATGGCCGGCTGCTTGGTCGCGAGCGTGAAATGGCAGAAGTGCATGAACAGGAAGCAGAGCGCGTAATTGGCCCCGGCCAGGAAGCCCTCGACGACGCTCGGCAGGTGCGCGCTCGCAATCAGGAACTTGACGTAGACGGTCACCACCGTCACCAGACCGCCGCCGCACGCCATCTTCAGCATGGTGAAGTACTCGCCGCGGTTGCGGGCGATGTAATGCTCGCCCGTCTCGGCGCTGCGCTCGACGACCTTGCGCGCCAGCAGCCCGAACGACGTGCGCGCCAACTCACTCACGCTTTGGCTCGCCCGGTTGGCACGCACCAGGTCGGCGAGGAGTTGCACTCGCGCGACGGCACGATCGCCTCGCTCGCCGTGCGTCAGCCACGCTTCGAGCAGACGCTCGAGCCGACGGATCCGCGCCTTGGTGCGTTCAACCTGAAACACGATATCCACGCTCACGCCGTTTTCGTCCAGATGGGCATAGACCTGACGTACTGCGCGCGCGCAGTCGTCGATCAGCGCGCGGAACACGTTGATCTGCTGCACGAAGTGCTGCGACGGCGGCGCACCGTCCGCGAACGCCTGCCCAGCCGATTCGAGCGCCTGCATGGCGCGCCCGATCTGGTAGAACGGCGATTCGGTGGCGCGCGGATACGCCAGGCGCGAGCGCACCGCCTGCGACAGCCCGGTCGACCCAATCTGGTCGACAAGGTGGTGCATCGCGACGAGCAAGTCTTCGCCGAACAGATTCCAGTCGGCGTTGTCATCCTCGTCCTCGCCCTCATGCAAGAGTGCGATAAGGTCGGCCAGCAATGCCGGCGGCATGGCGGCGATCCAGTCGGCGGCGTCGCCATCGGGAAACATCAGCGAGCACAACGCCGAGAGATCGCGCCGCGTCGGGGGTGGCGGAATCAGCGCCTTCTCCACGCGCTCGACCAGCGCCCCCCAGAATCCCGGGCGCACCGGCATGCCGGTATCGCACAGCAGCGAAATGGCGTCGCTCTCGGCAACGACGCTACGCAGCGTGCGCGCCACTGGGAGTCGCCATGCGGGGTTTCGCTCGAGCATCTGCAGCAAATAGCGCAGCCGCGTGTGCGGGCGATAGCGCGCCGCCTCCCCTTCTCCGCGCGCCTCGTTGACGAGGGCGCCGCGCTTTTGCACCCAGTGCGCCAATTCGATCAGCCATTGGTTGCGGACCGCCAGCGGCGCAGACGGATCGGCGTGCGCAAGCAGTTCGTCGAGCTGATGACCGGCGTGACGCGAGGCACGCCATTTACGCCAGTACGAAGTGAGCGAAGTGAGCATCGATGGGAGACGAGGTGAAGGGGGGAGGAGAAAAGCACAGTACTACAGGACAGACCGCGCAACGCAACGTCGCCGTCGCTCAGACGTGCTTTTCCAGATGGGCGAGCAGGCCGTCGAGTCCGTCTTCGATGTAGTCGAGCACCGTCTCGAAGCCCTTTGCACCGCCGTAATACGGATCAGGCACTTCGGTGGCGTCGTGCCGCGTGGCAAAGTCCATCAGACGCACGATCTTGTGACGATACTCAGCCGGACAGCGCGCCACGAGTTCGGCGACGTTGGCGTCGTCCATCGCCACGATCCATTCGAAGCGCACGAAGTCATCCGCTTCGACGCGGCGCGCACGCAGTGCGCTCAGGTCGTAGCCTCGCCGCTCGGCAGCGGCCTGCGTGCGTTCGTCGGGGGCGTGACCGAGGTGATAACTGTGCGTGCCCGCCGAATCGACGGCGATCACGTCAGTGAGCCCAGCGGTGGCCAGCCGGTGACGAAAGATGCCGTCGGCGCTGGGGGAGCGGCAAATGTTGCCCATGCAGACGAAGAGGACAGAGGTCGTTCTCATGCCTTCGGCCCCAACTCCGCCTCGCTCGCCCCATCGGTGCCGAAGACCAGGGCCTTGACGTGCAGCAATTGGTCCCGCGCCTTGGCGGCCTTCTCGAACTCCAGGTTGCGCGCATGCTCCTGCATCTGCTTTTCGAGCTTCTTGATCTCGCGCGCCAACTGCTTTTCCGACATGTCCTGGTAGTGCGCCTGCTCCTTGGCTTCAGCCAATTCCGCCTTGGCGTCCTGCGGGTCGTAGACACCATCGATGATGTCCTTGATGCGCTTCTTCACCCCCTGCGGCACGATGCCATGCGCCTCGTTGTGCGCCATCTGCTTGGCACGGCGACGCTCCGTCTCCCCGATGGCGCGCGTCATCGAGTCCGTCATCTTGTCGCCGTAGAGGATGGCCATTCCGTTGATGTTACGCGCGGCGCGCCCGATCGTCTGGATCAATGACCGCTCGGAACGCAGGAACCCCTCCTTGTCCGCATCGAGAATCGCCACCAGCGACACCTCCGGAATATCCAGCCCCTCGCGCAGCAAGTTGATCCCGACCAGCACGTCGAACGCACCCAGACGCAGATCGCGAATGATCTCCACGCGCTCGACGGTATCGATGTCGCTGTGCAGATAGCGGACCTTCACCCCGTTATCCGACAGATAATCGGTGAGCTGCTCGGACATGCGCTTGGTGAGTGTGGTCACGAGCACGCGCTCTCCCACGGCCACGCGCTTGTTGATCTCACTCAGCACATCGTCGACCTGTGTCTGGGCCGGACGCACGATGATGATCGGGTCGATCAATCCGGTCGGACGCACCACCTGCTCCACCACCTGTCCGGTGCGCTTTGCCTCGTAATCGGCCGGGGTCGCCGACACGAAGATGGCCTGACGCATCTTGCGTTCGTATTCGGCAAACTTGAGCGGACGGTTGTCGAGCGCCGACGGCAACCGGAAGCCGTAGTTGACGAGGTTCTCCTTGCGCGCCCGGTCGCCGTTGTACATGCCGTTGAACTGCCCGATGAGGACGTGCGATTCGTCGAGGAACATCAACGCGTCGGGCGGCAGGTAGTCGACGAGCGTCGGCGGCGGCTCGCCCGGCGCCGCGCCGGACAGATGCCGCGAATAGTTCTCGATGCCCTTGCAGAAGCCCAGCTCCTGCAGCATCTCCAGATCGAAACGGGTACGCTGCTCAAGGCGCTGCGCCTCGACCAGCTTGCCTTCCTTGTAGAAGAAGTCGAGGCGCTCGCGCAGTTCGTCCTTGATTGTCTCGATGGCGCGCAGCACGGTATCGCGCGGCGTCACGTAGTGCGAGGACGGGTAGACCGTGAAGCGCGGCACCTTCTGCCGCACGCGTCCCGTGAGCGGATCGAACAGTTGCAGCGTATCGACTTCGTCGTCGAACAGGTCCACGCGCAACGCCAGTTCGGCGTGTTCCGCCGGGAAGATGTCGATGGTGTCGCCGCGCACTCGGAACGTGCCGCGGCCGAAGTCGGTCTCGTTGCGGGTGTACTGCATGGCGATCAGGCGCGCGATGATCTCGCGCTGCCCGAGCTTGTCGCCCTGCCGAATCGTCAGAATCATCCGATGGTATTCGCTCGGATTGCCGATACCGTAAATCGCCGAGACCGTCGCCACGATGACCACGTCTCGCCGCTCCAGCAGGCTCTTCGTTGCCGACAGACGCATCTGCTCGATGTGTTCGTTGACGGACGAATCCTTCTCGATGAAGAGATCGCGCTGCGGAACGTACGCTTCCGGCTGGTAATAGTCGTAGTACGAGACGAAGTACTCCACCGCATTTCGCGGGAAGAACTCGCGGAATTCCGAGTAGAGCTGCGCGGCGAGGGTCTTGTTCGGCGCGAACACGATGGCCGGCCGCCCAAGCCGCGCCAAGACGTTCGCCATGGTGAACGTCTTGCCGGAGCCGGTGACGCCGAGCAAGGTCTGGAAGGCGAGCCCGTCCTCCACGCCCTCGGTCAACTGGGCGATGGCCGCCGGCTGATCGCCGGCCGCGGCAAATGGGCAGTAGAGCTGATAAGGCGAATCCGGAAACGTCAGGAACTTGCTTTCGTCGAGATCGTTGTCTGCCGCAGGAGTCATGGCGAGGGCGCAAGCGTGAGGGACGTAATCCGGCATTTTAGCGCGTCGGACGATTCCCTGAGGCCCATGGGTGACAACCTATCCGACTGCGGCGCGAGGCCGGGCCGACGAGGTCGCCCCCTGACGCATGGCACGTCAATGTCGTCAATTTCTGGCAATACGTGGCAGTTTTCGTGTCAAAAGGCCGCGATTTCGCGCGGCGCGCGCCTGTGTTTCCCACAAGCGTGGGGAATCTTCGTTAAAATGTCGCGTTGAGCTGATCGCGCGTCTGATACCGCCGACCCGCCGCGTTTTCCTACTACCTGCCTCGAGCCGTCGAAATGACCCTGTTCTCCGCTGTCGAACTCGCCCCGCGCGACCCCATCCTTGGCCTGAACGAAGCCTACAACGCCGATCACCGCACCGAGAAGGTGAACCTGGGCGTGGGCGTGTATTTCAATGCGGAAGGCAAGCTGCCCCTGCTCAAGGCCGTGAAGGCAGCCGAAGAACAACGCGTCGCCGCCGGTCTGCCGCGCGGCTACCTGCCGATCGAAGGCATTGCCGCCTACGACAAGGCCGTGCAGGAAATGCTGTTCGGCAAGGAATCGCCCGTGCTGGCCGAAGGCCGCGTGGTGACCGCGCAAGCCCTGGGCGGCACCGGCGCCCTCAAGATCGGCGCTGACTTCCTCAAGCAACTGAACCCGAATGCCACCGTCGCCATCAGCGATCCGAGCTGGGAAAACCACCGCGCGCTGTTCAGCCAAGCCGGCTTCAACGTCGTCTCGTACCCGTACTACGACGCCGACTCGCATGGCGTGAACCTGGCGGGCATGCTCGACATGCTCGGCAAGGAACCCGAAGGCACCATCGTCGTATTGCACGCCTGCTGTCACAACCCGACCGGCGTCGACCTGTCGATGGACCAGTGGGCGCAAGTCGTCGAGGTCGTGAAGGCCCGCAAACTGGTGCCGTTCCTCGACATCGCCTATCAAGGTTTCGGTGACGGCATCGATGCCGACGCCGCCGTGGTGCGCCTGTTCGCCTCCACCGGCCTGGACTTTTTCGTGTCCAGCTCGTTCTCGAAGTCGTTCTCGCTGTACGGTGAACGCGTGGGTGCCCTGTCGATCGTGACGGGCAGCAAGGACGAATCGGCCCGTGTGCTCTCGCAACTCAAGCGCGTGATCCGCACCAACTACTCGAACCCGCCGACGCATGGCGGCTCGGTCGTCGCCGCCGTGCTGGGCAGCCCCGAACTGCGCGCGCTGTGGGAAGAGGAACTGGCCGAAATGCGTGAGCGCATCCGCGCGATGCGTCTCGCCTTGGTCGAGAAGCTGCGTGCGCATGGCGTGGAACGCGATTTCTCGTTCGTGATCAAACAACGCGGCATGTTCTCTTACTCGGGCCTCACCGCCGACCAGGTCGAACGCCTGCGTGAAGAGTTCGGCATCTATGCCGTGAGCACCGGCCGTATCTGCGTGGCCGCGCTCAACGACAAGAACATCGACCGCGTCGCCTCGGCCATCGCCCAAGTGCTGCGCTAAGCCCATCCGGCATCGTCGAAGTCGAAGCCCGCCACCCGGCGGGCTTTTTTTGCGCCCAAATTTGTTGCGACGCAGCAACGATAATTGAAAACAATTGTCAAAATAGTCAAAAGCTATCGCAATGATGCAGAAATGCCATATATCAGGGTTATGCTGCGTTGCACAGCCGCGATAAACGGTTGCATAATTCGCTCATCATCCGCCTCTGGGCACACAACATGCTGTATCAGATTCACGAATACAACCGTGCGTGGTTGAACCCCCTGACCACCTGGGCCAAGGCAGCGGCGACCACGTTCGTCAATCCGGGCAGCCTGCTGGCCATGATGCCGGGCGCGCCCCGCATCGCCGCGGGATACGAGTTGCTCTACCGGCTCGGCAAGGATTACGAAAAGCCCGAATTCAATATCAAGGCTGTCGAAGTCGACGGTCACAATATTCCGGTCGTGGAAGTCACGGCGATGGAAAAGCCGTTCTGCCGCCTGCTGCGCTTCAAGCGGTACGCCGACGACGCCGGCGCCGTCGGGCAGCTCAAGGACGACCCGGTCGTGCTCGTGGTCGCGCCGCTCTCCGGCCACCACGCCACGCTGCTGCGCGACACCGTCAAAACGCTGCTCAAGGACCATAAGGTCTACATCACCGACTGGGTCGATGCCCGCATGGTGCCGCTCGAGGCCGGCGCGTTCCATCTGGACGACTACGTCGCGTACATCCAGGCGTTCATTCGCCACATCGGCGCGGAGAACCTGCACGTCATTTCGGTGTGCCAACCCACCGTGCCGGTGCTCGGCGCGATCTCGCTCATGGCATCGAACGGCGAAACGACACCCAAGACCATGACAATGATGGGCGGCCCGATCGACGCGAGCAAGAGCCCGACGTCGGTCAACTCGCTGGCGACGAACAAGTCGTACGAGTGGTTCGAGAATCACGTGATCCATCCGGTGCCTGCCAACTATCCGGGCTCGGGGCGACTGGTCTACCCGGGCTTCCTCCAGCATGCCGGGTTCGTGGCGATGAACCCCGACCGTCACCTGACGTCGCACTGGGATTTCTATCTGGACCTGGTGCGCGGCGACAACGACGACGCCGACTCGCACCGTCGTTTCTACGACGAGTACAACGCGGTGCTCGACATGGCCGCCGAGTATTACCTCGACACGATCAAGACCGTTTTCCAGGACTTCAGCCTCGCGCGCGGTACGTGGGATGTGGCCGGCCAACGCGTTCGTCCGCAAGACATCAAGACCACGGCGCTCTTCACCATCGAAGGCGAGCTGGACGATATCTCCGGCAGTGGCCAGACGCAGGCCGCGCATGAACTCTGCGTCGGCATCCCCGCCAAACAGCGGGCGCATTTCACCGCCCCGGCTTGTGGCCATTACGGCATTTTCTCGGGCAGCCGCTGGCGCAATGTGATCTATCCGCAGATTCGCGACTTCATCGCCAAGCACGCTTGAACCGTCATCGGTAACCCGAACGGCCATGACAAAACCGCCGCGGGGCTTCGGCCCTCGCGGCGGTGTTGTTTTGACGCGCGTTCGGCATGCGTCGTACGCGATCACCCAGTCATCGCGTACGCAATGAATCCAGCAGCATTTGCGTATTGAAGGACGAATACGACTTGCGCGCATCGCCGGCCATGAAATCACGCCCCATCACGATGGACAGCGTGTGGCGGTTCGACATCACGTAATAGCCCATCGCCGAGATCGTCACGTACAGATCGACCGGATCGACGCCCGACCGGATTTCGCCGCTGGCTTCGCCGCGCTTGAGCGTCTGCGCGAGCAGCTCGACAATCGGCGAGACCTGTTGGCGAATCTCGGTCGACTGACGCATCGACTTCGCGTCGTGCAGATTCTCGTTGTTGATGAGCCGAATCAGTTCCGGATGGTCGGCGTAATAGTCCCACACGAAGTGGGCCAGTTCGGCCACGGCGTCGAGCGGCGCCAGCACGTCGAGCCTGAGCGCGTGTTCGGCGCGGTTGAATTCGCCATAGACCTCCTCGAGCACCGCCAGATAGAGCTGGTCCTTGTTGCCGAAGTAGTAATACAACATGCGCTCGTTGATGTCGGCTCGGCGTGCGATGCTGTCCACGCGCGCACCGCTTGAACCCCGCTCCGCAAACTCCTCGATCGCCGCCGCAAGAATGCGCTGACGCGTGCGTTCGGGGTCGCGTTTGATCTTGGTTTGAGATGTAGTCATGATCGGCCGGTCGTTCTCATCGGGCGGAATTATGGCACATCGGTTTCAGTGTTTCCGGAAAATGCAGGATAATTCGACTTTCCGCCGAATCCCCTCAAACGACGTGTCCGAAGTTAGCGCGCTCGCGCAGCGCATCGATGCCCTTTTGCCCCAGACGCAGTGCACCAAGTGCGGTTACGCCGGGTGCCGTCCGTATGCCGACGCCATCGCCAGCGGCCAGGCCAGCTATAACCAATGCCCGCCCGGCGGCGCCGAGGGCGTGGCGCGTCTGGCCAAGCTGCTGGATCGCCCCATCATCGCGCTGAATCCGGACAATGGCGCAGAGCGTCCCCGGCCACGCGCCGTCATCGACGAATCGCTGTGTATCGGTTGCACGCTCTGCCTGCAGGCCTGCCCGGTCGACGCCATCGTCGGCGCCGCCAAACTGATGCACACCGTGATCGAGGACCGTTGCACGGGCTGCGATCTCTGCGTGCCGCCCTGCCCTGTCGACTGCATCGACATGGTGCCGGTGACCGGCGAGCGCACCGGCTGGGACGCCTGGTCGCAAACGCAAGCCGACGACGCGCGCTCGCATTTCGAGGTGAATCAGGCCCGTCTCGCGAAGGATCGGGCGGCGCGGGAAGCGCGCCTGGCCGCGCGCGCGGCGCGGGTTGCCCCCGCAGCGCCCGGCACGCCTTCGGCGCCCGCCTCCGGGCAAGATGTGTCGCCGGTCGAGCAAACGGGCGACGTGGCGCCGGCGCCCGTAGCCGATGAAGCCGCTGCGGCGGCGGCTCGCAAGCAGGCCATCATTCAAGCGGCTTTGGCGCGCGCGAGAGAGAAAAAGGCTGCGCTGGCGGCCGAAGGGCTCGCGCCGAAGAACACCACGCACGTTTCGGCCGCCGTGCAGGCACAGATCGACGAAGCGGAAGCTCGTCGCAAACGCCTGGGCCTCACCGCAGACGACGATGCCGCACCCTCGGGTGCCGACAGCGCCCCACAAAAAGGCTAGGCGGGCGGCCGCACACGCCGTCACCTGATAACAAGACAGACGCCCCAACCCACGCGCCACCCGCCATGAACGACGCCAAACGCCGCGCCCTGTTCGAAACGTTGCAGCAACTCAATCCGCATCCGACGACGGAGCTGGAGTACACGTCGCCATTCGAGTTGTTGATCGCCGTGCTGCTTTCGGCCCAGGCGACCGACGTCTCCGTCAACAAGGCCACACGCAAGCTCTACGCGGTGGCCAACACCCCGGCGAAGATGCTTGCGCTGGGCGAGGCCGGGGTTGCCGATTACATCAAGACAATCGGGCTGTACCGCACCAAGGCCAAGAACGTCATCGCCACCTGCCAGTTGCTGCTCGACGCGCACGGCGGCGAAGTGCCCCGCTCGCGCGAAGCGCTCGAAACGCTGCCGGGCGTCGGTCGCAAGACGGCCAATGTGGTGCTCAATACCGCGTTTGGCGAAGACACCATTGCCGTCGATACGCACATCTTCCGCGTGGCGAACCGCACGGGTCTCGCGCCTGGCAAGGATCCGCTGGCCGTGGAACTGGCGCTGGAGCGCGTCATTCCGCGCGAGTTCAAGCACGATGCCCACCACTGGCTCATTTTGCACGGCCGCTATGTGTGCAAGGCGCGCAAGCCGGAGTGCTGGCATTGCGCCATCGAGCCGCTGTGCGACTTCCGCCCCAAGACGCCCGCGCCGAAGGGCTGATCCACTCGCCGGACAACGACATCCCGAACAACACAAACGACAACGGGCGGCCCCGACACTGGGACCGCCCGTTTGTTCTGGACTCGCTGACAAGCCGCTCGGGGCGGCAAATCCTGCTTAGATGATACGAGCCGCCTCGTCGAACGACAAACGCGGATTGCGCGGGAACAGCTTGCCGTGATCGCCATAGCCCAGATTGCAGATGAAGTTCACGCGCCACTCGGTGCCGCCGAAGAAGGTGTCGTTGACCTTCTGGGCGTCGAAACCGGCCATCGGGCCGCAGTCGAGACCCAGCGCGCGAGCGGCGAGAATGAAGTAGCCGCCTTGCAGCGAGCTGTTCATGTGCGCGGCACCGGCAGCCTTGGCGGGGTCGCTCGAGAACATCGGCACCATCTTGTCGGCACCGTTCGGGAACAGCTTGGGCAGGTGCTCGTAGAACTTCAGGTCGTACGCGATGATGGCCGTCACAGGCGCCGTACGGGTCTTGTCCACGTTGCCCGGCGCCATGCATTCAAGCAGCTGGTTCTTCGCCTCCGGGCTCTTCACGAAGACCACGCGCGCGGGCGTGGTGTTGGCCGACGTCGGGCCCCATTTGACAAGGTCGTACAGCTCACGCAGCGTTTCATCGCTGACCGTTTTGTCGAGCCACACATTGTGCGTGCGGGCATCGGTGAATAGTTGGGCGATGGCTTCTTTGGCGATGATGCTCATGGCAATGGACCTCGGGAGATGAGTGGCGAATGACCGGCGATTGTACCGTTGCCGCGCGACACGCGCTGACGTGGCAAAAATGCCTGCGGGATCAGGGGGTTGCGGCGGCGCCGCGCGCCGACAGCCAGACCACGCCCGCCAGAATCAGCACGCCGCCGCCCAACTGTGCCGCCGTGAGCGTTTCGCCCAACAGCATCGCCGCGAGCAGCACTGTGACGACCGGCTCCAGCGTCGAGAGCATGGAGGCGCGTCCCGCCCCCAGGCGCTGCAAACCGGCGAAGAAGGTCAGAATGGCGACGACCGTCGAACACACGGCAATGGCGGCGAGCGCCGCCCAGCCCCCGGCGCCCGCTGGCCATTGCAGCGGCAGCCCTTGTGCGGCACGCACCGCCGCCATCGCGCCGAAGGAAACGGTGGCCGCCAGGCAGACGAGCGTTGCTGTCGCGCGCGCATCGACACCCCGTGTCAGCCGTGCGCCGATCACGATGTAGCCCGAATAGATCAACGCGGCCGCCACGGCCAGCGCCATGCCCAGCGGCTGCCCCTGCCCGCCCCCGACGGTGAGGGCCGTGCCCAGTGAGCAGAGTACGAGCGCGCCGAGCGTCACGGGCGTGAGACGCTCATGGAGGAAGATGGCCGCCAAAATCGTCACAAAGACCGGATAGAGATAGAGCAGCAGCGCGACGAGCGACGCCTGCGCATACTGCAGCGCCCCGAAATAGCAAAGCGACTGGCCGACGTAGCCGATGCCGCCCATCAGCGCGATGCCGAGCGATTGACGGCGCGACGGGAAGCGCACCCGCTGCAACCGGCACCAGACCAACAACAGGACGGCGGCGATAAAGAAGCGAAACAGCAGCATCGCGAAGATGTCGGCGCCGGACGTCGCCGCCGCCCGCGCGAAGATGGCCATGGCCCCGAACGCGGATGCCGATACGGCGATCAGTGCGACGCCGGCCCAGGCCGAGGGCCGGGGTGCCTGAGGCATGACAGCGAGGTCGCCGGAGGGTGCGTGCGCGCGGGGGCTTTGCGACATGATTAGGAAAATTGAGCGACAATACGGCGTGAATTTCGGGCGTTACCGGCGCGTTACCCATGCGCCGAGCCCACTGCTGGGCGGCCATCGATCCGCCATTGTAGTCAAGGCATGGCGCGCCGCAAGCGGCCGCATCAGAACCCCACGGAGTCCCCATGTTCAATCCCAGCCGCGACGAAGTCCGGCAATTCTTCTGCACCACCTGGCAAAAGCAGCGCAGCGGCAGCATTCTCACGCCGCTCGAGACCATGGCCGCCGACTGGATCCACGCACATCCCGAGTATCACGACGCACTGTCCGACACCGAAGACGCCAGCGCGCGCGACTACTCGCCCGAGGCCGGGCAGACCAACCCGTTCCTGCATCTGTCGATGCATCTGGCGATCAGCGAGCAGGTCTCGATCGACCAGCCGCCGGGCATTCGTGCCGCCTACGAGAAACTGAGCCAACGGCTGGACTCACCCCACGAGGCGCAGCACCGCATCATGGAGTGCCTGGGACAAACGCTCTGGGAAGCGCAACGCAGCGGCCAGCCGCCCGACTCGGACGCCTACCTGCAGCGCATCGAGCAGCAAGCGTCGCGCTGAGCGCCAACGTCGACGGACCGGCTTATCGGTGGATAAGTGGATCGACACATCGGGACGCAGGCATATCGGCACGTCGGCACGTCGGCGTATCGGCGGCTCGTGAGCGACGAATGCCGGCCGGCAGCCCCGATGACAACGACGCCCCCCCATCACCCCCCACGAAAAGCAACGACGGTCCCCCCAAGGGTCACCGTCGTGCCTGATGCCGATGCCGGATATCGCGGCCGGACCGCTTACTTCTTCGTGACGAGATCGCCGGGCAGCGATTCCACATAGACCGAGATGTCCCTCAACTCCTGCGAGGTGAACGGACGCGGCTTGCCGTCCTTACCGACCGTGGCGGGATTGGACATGACCTGCGTCTTCATGATCGCGTTGCTGCGACCGTAAATCAGGCTGGTTTCGTTCTGATACGCCCGCAGCGCGTTATAAACGTAGTCTGCATACTGACCGGCCAGCTTCGGATACTCGGGGCTGATCGGCGCGTTCAGATTGGCGCCATGGCAGCTCACACACATGCCTTTCTCGACGAGCGCACGTCCATTGGCGACGTTGCCGGCGGCAAACGCCGAGCCGGCTCCACCGGCGAGCATGGCGCCGAGCGCCAGGGATGCCGCCACGGCGGCCTTTACCATCGAATGCTTCATCGTGTTCTCCTCAGCCACGCACGTTTTACTTCTGGGGATTGACCGGCGTCGACGCCGTCTGCGCCGCGTAATAGGCGGCAATGTCGACGATGTCCTGATCGGTCAACGTGGCTGCGATGCCATGCATCGTCTGGAACTTGCGGTCGCCCTTGGCGTACTCCTTCAGGGCGTTTTCAAGGTACTTCGCATTCTGTCCGCCGAGCCGGGGCACGTGGTAAACCTCGGGAAACGCGGTGCGATAGTCGGGAATGCCGTGGCAGCCAATACACATGGCGACCTTGTCCTTCGCCGCGTCGAGATTGGGCTTGAGATCGGCCGCATGCGCCGCGCCGAGCGACATGAACGACGTGCTGCCGAGCGCCAGCGCCATCATCGTGAGGAACTTTTTCATGGTCTTCTTGGGAACGTTTTTGGTTGGAATACCGGCCCGCAACACGCAGGTCGACGGCCCGACTCCAAGGCCACCGTCCTGTGAAAAAAGCAATCGATTGTAACCCACAGCCTTCGGTCCGCAAACTCGGGGCTGACCCGCACAGTTCTCCGAAGTTTTCCCGCAAGCCTTTGATGTCACAGCCAATTTCCACTGTCCAAGCGAGCCGTATGCGCAATGTCTTATACTGAACTTTTTCCCTGCCCGGCCGGTTGGCCGGCTGTTTGCGGACGGCTCAGACAATGCGCTTCGAAGGCTCTTCCCAGTACGTCGCGACCGACGACCTCAAGCTCGCCGTGAACGCGGCGGCCACGCTGCAACGACCGCTGCTCATCAAGGGCGAACCCGGCACCGGCAAGACGATGCTTGCGGAGGAAGTCGCCGCCGCGCTCGACATGCCGCTGCTGCAATGGCACGTGAAGTCCACCACCAAGGCCCAGCAAGGCCTTTACGAATACGACGCCGTCTCGCGACTGCGCGATTCGCAGCTGGGCGACGAGCGGGTGCGCGATATCGCCAACTACATCGTCAAGGGCGTGCTCTGGCAGGCCTTCGAGGCCGACCAGCCCGTCGTGCTGCTGATCGACGAAATCGACAAGGCCGACATCGAATTCCCCAACGACCTGCTGCGCGAACTCGACCGCATGGAGTTCTATGTGTACGAGACGCGCCAGCTCGTGAAGGCACGCCACCGCCCGCTGGTCATCATCACGTCGAACAACGAAAAGGAGCTGCCCGACGCTTTCCTGCGCCGCTGCTTCTTCCACTACATCAAGTTCCCCGAGCCGTCGACGATGCAGTCGATCATCGACGTGCATTTCCCGAACATTCGCCGCGAGCTGGTGAACGCCGCGATGGCGACCTTCTTCGAGGTGCGCGATATTCCCGGACTCAAGAAGAAGCCGTCGACCTCGGAGCTGATCGACTGGCTCAAGCTGCTGATGGCCGAGGAGATCGGCCCGGAAGCACTGCGCAGCGCCGACAACAAGCTCGCGATTCCGCCGCTGGCCGGCGCGCTGCTCAAGAACGAACAGGACATGCATCTGTTCGAGCGTCTCGTCTTCATGAATCGCGCCAATCGGTAAGCGCGCCTCCGTCATGCTGATCGACTTCTTCTATACCTTGCGCGCGGCGAAACTGCCGGTCTCGGTCAAGGAATACCTGACGCTGCTCGAAGCGTTGCAGCGTCAGGTCATCGCGCCCTCGCTCGACGAGTTCTACTATCTGGCGCGTCTCTCGCTCATCAAGGACGAGAAGCACTACGACAAGTTCGATCAGGCCTTCGGCGCCTATTTCAAAGGCGTGCAACAAATCGTCGACGCCTCGGGCGAGGTGCCGCTCGAATGGCTCAAGAAGCGCATGCAGCGTGATTTGTCGCCCGAAGACAAGGCGCGCATTCAGGCTTTGGGTGGGATCGACAAGCTCATGGAGCGCCTGAAGCAACTGTTCGACGAGCAGAAAGGCCGCCACGAAGGTGGCAACAAGTGGATCGGCACCGGTGGCACCTCGCCGTTCGGCAATGGCGGCTTCAACCCCGAAGGCATCCGTATCGGCGGCGAGAGCAACGGCAATCGCACGGCGGTGAAGGTGTGGGACCAGCGCACTTACCGCGACTACGACGACGCCGTTGAGCTCGGCACGCGCAACATCAAGGTGGCGTTGCGGCGTCTGCGCAAGTTCGCGCGCGAGGGAGCCGCGGAGGAGCTGGACCTCGACGACACCATTCGCTCGACGGCGGCCAACGCCGGCTGGCTCGACCTGAAGCTCGTGCCGGAGCGTCATAACAACGTGAAGGTGTTGATGCTGCTCGACGTGGGCGGTTCGATGGACGACCACATCGCGCGTACCGAAGAGCTGTTCTCCGCGGCGAAGTCCGAATTCAAGCATCTCGAGTTCTACTACTTCCACAACTGCGTCTACGACTACCTGTGGCGGCAGAACCGACGCCGCCACAACGAACGCTTCGACACATGGGACGTGCTGCGCAAATACCCGCCCGACTACAAACTGATCTTCGTGGGCGACGCGACGATGAGTCCTTACGAAGTGCTGCAGGCGGGCGGCTCGGTCGAGTACAACAACGCGGAAGCCGGGGCGGTATGGCTACGTCGCTTCATCGACCGCTACCCGCGTCACGCCTGGCTCAATCCGGAGCCCGAGGCGATATGGCAATATCGCCAGTCGATCTCGGTCATTCGTCAGCTATTCGCGGGCCGCATGTATCCGATCACGCTCGCCGGACTGGAGTCGGCCATGCGCGCGCTGAGCAAGTAAGGCTCGCCGCCCGGCGTCGCAGGGCGCGGCAAGGCAACGCACCAACAACGTAACAAGAACCCAGAGACCGCTTCCCATCATGACGTCCAGCACGACTCCCCTGCCACCGCTTCGACCGTTGGCGGACACCTCGCCGTCCGCCGTCGTTGCCGGCTTCGTGGCCATGATGACGGGCTACACCAGCTCGCTCGTCCTGATGTTCCAGGCCGGACAGGCCGCCCATCTCACCCCCGCGCAGATTTCGTCGTGGATCTGGGCGCTCTCCATCGGCATGGGCGTGACGACCATCGGGCTATCGCTGCGCTATCGCACGCCGGTGGTCGTGGCGTGGTCCACGCCGGGCGCCGCGCTGCTGATCACTTCGCTACCGGGCGTGCCCTATGGCGAGGCCATCGGGGCTTTCATCGTCTGCAATGCCCTCATCGCCCTGTGCGGGCTGACCGGGGGCTTCGAGACGATCATGCGCCGCGTACCGCCCGCGCTGGCGTCTGCACTGCTCGCGGGGATCCTGTTTCGCATCGGGCTGGAGATCTTCGTCGCGGCGCAGCACCAGACGGCGCTTGTGCTCGCGATGTTCTTCACGTATCTCGTCGTCAAGCGCTTCGCGTCGCGTTACGCGATTCTGCTGGCGCTGATCGTAGGCACCGCGGTCGCGGGCGGCGCAGGCTTGCTCGATTTCAGCCATTTCCACATCGCGCTTGCGAAGCCCGTGTGGACTACGCCCTCGTTCTCGCTGTCGGCCACGATCAGCATCGCGATCCCGTTGTTCGTGGTGGCGATGGCCTCGCAAAATGTGCCCGGGCTCGCCGTGCTGCGTGCCGACGGTTACACCGTGCCGGCCTCTCCCCTCATTTCGACGACGGGCATCGCCTCGGTGCTGCTCGCGCCGTTCGGCTCGCACGGTATCCATTTGGCGGCCATCACGGCAGCCATCTGCACCGGACGCGAAGCCCACGAGGACCCGGCCAAGCGCTACACGGCCGCCGTATGGTCCGGCGCGTTCTATCTGATCGCGGGCACGTTCGGGGCGACCATCGCCGCCTTGTTCGCGGCGTTTCCGAAGGCCCTCGTGGTCTCGATTGCCGCGCTCGCCCTGTTCGGCTCGATCATGAACGGCCTGGCCAACGCCATGCACGACATGCGCCAGCGCGAAGCGGCGCTCATCACGTTCATGGTGACGGCGTCGGGCCTGACGCTGTTGTCCATCGGCTCGGCGTTCTGGGGCCTGATCGCAGGCGTGCTGACGCTGACGATCCTGCAATGGCGGCGCGCGTGAGCGTTGTGTGAAGCCGCGCGGGCCGGAGTGATACCATTCGGCCCGCAACATTTTTCGAACGCAACGTAACCGCAGGAGCCGCACCCCATGGCAATGATCGAACCGACCCCGGTCTTCAAGGACAACCTCGCACAGATGGCCGCTGTCGGCAGCATCGAGGGCATCGCACGCATTGCGCTGCGCGACGGCACGGGCGCAGTCGTGGCGACCATCGAGAACGCACCGGGCAAGCAAGGCTCGCTCGCCGTGTACCACTACCTGAAGCAGGCCTTCGGCACGCTCGACGCCAAGGCGGCCGAGCACGGGCTGGCGGTCTTCGGCGAGCACACGGCCGATGCCCGCAATCGTCCGGGCGCGCACCCGAACGTCGACCGCCTGCTGGCGATCGTGGCCGGCGGCGAGACGCTGAGCATCGAGGAAGTCGCAGCCTGAGAAGGCCACGTCCGTCGTGCGCAACGAAAAGCCAGCCTCGCGGCTGGCTTTTTTACATCCACGACAGGCATCGCCGCGCCGAGATGCGCAGAGCTGCGCCGACGCTCTGACGTCAGATCGTCAGCACCGGACCACCGTCGCCGTTGGCCGAGCGAAGCTGCTTGACCCAACGCTTGGCCGGCAGGCCCGTGGCGGCTTCCACCACCTTCGCGCGGGCTTCCACATCCTTCCACTCCACCGAGAGCAGCGGACCGTTGAAGGCCAGCACGATCACGTTGCCGTCGTGCACTTCCGGGAATTCGATCACGCGATTATCGAAAGCCTGACGCAGGCGACGGATGTTCTTCGGATAGCTGTCGTGATCGCCGAACAAGTTCGTCGTCAGCATGCCTGGTGCGCTCAGCGTGGCGCGGCAGGCCTTGTAAAACGCGGGCGTGTCATGCACCGGGCCACGTGCGGTCGCGTCGTAGAGATCGACTTGCAACACGTCGACCGTGCCATGCCTCGCCGGGTCGGTGACGAAATCCCAGGCATCCGCTTCCAGCACCTTCAATCGGCGCGAGTCATCGGGCAGGCTGAACATGGTGCGCGCCGCCACGACCACGGCCGGGTTCAGCTCCACGGCGGTGACCTGTGTACGCGGGAACTGGCGATGCGAGAACTTGGTGAGCGACCCAGTGCCGAGACCCAGTTGCACCACGTGCTTGGGTGCACGCATGAACAGCAGCCAGGCCATCATCTGTTGCGCGTATTCCAGCTCGATCCGGTCAGGCTTGGACAGACGCATTGCCCCTTGCACCCACGGGGTGCCGAAGTGCAGGTAACGCACGCCACCCATTTCGGAAAACGTCACCGGCGCGAAACGCGGCTTGTACGCGGGACGGGGGGAACGGGCGGTGCGCTCGTCGCTGACGAATGCTTCGGCTTCGATGGATTTGCGTTTGATGAGGGTCATGTGTCCTTCAATGAAACTCGGGAGATTCCGATGGGAACGCATTGTACCGGGTTCGCTTCCCGCCCCGTCGAGACGCCGCAACGCACGCGTCGCGATGACGCATCCGGCACAAGATCAGTGCCCCGGGCAGGATCCGCCGCACCATTTCGCTGCGCCCCGACGCCCAGGGCCACTGCGATGAGCGATGGCATGGATATTGCAGAAGACACGCACAGGCCAACGGCGGCCTGAAAACAAACTGGCAAGTCGCGATGACATGCTCCGAAAAGGAGCGTCCCGGGCAATGGCGCCCCGAAGCGAGATGACCACGCACCGGGCAACCGGCTCGCAGGCATCTCGCTTCGGGGCGCTTTTGCTTTGCCGTTCAGCGCGGCGCGCCTCTGCGTCGACACTCTCTGTAAGGCATGGCATGAACGCTTTCTCCACGCAGTCAACCGAGGCCGAAGTGTCCGCTGAAACCCTCGGCACATTGATCAACCTCTCCGGCAGGCAGCGCATGCTGTCGCAACGGATCATCCTTCAGTTGTTGCTCGCTTCGCGTGGGGACACGGCTGCGCTCGATATCGCACGCCAGTGTCTGTCGATGTTCGAGTCGGCGCATTCGGATCTCGCGACGGGCAATGAGCGTTTTCCTGGCGCGTTCTCCAGCGCCTTGCAGCAGCTTTATTTCGGCAGTCCGCGCGCCGACGCGCGTATCCGTGATTTCATCGCCCAGGTCAGAGCCGCGATAAACGCCCCTTTGGCGGACCCCCATCGGCAAGCGTCATCCCTCGATGCGCTGGTCGCACAGGCCACCCCGCTACTTGACCTGCTACAGACCGTCACGCAGGCCTATCAGGAGGAAATGCACCGTTGCGAAGTCGCCGTTCGCAAACGCCAGACCGACCTCGTGGAACGCCTCAGCGGTATTTCGATGCAAGCCAACATCGTTGCGCTCAATGCGCGCATCTCGGCGGCGCGGGCGGGCGAGCATGGCAGGGAGTTCGCGGTGATCACACAGGTGCTGGCGGACATCATCAAGGAGATGGATCAGTTGATCCGCAACGTCGTCGGCTCGAACGACACGTCCAAAGGTTCAGCCAGGGTTTGATGCACCGCCCCCTGGATCGCCCCCCCCGCGCCTCGCACAGTTGCGTGCAGCCACGTGCGGGCATGACCGAGCTACGCCGGAACGCGCAACTCGACAGGCCGTCACGCGGTCAATGCCTGCCACGTGCGCAGCTTTTCCGCGTAGGCCAAGGTGTAGGCCGGGCTGCTGGAGGGAAGCATCACGATCCGGTACCGCTGCGCATGTTGCGCCAGCGCTTTCATGCCCAACCGTGCTGCCGTGCCGCCATTGAATGCAATCACCTCGAGATCGGGCAGCGTCTCGATGAGACCGATCAGGTCGTTGCCCGTATGGTCGCGGATGTTGCTGTCGAGGCTGCCTTCGCGTCGCGCCTCGGCCACCACGTCCCACAACCCGATGCGATGCGCGAGCAGCGACTGCAGCTTCGCATCGTAGGCGAGCGACGGCAGGTCGACGCGGATCGTATCGCCCACCAGATGCCAGAAGCGATTCTGTGGATGCGCGTAATACTGCTGGTGCGCCAGCGAGACGTCGCCGGGCAGGCTGCCGAGAATCAGGACGCGCGTTTGCGCGTCCACCACCGGCGGAAAGTTGCGTTTGCGTTCGGGGATGAGGTGCGTCGTCATGACACGCATCCGTCGTGAGCCAGCACGCCGTGCGTCGCTTCCAAACGCCGCCAGAAACGCGGCAGGAACGCTTCGGTGACAAGCAACGGCGCGCCACGGCGCACGAAGACCGAACGACGCGCCCACAACCGCGCACGTGGATTCGCACCGACAAGCGGGTCGCGCGCATCATGACGCGCACGGCCGTGCAACAGGTGGCGCGGCGCAAGCGGGCACGACACCAGCATGGACCGCGTGACGGTGGGATCGTGATAGAGCAAATCGGCCAGCGGCCGCGTGCGCAAGCGACGCATGGCCTGCCAGATCGAGCGGCTATTAGCGAGCGGCGTGACGCTGTGCGCCACGACCACCGGTTCGCCGTCGACCAGCAGGATGACGTCGCGGGCCCACATCGGCGTGCGCAATGGCACACCGATGGCGCGGCACTGGTCCGCGTCGGCGGGCATCACTCGTTCCGCCACGACGCGCACGCTCACGCGCCCCAGGGTCGACAGATGGCGCGTGAGCGCGCCGCCCCGCGTAAGCCAATCTTTATGACGACGCGAAAGCGCCGGCGACGGGACAGCCTGCCAGCGCCGCCCCCCCACATCAAATCGGAAAGTCATGGCTCGGCATTATAAAGGCGCAAGGCGACGGCGCATCGCCCACACGTGACACAGCGGCGGCATTGGAGCCGGTCTACGGACACCGGCCCGACACCCTTGATCCGCCGCCCCGTAACGCTCGCACCCAAAAACAAAAAGCCCCCGCGACATATCGACGCGGGGGCCCATCGGCAACGCCATGGTCAGCGCTGCGCGGTCTGCACTGGCGCGCTCACTGCGCGGCGAGCAGCAACGCGTTCGTACGCTTCACATACGCCGCCGGGTCTTCCAGGCTGCCGCCTTCGGCCAGCAGCGCCTGATCGAACAGCAGTTGCGCCCAGTCCGCCAGATCGGCACGCTCTGCCGTCAGACGCTGGATCAACGCATGCTCCGGGTTGATTTCGAGAATCGGACGGAATTCCGGCATCTTCTGCCCCGCCGCCTTCATCAAGCGCTGCAGCGTGCCGCTCATGTCGTTCTCATCCGACACCAGGCACGACGGCGAATCGGTCAGACGGAACGTCACGCGCACGTCCTTGGCCTTGTCGCCCAGCACTTCCTTCATCTTCTCGATGAGCGGCTTGAGCGCGTCGCTGGTCTTCTCCTGCGCGGCCTTCTCCCCGGCATCTTCCAGCGCGCCCAGATCCAGGTCGCCGCGCGCCACGCTCACCAGCGCTTTGCCGTCGAAGTCGTGCACGTACGAGAGCATCCACTCGTCGACGCGATCGGTCAGCAACAGCACTTCCACGCCCTTCTTGCGGAACACTTCCAGATGCGGACTATGGCTTGCCGCCACCCAGCTCTCGGCCGTGACGTAGTAGATCTTGTCCTGACCGTCCTTCATGCGGCTGACGTAGTCGGCCAGCGACACGTTCTGCTCGGCCGAATCGTTGTGCGTGCTCGCAAAGCGCAACAGCTTGGCAATGCGCTCGCGGTTCGCCTGATCCTCGCCGGTACCTTCCTTGAGCACCTGCCCGAACGCGCCCCAGAACTGCGTGTACTTGTCCTTCTGGTTCTCGGCCAGATCTTCCAGCAGTCCCAACACGCGCTTTGCACAACCCTCGCGGATCGCCTTCACGTCGCGGCTTTCCTGCAGGATTTCACGCGACACATTGAGCGGCAGATCGGCGGAGTCGACCACCCCGCGCACGAAGCGCAGGTAGTTCGGCAGCAGTTGTTCCGCGTCGTCCATGATGAACACGCGCTTGACGTACAACTTCAGCCCGCCCTGCGAATTGCGATCCCAGAGATCGTACGGCGCATGGCCCGGCACATACAGCAGTTGCGTATATTCGCTGCGCCCTTCAACGCGGTTGTGCGTCCACGCCAGCGGCGCCTGCATATCGTGCGCGATGTGCTGATAGAACTGCGTGTACTGCTCGTCCGTGATCTCGCTCTTGCTGCGGGTCCACAGCGCGCTCGCCTGGTTGACGGTCTCGTCGGTCTCGGCGGGCACCATCGCCTTCTTCTCTTCGTCCCACGTCTCGCCGCGCATGACGATCGGCAGCGAAATGTGATCCGAATACTTGCGGATGATCGACTGGAGTTGCCACGACGAGAGCAGTTCGTCTTCGCCGTCGCGCAGATGCAGCGTGATGGCGGTGCCGCGCGGGGCGCGCTCGATGGTCTCGACCGTGAAGTCGCCCTCGCCCGCCGACGACCAGCGCACGCCCTCCGAAGCCGGCAGGCCGGCGCGGCGCGACTCGACCGTCATGCGATCGGCCACAATGAAGCCCGAGTAGAAGCCCACGCCGAACTGGCCGATGAGCGCGGCGTCCTTCTGCTGATCGCCCGACAGGCGCGAGAAGAACTCCTTGGTGCCGGACTTGGCGATCGTGCCGAGATGCTCGATGGCTTCCTCGCGGCTCATGCCGATGCCGTTGTCCTCGATGGTGACGGTGCGGGCGTCCTTGTCGAACGACACGCGAATCTTGAGTTCCGGATCCTGCTCGTACAGCGCGGCGTCGTTGATCGCCTCGAAGCGCAGCTTGTCGGCGGCATCGGAAGCGTTGGAGATCAGTTCGCGCAGGAAGATTTCCTTGTTGCTGTACAGCGAATGAATCATCAGTTGCAGAAGCTGTTTGACTTCTGCCTGAAAGCTCATGGTGTCTTGCGCCATGGTCGGGAATCCTCGTGAATCGGTGAGATGGATGGAATATCGACACTGACCGCCGGCCGGCGCACTTGCGCGCGCGCTGCCGGAGCGGCGGTACCCGATGAAAATAGGGACGGCGGGCCGGCATTTCAAGGCCGGCAGAAGGGTTATTTCGCGGCAGCTTGCGCGACGATACGGAAAATTACGGCAAAACCTGGCGACGCGCGATGCCAGCGACACGGTCGAACCGCCACCATCGGGCTCGCGCCCACACCCGCTCAGGCGGCCAGTTCGAGCTGCCGCGAGAGGAAGGTCAGCATGGCGGGATCGCTGGAACAGGCGATATTCATGCGCATCCAGGTACTCGGCGCCTGACGCGGCGAGAACAACGCCCCCGGCGCAAACAGGAAGCCCGCTTCGTGCCCCGCGGCGGCGACCGCGCTGGTATCGACACCAGTGTCGACCCAGAAAAACATGCCCGACGTCGGTTCGCCGAACATGCGCAGGCCGATGCGCTCCAGACGCCGGCGCGTGGTGTCGCGCACCTCATCGAGACGCGTACGCAAGCGCTCTACGTGACGCCGGTAATGCCCCTCGGTCAGCGCCTTGTAGACGATCCGCTCGTTGATCTCGGGCGTCGTCGAGCCGGACAGCATCTTGTGATCGACGAAAGTCTTCGCCAGCGCCGGCGAACACGCCACGAACGCCACGCGCAGATTCGCGGCGAGCGTCTTCGAGAAGCTGCCCATGTAGATCACGCGCTTGAGCTGATCGAGGCTCGCCAGACGCGCCACCGGCTGGTGCGATGGACACAGGTCACAGTAGATATCGTCTTCTAGCACCATGAAATCGTACTGCTCGGCCAGGCGCAGGATCTGGAAAGCGCGCGCCGGCGTCAGCGACGTTCCAGTCGGATTCTGCAGGATCGAATTGAGGATCAGCAACTTGGGCCGATGCTGCTGCACCAGGCGCTCCAGCGCCGGCATGTCGAGTCCGTCGGGGGTGTACGGCACACCGATGGTGTGGGCGCCTTGCGACGCGATGCGGCCGAACATGACGAACCATGCCGGGTCGCCCACCAGCACCGTATCACCCGCGCGCACGTACAGACGCAGCAGAAAGTCCACCGCCTGCGTAATGCCCGACGTCAACACGATCTGCTCGGGGCGCGCGCCGATTTCGAGATCCGCGAGTTGCGTCTGAAGTTGCACGCGCAGTGGCAGGAAGCCATGCGGGTTACCGCTTTGCAGCAGATGCGCGCTCGACTGACGGCTCATGGAGCGCATGGCCGACGTCATCATGTCGGCATCGAGCCAGCTCGGCGGCAGATAACCCATGCCCGGGCCGCGCTCCGGCGCGACCGAATGAAGCATGCTGCGCACGAGCCAGGCCACGTCGATGGGCCCTTGCGCAACCATCGGCGCCGCTGCATTCTGCGGCGGCATCACGGGCCGCTCGCGCACATAAAAGCCCGAGCCGCGCCGCGCCTCGAGATAGCCCTGCGCGACCAGCCGCTCATACGCCTCGACGACGGAAAAGCGCGACACACGCTTGTCTTCCGCCAGCGAGCGAATCGACGGCATGCGCATGCCGGGCAAGAAGACTCGCTCCTCGATGCGCAGGCTCGCCCAATGCACGAGCTGATCGACAAGCGTCATGCGCGACGTGTCGAGCGCGGCGTTGTCGGCCAGCACCAGCGGAGAAATGGGGGTCGTTGTCGTCATCGTCTATCCACCTGGGCAAAGCTGACCGCCGCTTCGCGGTCAAAGTGTCTGCTGCGCGTCGGCCCGGTATCGCGGGGATTATCCATCGGTCGCCACTCTACGCCAGCCAAATTCGCTGTCAATCCTGAACTGTACCGAAAATTACTTTGCCATCTGTACCGGTACTGTACCGGAGTTAACCGATAAAGTGTCCTCTCAACTGGAGACCGCCATGCGTGAAATCCGACTCTTCGAACTGGACCGGGAACGGACCGTTTTCTGGCAGGCCTCGGCTGCCGACCTGCCGCAATCGCTTCAGGTGCTGCAAGGTGTCCTGTGGCTGACCGTCGAAGGTGAGCCCGCCGACCATTGGCTGCACGCCGGCGAGACTTTCGAGATTCGGGCCGGTCAGCGCGTGTGGCTGGGCACATGGCAAGACGGTGTGCGTCTGCGCGTGAGCCATCCTGCGGCGACACTCACCGCGTCCGCCGGAAAGCGACTCGCGCGCACCGGCTTGCGACTGGGGTGGCGCGATCTGGCGGTGCGCATGGCCAATCGGACCATGACGCGACTCTCGCGCGGATGACCCGAGGAAGGAACCAGGCGGAGTAAGCTATCGATTTTGCCGCCTGAACCCGCCATGACCGCACCCCAAGCCCTGAAACTGGATCATCTCGTCGTTGCCGCGCAAACGCTGGAGGCGGGCGAAGCCCATGTCATCGAGCAGCTCGGACTCACCGAGGTCGTGCCGCAGCGCGGCGGCAAGCATGCGCGCATGGGCACGCACAACAGTTTGCTGGGACTGTGGGGCGGCGCTTACCTCGAGATCATCGCCATCGATCCGGACGCGCCGCCGCCGGACCGGCCGCGCTGGTTCGGCCTCGACGACGAGGCCGTTCAGGCGCGCCTCGAGCGCGGCCCCTACCTCGCGCACTGGGTGGCGCGCGTGGAGCGCCCGCGCTCGCTGCCACGGTGGCAGGCGCAGTATCCGCAGCGGTTGGCCCCGGTCATGGCGATGCAGCGCGGCGCGCTGTCGTGGCGGATCGGCGTGCCCGACGACGGCAGCCTGCCCGCTTGGCAAGGCGCCGGACAAGGTCTGCTGCCGACGCTGATCCAATGGGATTCGGCGCAGCACCCGAGCGATGCGCTGCCGAGCGCCGATTGTGCCGTTACCGCGTTGCGCGGCTTCCATCCGCAGGCGGCGGCGATCCAGGCGCAATTGCAGTGGCTTGGGGCCGACGCGCTCGTCAACGTCGAAGCCACGCTGGTCGAGCCGTCGCTCACCGCCGAAATCGAAACCCCCGACGGGCCGCGCACGCTGCGCTAGGCCCGCGGTACCGAGCGCCCGGCACACCGCATGGCGGGCGGATAACCCAGAACGAGACATACGAGGCGACACCATGAATTCGCGTGAATCCCGGGGCATGCTGATCGGACTGATCGGCGTGCTGATCTTCAGCCTGACGTTGCCGATGACGCGCATCGTCGTCGCGGAAGTCAACCCGTTGCTCAACGGACTGGGGCGCGCGCTGGTCGCCTCCGTGTTCGCGGGCGCCCTGCTCTGGTGGCGTCGCGAGGCGTGGCCCACGCCACGCCAGATCAAGAGTCTTGCCATCACCTCGTTGGGCGTGATCATTGCGTTCCCGGTGTTTTCCGCATGGGCGATGAAGACGATTCCGGCGTCGCACGGCGCGGTCGTCAACGGCTTGCAGCCGTTCTGCGTCGCGATCTACGCCTATTGGCTCGGCGGCGAACGTCCGTCGCGCGGCTTCTGGGGCTGCGCCCTGATCGGCAGCGTGCTGGTGATCGCCTTCGCGCTGCGCGCCGGGGGTGGCAGCCTGCATGCGGCCGACGGGTTGATGCTGCTGGCGGTGGTCATCGGTGCGCTCGGCTACGCCGAGGGCGGCAAGCTCGCCCGCGAGATGGGCGGGTGGCAAGTGATCTGTTGGGCGCTCGTGGTGTCGGCGCCGGTGCTGCTGCTGCCGGTGGGCTGGCTGGCGTGGCATCAGCCGTGGCCGGTGAGCGGCAAGGCATGGGGCGCGTTCGCCTACGTCACCCTCTTCTCACAGTTCATTGGCTTCTTCGCGTGGTACGCCGGTCTCGCCATGGGCGGAATCGCACGCGTGGGCCAAGTACAATTGCTTCAGATTTTCTTTACGATTGCGCTGTCCGCCCTCTTCTTTGGCGAACACGTCGACACGGCAACGTGGCTCTTCGCCGCGGGCGTCGTCCTGACCATCGCACTCGGCAAGAACATGAAGATCGGCGCCTCGCGACTCACGGGCAAACCGGTCTGAAGGCACGCCACGGCGCATGCGATCCCTGCGCCGCGACGCGTCTACCCCCGGCGCTTGCGCCAGCCCCCACGCGCTCGGCACGCGCAACGCCCGATATCAGCGGCCGGTCGATCCGGCCGCCCTCTCAAAGCGAGACCCTCATGCATGATTGGCAATATTCCGAACGTGCCCGCCATCTCACCAGCTCGGCGATTCGCGAAATCCTCAAGGTCACGGAGCGCCCGGACGTCATTTCGTTCGCCGGCGGCCTGCCGTCGCCCGCGACCTTCCCCATCGAGCGCATGCGCGCGGCCGCCGAGCGCGTACTGACCGACTCGCCGCAGGCCGCACTGCAATACAGCGCCACCGAAGGGTTCGCCCCGCTGCGCGAATGGATCGCGAAGCGCTACTCGCGCGACGGCCTGACGCTCGCGCCCGAGAACGTGATGATCACCACCGGGTCACAGCAGGGCCTGGACCTGATCGGCAAGATCTTCATCGACGAAGGCAGCCGCGTGCTGGTCGAAGCGCCGAGCTACCTGGGTGCGCTGCAATCGTTCTCGCTGTTCGCCCCGACGTATGTGCCGGTGCCGACCGACGAGCACGGTCTGCTGCCCGAGGCGCTCACGCCCGACCAAACGAAGGGTGCGCGGTTCCTGTATGCCATGCCGAACTTCCAGAACCCGACCGGACGTCGCCTGCCGATGGCGCGCCGCGAAGCGCTGGCCGCCATTGCCAAGCGCGACGGCCTGGCGATCATCGAAGACGATCCGTATGGCGAACTCGACTACGAAGGCGAGCGCCTGCCGAGCCTCATGTCGCTCGCCCCGGCGCACGTGCTTTACATGGGATCGTTCTCGAAGGTGCTCGCGCCGGGGCTGCGCCTCGGCTTCATCATCGGCCCACAGGCAGTGATCGCCAAGCTGGTGCAGGCCAAACAGGCCGCCGACCTGCACACACCGAGTCTCACGCAGCGCATCGCCTACGAGGTCGTGAAGGACGGCTTCCTGGACACGCACATCCCGTCGATCCGCACGCTCTACGCCGCGCAGGCGAAGGCGATGCTCGCGTCACTGGCCAAGCACATGCCGACGGGCACCACCTGGACCCCGCCGGCCGGCGGCATGTTCATCTGGTTGACATTGCCCGCCGGCATCGACACCATGCAGTTGCTGGATAAAGCGATTGCGCAGAACGTCGCCTTCGTGCCCGGTGCGCCGTTCTATGTCGGCACGCCGCCCTCGAATACGCTGCGGCTGTCGTTCGTCACCGTGCCGCCCGAGAAGATCGAGGTAGGCGTTGCGCGCCTCGGAGCCCTCGTAGCCGAGGCGCTCGCGCGGCACGCCGCCTGATCCGTTTGTCGCCTCTGCCGGCCTGAAGCGATTCAGGCCGGTCGCCGACGGACGCGGTCATCGACCCACTCTCAACCCACCTGTCGGGCCGATGTCTCGGTCCGGCCCAACGTATCTGCAAGGAAGCCGTACATGTCCGTCTACGACAAACTGAAGCAACTGGGTATTGAACTGCCGACCGCTGGTGCGCCCGCTGCCGCCTACGTGATGAGCGCGCAGACCGGCAACACCGTGTTCCTCTCGGGCCACTTGCCCAAGAAAGACGGCAAGATCTGGGCGGGCAAGCTCGGCCAGGACGTGAGCGTCGACGAAGGCAAGGCCGCGGCACGCGCCGTGGCCATCGAGTTGATTGCCACACTCCACGCGCACACGGGCGACCTGAACAAGGTCAAGCGTGTCGTGAAGCTGATGAGCCTGGTCAACTCGACGCAGGATTTCACCGATCAGCACCTGGTGACGAACGGTGCGTCGGAACTGATCGCGGAAGTCTTCGGCGATGCCGGCAAGCACGCGCGTTCGGCCTTCGGCGTCGCACAGATCCCGCTGGGCGCCTGCGTCGAGATCGAGCTGATCGCCGAACTCGCCTGACCATCGTTCGATGGCCGTCTGACGCTCGGCGAATGGTGTTGTGATGGGAGGCGTGCCGCCTTACGGCCGTCTCCCTCCCCGAACCACAACCGCCCCCGCCGATCCTTCATCGAGCAAGCACTGGGCAGCGCCGGCGCAATGCTCGTGTGGGTCTAGAAGGCACTCTTGATCACGCCCCCATCGGCTCGCAACGCAGCGCCTGTCGTCGCCGACGACAGCGGACTGGCGACATAAGCCACAAGGGACGCAATTTCCTGCGGCGAACCGAATCGCTTGATGAGCGATGTAGGGCGTACCGTTTCGAAGAATTCCTTCTCGAACGCTTCGAACGATTTGCCATCGGCCTTTGCGAGGGTCTCCACGAATTCCCCCACGCCCCGCGATTTGGTCGGCCCCGGCAGCACGCTATTGACGGTAATGCCCGTGCCGGCAACCGCTTCCGCGAGCCCACGCGAGACCGCAAGCTGCGCGGTCTTCGTCATCCCGTAGTGGATCATTTCAGCGGGAATCTGTACGGCGCTTTCGCTCGAAATGAAAATAATGCGTCCCCAGTTGGCCTGCCGCATCGCCGGCAGGAACAGACGCGCCAAACGCACGCCACTCAGCACGTTGACGTCGAAGAAACGCTGCCAGTCCTCGTCGGGAATGGCTTCAAACGGCTTGGGCTCGAAGATACCCAGGTTATTGACCAGAATCTCCACGTTCGGATAGCGCCGCGCGAGTTCGTCCGCTGACGCCGCGGTACTCAGATCCCCCGCAAATCCGTACACGTCGCCGCCGGTGTTCGCTTTGAGTTGCGCAACCACGTCGTCGACCGATGACTGGGCGCGACCATTGACGATCACGCGCGCGCCTTCCTCCGCCAATGTGCGAGCAATGGCGAGACCAATGCCGGCCGTGCTTCCGCTGACCAGCGCGAGTTTGCCCTTCAATTGCAGGTCCATGAGTGATTTCCTTTTCAGTGAATGCATTCAGATGGCGACGCGTCGGTGTCGTTCATGTCACGATACATCTCCGTGTCCACGGGGCCGGGCAACACGGCGCTGACGCGCACACCCTGCTCAACGTACTCGGCGGAAAGCGCCTGCGTCAACCCGATCAGCCTGGCCTTGCTCACCGCGTAGGCTGCCGTGCCGGGAAAGGCGAACGAGTAACCCACGAACGCCGACGTGAAGATGATCGACCGCGTCGGACACGCAACCGTGCCGGCGGACCTGATCACGCATCGCTGTATCGGGTACACGTATGCGGCCACCGGCGACGAGTGGCAACTGATCGACGGTGGCGGCAAGACCCACGCCGTGCGGGTCGACTGCCACATGCATACCAATAACGGTGATACGGCGCGCGCGGCGGCGCTGGCCGGGCAAGGCATCATCTGGCAACCCACGTTCCTGATCGGCAACGATCTGCGTTCGGGCAAGCTCGTTCAGGTGCTGCCCGGCTATCGTCTGCCTGAAATCGACATACTCGCCATGTACCCGAGCCGCCGACACCTCAGCGCGCGCGTGCGCGTCATGATCGACTTTCTGGTCGGTGCGTTCGGCGGTGTGCCCCCATGGAATCGGGGTGACGGAAACGAGGTGGGCATCGCGCCGGCCACGCGCCGATCGCGCGTCACGCGCTTATGTTCGGCGTGCGCGGACGTTCCGGTTCAGGGACCGGGGAATCGTTCTGCGCGTTGGCGCGCGTTGCCGGTGAGGATCAGCGCGGCTTGCCGCTGCCGTATGCGCGCCGCATGGCTATCGCGACAGCGAGCGACAGCACGACCGCCACCGCCAGCAGGGCAATCACGCCGTGCCAGCCGTGCGCCTTGAGCATCACGCCCGAGTAGCTGCCGAGCAGGCTGGAGCCCATGTAGTAGAAAAACAGGTACAGCGCCGAGGCGATCGCCCGCCCTTCGGTCGCGCGGCGTCCCACCCAACTGCTGGCGACGGTGTGCGCCCCAAAGAAGCCGAACGTAAAGATCGCGAGACCGATCACCACGCCCAGCACTTGCGACGCCAGCAGGGTCAACAGTCCCACGAACGCCAACGCCACCAGCACCCACAGCAGTCGGGGACGTCCCACGCGGTCCGACAGCGGTCCCGCGATGAACGAGCCAATCACGCCGATCAGATACATCGCAAAGATTGCACCAATGGCGGCGTGCGGCAAATGAAATGGCGGCGCCGACAGGTGAAAGCCCAGATAGTTGTACACACTCACGAAGCTGCCCATCATCAGGCCGGCGAACAGGTACAGACCCAGCAGCGCGGGATCACCGAGGTGGCGGCGTGCATGTCCGATCGCTTCGCGCACCGTCATGTCGCGCGGCGAAAAACGACGCGAATGCGGCAGGCTGCGGGCGAACTCCAGCCCCATCGCCAAACAGACCAGCCCGATGACCGCCACCGACACGCGCCACGAGAACAGGTCGGCGATGAACGCGGACAGCACGCGTCCGGCCATACCACCGAGAATGTTCCCGCCAATATAGAGCCCCATCGACATTCCGAGCGAGCGCTGATCGATTTCCTCGCTCAGGTACGCCATTGCGATGGCGGGCAGTCCGGAGAGCGCCAAGCCCTTGAGGGCGCCGAGGATGACGATCGTCCCGAAGTTGGTGGAGAACGCACTCGCGAGCGTGAGCACCGAGGAACTGAGCAGCGCAATGGTCATCATCCGCTTGCGGCTCACACGGTCCGCGGCGACACAAGTCACGAGCAGACCTAGCGCCATCATCATCGTGGCTGCCGAGACCGACCAACTCGCCTGTGCCGGTGTGATACCGAATGTCGTGGTCAGCAGCGGCAACAGCGACTGCATGCAGTACAACTGGGCGAACGTCGAAAAGCCACCGAAAAAGAGCGCCCGGCTGATGACGGCGTACTCACGAGTGCCGCGCGCGACGCCGGCCGGAAGCTTGGATGCCGGCGTACCGACGCCCGCGGCGACGCCGCTGGGAAGAGCAAGGGAGTTCGTTGATGCCATGACGCTGGACCGGCTCACGCGAGTCTGGGGGGAAATGTATACAACGAATCATAGGTTTGCCGTTACCCCGCGTCCAATATATATTTAAGCGATATTTCCATATATAAAAAAGATCAATCGAGGACTGAGGGATGGAACTGCGTCATCTGCGCTACTTCGTGGCCGTCGCTGAAGCGTTGCATTTCAGCCGTGCGGCGCAAAAGCTCAATATCGGCCAGCCGCCGCTCTCCATGCAGATCCGCGCGCTGGAGGACGAATTGGGCGTGGCGCTCTTCGAGCGCTCGCAGCGACGCGTCTTCCTGACCACCGCCGGGCGGGCGTTCCTCGTGCGGGCGCGTCAGATCCTCGCCGACGCGGAAGCCGCCCGTCAGGAGGTGCAACAGATTGCGGGACTCGAGGCCGGGGAATTGCGCATCGCGTTCACGACGTCCGCACCGATGACGAACCTGATGAAACGGGTCCTTACCGGCTATCGCCTGCGATATCCACGTGTGACGCTGACGTTGATCGAATCGCCTTCGGAGCGGCAACGGGACGCGCTCACCGAGCGCACGTTGGACATCGGTCTGGTACGTCAGGCGGATGATGCGCCGCCGATCGCGGGCCTCAGCTTCGAGACGTTGATCGACGAGGCCCTGGTCGTAGTCTTGCACCAGGGTCATGCGCTGTCAGGGCGCGCAAGCCTGTCCATGGCCGACCTGGCCAATGAGGCGTTCATCATGCATCCGCACGATGTGGGTACGGCAATCGATGGAAAAATACGGCGGATGTGCGAGCGTGCAGGATTTGCGCCGCGCGTCGTGCAGGAAGCACGCGAGTCGACCACCATCGTCGCACTCGCGGCGAGCGGGCTGGGAGTGGCGATACTCCCAGCCGCCGTGCGATGCATCCAGATCGAGGGCGCATGCTTCATGGATCTCAGCGAGCCCGACGCGCACACGCCCCTGCTGCTGGCCAAGCGTCGCGACGACACGAGCCCGTTAGTACAGGCGTTCGTCGCGATTTGCCGTGAAGTGGCGGGCCGCCTTCACGAGACGCCGCCAGGGGCATGAGGCCCCGCGCAACCCGCGATCAGCCGCGCAGTGACGCCGCCAGACCGATGACCACGACGCCCAGCACAAGATTCAGGATCACGAGCCGCCGGATCCCGTTGACCGCGGCAGCGCCGTCCGGCCACGACTGCGCCTGCACCGCGCGTTGCAGACGCGGAAACAGCGCAAAGCGAATGTGACCGAAGACGAGCATCATCACCACGCCGATGCCGGCCATCGCATGCACCGGCCAACGGGCGCGCATGCCGCCCATCTCGAGCATCATGTGACCGCCCGACAGCAGGATCAGAACGATGGCCACGCCTACCCAGGTGAAAAAGCGCGAGAGCGCCGCTTCCCATAACGGCAGACGTTGCTGCGGCGACAATTCGGAGGACGCCGGACGCAGGCAGGCCAGCGCAAAGAACATTCCCCCGATCCAGACAGCCACACTCACCAGATGCAAGAACAAACTCAAGGCATAAACGTTCATGCGTGACTCCGTCAGGATGCCGAAGGGGCGGCCGGCAGCACCGGCTCGAGCGAACGCGGCTTGAACGTCGCGAACTTGACCGCCGGCGCACGTCCCTTGCGGGCGCGCTTGCCGATGTTCGGGGCCAGCGACGCCCCCGAGAGCGTTTCGGCCTGAAGCTTGCCTCCACGCACTTCGCCATACACGATGACGCCGGCTTCGCCGATCGGCACGACCGACACCAGCGTCTGCTTGTCGTCGAGCCCGATCAGCGTGACACCGCGTCCGCCGCCCGTGAGCGACTTCATTTCGTCCATGCCGAACACGAGCAGACGACCGTCGCTCGACAGGCACGCCACCGCGCTGGCACCCTGCCAGATCGGCGTGGGGGCCAGCGGTGCCGCACCTTCGTCGATGGTCATGAACGACTTGCCGGCCTTCACTCGGCTGACCATATCGCCCAGCTTCGTCGTGAATCCGAAGCCCGTCGACGTAGCAAGCAGCAGCGGTTGCTCGCCCGACGCCGCGTAGTAATGCAGCAAGCGCGAGCCCGACTCCAGTTCGATCAACGACGTGAGCGGCACGCCGTCACCCCGCCCGCCCGGTAGTAGCGCCACGGGCACCGAATAGACACGGCCATTACTGCCCCACGCGATCAGCGGATCGACGGTGCGGCATTCGAACGCGCCATACAGCGCGTCGCCCTGCTTGAACGAGAAACCTTGTGCATCCAGGCCATGGCCCTTGAGCGCGCGCACCCACCCCTTGGCGGACACCACGACCGTCACCGGCTCGTCGACCACTCGCGCTTCGGCCACGGCTCGCTTCTCTTCCTGAATCAGCGTGCGGCGATCGTCACCGAACTGCTTCGCGTCGGTTTCGATTTCCTTGATGATCAAACGTTTCATCGTGCTGTCGTTGGCGAGCAATTCTTCCAGCTTCGCCTTTTCGTCGCGCAACGACGCCAGTTCCTGCTCGATCTTGATCGCTTCCAGACGCGCCAACTGACGCAGACGGATTTCCAGAATGTCTTCCGCCTGACGCTCGCTCAACCCGAACGCACTCATCAGCGCGGCCTTCGGCTCGTCGGACTCGCGAATGATGCGGATGACTTCGTCGATATTCAGGAAGACGATCATCCGGCCTTCGAGAATGTGGATCCGGTCGTCCACCTTGCCCAGACGGTGGCGCGAGCGGCGCGTGACCGTCGCGAAGCGGAATCCGATCCACTCTGTCAGGATGTCGCGCAGCGACTTCTGCGTCGGGCGGCCGTCGGCGCCGACCATCACGAGGTTCACCGACGCGCTCGACTCCAGGCTCGTGTGCGCGAGCAGCATCGTGATGAATTCCTGCTGGTCGATGCGGCTCGACTTCGGTTCGAACACCAGTCGCACGGGGGCGTCCTTGCCCGATTCGTCGCGAACCGCGTCGAGCATGCCGAGCATCGACTGCTTGAGATTCTGCTGCTCGGGCGTCAGCGTCTTCTTGCCGAGCTTGACCTTCGGATTGGTGATTTCCTCGATTTCCTCGAGCACCTTCTGACCCGACGTGTTCGGCGGCAGCTCATGGACCACCGCCTGCCACTGGCCTCGCGCCATCTCTTCGATCTTCCAGCGCGCGCGCATCTTGAGGCTGCCACGGCCGCTTTCGTAGGCCGCGCGTATGTCCGCCGCACTCGAAATCAACTGGCCGCCGCCCGGGAAGTCCGGGCCCTGCACGAGCGTCATCAATTCGGCGTCGTCGAGCTTCGGGTTGCGAATCAGGGCAACCGCCGCCGACGCGACTTCGCGCAGGTTGTGCGACGGAATTTCCGTCGCGAGCCCCACGGCAATCCCCGACGCCCCGTTGAGCAGCACGAACGGCAGGCGCGCCGGCAACAGCCGCGGCTCCTGTGTCGAGCCGTCGTAATTCGGCACGAAGTCCACGGTGCCCGCGTCGATCTCGTCGAGCAACAGCTTCGCGATCGGCGTCAGACGCGCTTCGGTGTAACGCATGGCCGCCGCGCCGTCGCCGTCGCGCGAGCCAAAATTGCCCTGACCATCGATGAGCGGATAGCGCATGGAGAAGTCCTGCGCGAGACGCACCAGCGCGTCATAGGCGGACTGGTCGCCGTGCGGGTGAAACTTGCCGAGCACATCGCCGACCACGCGCGCCGACTTCACCGGCTTGGCGTCGGCCGCGAGGCCCATTTCATTCATTGCAAACAGAATCCGGCGCTGCACCGGCTTCTGGCCGTCGCACACATCCGGCAGTGCACGGCCTTTGACAACACTGATCGCATAATCCAAATAGGCACGCTCGGCATAGGCGCCGAGCGTCAGCGTGTCGTCATCCGACGGTTGCGTAAAGAGATCTTCTACTTGTTCCATAAAACCTATGGGTTTGCTGCGAACGTTTGACGAGCGTTCAGGGAGGCGTTGACCGCGAGATCATACCAAGCTCGTCGGCACATTTCGGCAAAAACACGTCCGATTGGCAAAGCGAGGCGTGTTTTCGGATGAGAGGACGCCGGAATCGGCGTGATTGCGCACGCGTTTCGGACGAATCCGAGCGTCAGGTCGCGGGAATCGACATGCGCCAATACCGACGCCGCCGTCATGCCCCCTCCGGCAATGTTGCCGGGGTACGTCAGTCAATCGTTGGCGAAGACGAGAGTGCCCCTTGCGCCGATTCACGGACCGGCGCGTTCGGCAGGGCAGCAGGCACGACCGGCAAGCCGGACGGCGCGCCCAGAATGACGTGGATGCGGCCGTCGCGCGAACCGCTCACACGGGCACCGCCGACGTGACCCACGTAAGCGCCCCCTGCGCTCGACCGGCTGACGCGTATCGCCCCGCCGCCCTGCCCGAGGGCAGGTGCATCGGGGTCGAAGCGTCGATAAAGTTCGAGCACGGTCGCCACGTAGTCACGCGTTTCGGCATACGGCGGGATCTGGTCGGCGTGACGCGCCACGGCGCCCTCACCCGCGTTATACGACGCGAGCACCAGTTCGAGACGATCGGGATAACGCGCTTGCAGATCACGCAGATAGCGGGCTCCGGTCAGCACATTGGTCCGCGGATCCGCGAGCTTGTCGGCGACGGTGCGCCGCGCGTCCGCGCGCACGCCATAGCGCTCGCCCGTTGCCGGAAGGACTTGCATCAAGCCGACGGCGCCTTTGGGTGACACTGCGGCGCTATCGAACCCCGACTCGGCCGCAATGACCGCTTTGAGCAACGCCACGTCGACGTGATAACGCTGCGCCGCCTGCGCAATCACGGGGGCGAGCGTCTTCAGATTGGGATGTCGGGCAAGGGCATCGTACAGGCGCGAGCGATCCACGCCACTGACCGTATTGCCGTGCGACGCGCGCTGATCGACGTTGCCGCCCGCCCCGACGACCTGGCGATAACGCGCGTCGAGCTTGCGCGCCGCGAGATGGGCGACACCGTTCTCATCGACATAACCGTAGAGTTCGGCGTGTGCGAATGGCGTCGCGACGAGCAGCACGGCGGCCAGCACGGGCCCGGCGAAACGTCGCAGCGCGGAATGTCGGCGGATCGCTCGAATGCGGCCCGCCGTCGAAACGTTGGAGTTACCGACCTTTGACATGCACCTTGATGGTCTGGCTCATGGCGGGACCGTACGATTGATGAGCACCATTGGCGAACTGCAACGTCAACGTGTGATCGCCGGGCGTCAGATTGACGCTCGTTTCGGTCTGACCTTTACCAAAATGCAGGTGCGTGTCGTCCGTGGGGACGACCTGACCTGCGGGAATGGGGTCGCCGTCGATGATGAGGTGGTGATGACCGGCATTGGACGTCATGTCGCCCGCCGGTTTGATCGCCATGCCCTCGACGCCGAATTTGACCACGACCGGGTTCGACACCGTTGCGCCGTCCGTGGGCACCACAAAGAAGACGCGCGGCTGAGCCGACTGCGCCAACGCGGTGGCGCTTGCGCCGACAAGCAGCAATGGCACGAAAATGCAACGCATGGAACGCAACATAACGCGACTCCCGGTAGGGTGAAGGCTGGATTATCCCACGATGTGAGCGCTCACGCTGGCCTGCCCGCGCGTGAGGCCCCCGCCACAGGACCGACGCCCGGGAACCCGCTCAGATGTCGGCTTCCACTTCGTTGCCCTTGGCCTCGAGCCAACTGCGACGCTGCGCCGCCTCACCCTTGCCCATGAGCATGTTCATGCGCGCCACGGTCGCATCGAAATCGAGTCCGCCGAGCGCCACGGGGCTCAACCGGCGCGTGTCGGGATTCATGGTGGTTTCCCACAACTGCGCGGCACTCATTTCGCCCAGCCCCTTGAAGCGGCTGATCGACCATGCGGTGTCACGCACGCCATCCTTGCGCAGCTTGTCGAGGATCGCTTCGAGTTCGCCTTCGTCGAGCGCGTAGAGCTTTTGCGCGGGCTTCTTGCCACGGGCCGGCGCATCCACGCGATACAGCGGCGGTCGTGCCACATACACGTGCCCTGTCGCGATCAGTTGCGGGAAATGGCGGAAGAAGAGCGTGAGCAGCAGCACCTGGATATGCGAGCCATCGACATCCGCATCCGAGAGGATGCAGATCTTGCCGTAGCGCAGATTCGACAGATCAGGCGTGTCGTTCGCGCCATGCGGATCGACGCCGATGGCCACGGCGATATCGTGCACTTCATTGTTCGCGAAGAGCCGGTCGCGCTCGGTCTCCCACGTATTGAGGACCTTGCCGCGCAGCGGCAGAATCGCCTGGAACTCCTTGTCGCGCCCCATCTTCGCCGAGCCGCCCGCCGAGTCGCCCTCGACCAGGAACAGTTCGTTGCGCGCGATATCTTCAGTCTCGCAATCCGTCAGCTTGCCCGGGAGCACCGCTACGCCCGAACTCTTCTTCTTCTCGATCTTCTGGCCCGCGCGCGTGCGCGCCTGCGCCTGACGAATCACCAGTTCGGCCAGCTTCTTGCCATGCTCGACATGATGGTTGAGCCACAACTCGAGCGCCGGGCGCGTGAAGGACGACACCAGACGCACCGCGTCGCGGCTGTTCAGTCGCTCCTTGATCTGGCCCTGGAACTGCGGATCGAGCACCTTCGCGGACAATACGAAAGACACGCGCGAGAAGACATCTTCCGGCAGCAGCTTCACGCCTTTGGGCTGCAGATTGTGCAGTTCGATGAAACCGCGCACCGCCTGGAACAACCCTTCGCGCAGACCCGATTCGTGGGTGCCGCCGGCCGGTGTCGGAATCAGGTTGACGTACGACTCACGCACCGGCGCGCCGTCTTCGGTCCATGCCACGACCCAGGCCGCGCCCTCGCCTTCGGCGAAGCTGTCCTCGTTGCCATCGGCAAAGCGCTCGTCTTCGAACAGCGGGATCAGCGGCTCGGCGCCACCCAGCGATTCGACAAGATAGCCGCGCAAGCCGTGCTCATAGCACCACGTCTGCTCGTCGCCGGTCTTCTCCTGACGCAACGTGACGCGCACGCCCGGCAGCAGCACCGCCTTCGAGCGCAGCAAACGTTGCAGCTCGCCCAGCGGCAGCGTGGGATTATCGAAGTACTTCAAATCGGGCCAGACGGTGACGCGCGTGCCGCTCTTCTTCTCGCCGCGCTGTGCAGCGCGCGAGTGCAATGCCACGTCGACATTGCCGCCATCGGCGAATTCCAGTTCGGAGACCTGGCCGTCGCGCCAGACCGTGACGGCCAGTCGCGTTGCCAGGGCGTTCGTCACCGACACCCCAACCCCATGCAAGCCGCCCGAAAAGGTGTAGGCGCCACCGGCGGCCTTGTCGAACTTGCCTCCCGCATGCAGACGCGTAAAGACGATTTCGACAACTGGCACGCCCTCTTCCGGGTGGATGCCGACGGGAATGCCTCGGCCGTCGTCCTCGACGCTCACCGAACCATCCTTGTTCAGCGTGACGAGGATCTGCTTGCCGTAACCGCCAAGCGCTTCGTCAGAGGCGTTGTCGATGACTTCCTGGATGATGTGCAGCGGATTCTCGGTGCGGGTGTACATGCCCGGGCGCTGCTTGACCGGTTCAAGGCCCTTCAGGACCTTGATGGACGCTTCGCTGTATTGGGCAGGCGTATTTTTTTTCGACATAGCGTGACTGAATTAGGGTACGAGGCCCGGCGATTATCCACAGTTCCTGTGGACAACCACGGGGAAAACCCATGAACACATGACAAAAGTGACGCCGTATCAACGACTTGAGTTGCGGCGCCCACAGAATGGGCACGCTGAGCACGCCCAGCGCCCGGCATGAGTTGTCCGGAGGCGAGCCGCGCCCGATGCATCGCGACCTATTGTACTGTCACTCCCGATGCGATCGGGCGACAACGCCAATGGGCCCGTGCAACGCGACCGGGTCCCCGCCGACCGGATGGGACGCCGGCGCTTACGCGCCCTCGCCGCGCTGCTTGGCTTCGAGCACTTCCCAGCGTTCGAGCGCTTCGAGCAACTCCAGTTCAATCGCGTCGAAACGTTCGGACAACGCCGCACCGGCGGCCGGATCTTTCGCATAGATCGAACCGTCTTCGAGCTTTGCACCCACTTCCTGTTGCTCGGTTTCCAACGCAGCGATGCGCGCCGGCAGGCCGTCAAGTTCGCGCTGCTCCTTGTAGCTCAGTTTGGCGGTGCGGTTCGTACTGCGCTTTGATGCGCCTGCCGCGTCCTTTGCGACGACTTCGACGGGGGCGCGTTGCGCGGCAAGTGCAGCGGACCGATGGCTCTGTACCTGCCAATCGGTAAACCCGCCGACATACTCGCGCCAGTTACCGTCGCCTTCGGCCGCGATGACCGAGGTCACGACGTTGTCCAGGAACGTACGATCGTGGCTCACGAGGAACACCGTGCCGCTGTATTCCTCGAGCAGCTCTTCGAGCAGTTCGAGCGTCGGGATGTCCAGATCGTTGGTCGGTTCGTCGAGCACGAGGACGTTGGCCGGACGCGCGAACAAGCGCGCGAGCAGCAGTCGGTTTCGCTCGCCGCCCGAGAGCGACTTCACCGGTGAGCGCGCGCGCTCCGGCGAGAACAGGAAGTCACCGAGATAGCTCATGACATGCTTGCGCGCGCCATTGATTTCGATCCATTCGCTGCCCGGGCTGATCGTGTCGAGCAGACTCTTCTCGGGATCGAGTTGCGCGCGCATCTGGTCGAAATACGCCACCTGAAGATTGGTACCGACGCGAATCTGTCCGCTGTCCGGCGCGATCTCACCGAGAATGAGCTTGAGCATCGTCGTCTTGCCCACGCCGTTCGGGCCCACCAGACCGACCTTGTCGCCGCGCATGAGCGTCGCCGTGAAGTCGCGCACGATGACACGGTCGCCGTAAGCCTTCGTGACATGGGTCAGCTCCGCCACGATCTTGCCGGACTTCTCGGTCTGCGCCACATCCATGCGCACGTTGCCCTGAATCTCGCGGCGATCGGCGCGCTCGTTACGCATCGTCTTCAGGCGCTCGATGCGCGACACGCTGCGCGTACGGCGTGCTTCGACCCCTTTGCGAATCCACACCTCTTCCTGCGCGAGCAGCTTGTCGAACTTCTCGTTCTCCACGCGCTCGATCTCGAGCTGCGCGGCCTTGCGCTCCTGAAACTGTGTGAAGTTGCCCGGATAGGAGAGCAGGCGCCCGCGATCCAGTTCAACGATACGCGTGGCCACACGATCCAGGAAACTACGATCGTGCGTGATGAATAACAGCGCGCCACGATAGCCGATGAGCAAGTCCTCCAACCAGCGAATCGCTTCGAAATCGAGGTGGTTGGTCGGTTCGTCGAGCAGCAGCACGTCGGGTTTGGCCACCCAGGCCTGCCCGAGCGAGACACGCTTTTGCATACCGCCCGAGAGCGACCCGACGCGCGCGTGTCCATCGAGGCCGAGTTGCGCGACCGTCGTTTCCACCCGCGTCTTGAATTGCCACGCATCCGCGTTGTCGAGCGACGACTGCAACGTATTCAACCGCGCAAGCAGCGCGTCGTGCTCGCCCCCCTCAGGGGCATCGGCAAGCGCGTCCACCGTGCGTTCGTAGTCGGAGAGCAGCCCGTGCATTTCGCCGAGGCCAAGCGCGACGGCGTCGAACACCGTCAGTTCGGGATCGAACTCAGGCTCCTGCGGCACGTAGACGGTATTGAGTGAGGCCTGCCGTGCCACGAGGCCGTCGTCGGGGACCGTCAGCCCCGCCACGATCTTGAGCAGCGACGACTTACCGGCGCCGTTGCGGCCGATAAGCCCAACGCGCTCACCGGCTTCGAGCGAAAAATCGGCATTGTCGAGCAATGCCACGTGACCGAACGCCAATTGGGCGCCCGAAATGGAATACAAGGCCATGTGTCGGGGGAACGCGAGAACTACGATGGGAGATATTGTAGTGCCGGGCGTGAGGGCCCGGCCGATATTGCACTGCTACGGTTTGGCTATGGCGTGACTGTTGTCCCGTTGGACGCCGCCGGCGGACGCAGCATTTCGATATGCAGGATGCCGTCTTCGTCATACGGCTCACTGGCCTTGACGAAGCCGAAGGCGCCATAGAACGCTTCGAGATGCGCCTGGGCGCCGATGCGCAGCGATGCCAACGGCCAGGCCTCATCGGCAATCGCCACGGCCCGCGTCAGCAATTCGCGCCCGAGCCCGGTGCCCCGATGCGACGCCACCGTGATCACACGCCCGATCGACGCTTCGTCGTAGGCCAGTCCGGGCGGCAACAGGCGCAAATACGCGGCAATCTGCAGCGCATCCGCCGCATCGCGCACTTGCGCGATGAGATGCAGGCTGTGACGGTCGCGTCCGTCGATGTCCTGATACGGGCATTGCTGCTCGACCACGAACACGGCATTTCGCGCGGCCAGAATACGGTAAAGCAGGGAACTGCCCAGCGCATCGAACGACTTGCACATCCATTCCATTCCCGACTCTCCGGCCATACGTTGCGAAAGGCGGGACTATAGCACCGTCGCCACACAACGATGCCGGCATCGCGCACAGGGAATGAATGGGGGAGATCGACTTACTGGAAGTAGACGATGCCCTGCTCGATGTCGGCACGGGCATTACGCTCGGCGTCGTCGAGGGCGTTGCCTTGTGTGGCAAAGCCGTAGGCGGTCTGGACCTGGTAGGCCCCGACTTTTTCCAACCCGCCATGGGTCGGGCGATGAATCTCGTAGAACGCGTCCCAACGGGCGTTGTCGCGCTCGACGGCACGCACGCTGTACTGAAATTCTTGAAATTGTGTTGTTTTCATTTTTGTATCCTTCTTACTGCAAAAAATATGACTGATAAATATTCCTCTCGAATCGGCTTACGGTGATGAGAGTGCAAATTTGCACAAATGTTTCCGTGAAGTGCACGCAGCCTATCTGCTCAATGTGACAACCACACGACATTCGCGTGACTGACATACGACAGGCGGTGCAGGTGAACGCGTCACGTGGCACAAGGCACAAGGCCACATGCGCACCGGCATTGCACAATGTAGACGCAATGAGGGCGTTCTGTACGACTTCCAGTTTCGGGGAACGATGCGCTGCCGCCCAGTCGAGGGCGACGGCAAGAACGTAGGACGCGCGGATTCACGCCAAGCGTTCAGCGTGGCATGCGGTAGCAAAGTCGTGCGGCACATTTGTAGTGATAATCGTGCCACACGCCGGCCACCTCGGGACAGCCTCTCAGCCGGTCCCGCCATTCATGCCTCGCGTGACTGCCATCCGTTCGATTCGAAATTGACGAAAAAAACGGTGCAGATAGCGAATGATAACAGAAAATTACCGTCTCGACACCAAAGCAGACCGACGCCGAAGTCAGGTCACGACGCGGCCGCACGGTCGTCAATTTGGGCGAGCACCCAATACATGTAGCCCGCGAACGCGCCGAAGATCACGTGTCCCGCCACCATCGTCCAGCCACGCGAGGCGACGAACCACGGGAACCACTGCGTCATCACGTAAAAATTGACGGCGTACACGGCCAGCCCGAAGATCGCCCCCGCCACCGACACCGTCACCACGTCCGAATCCAGCCGGAAGGGAGCGACGATCGCGCCGAGCACCACGCCCAGCGCGACACCGATGACCGCGTGGACAATGAGCGCCATGGCGACAATGGACACGTCGAACGTAGCAGGCTGCGTCAGAATGCCCGGCCCCAGCGCGATGGCCGCGACCATGCGGGGCGGCACCCATGGGCTCTGGCCGGAGACCAGCAGCACCATCAGCATTTCCACCGCCGAGAAGAAGGCGCAGGCGACAAAGCCGGAAACGGCGGCGGCCGCCCAGTCGGGCGAGCGGTGCGTGTAGCGATGCGAGTGGAGGTGCAGTTCCATGATGTTCTCCCTTGAGGGTGACTCTTGGAGCCGCCGGCAGGACCGGCAGTGCTTTCAGGATAGAACAATCCAGGCGGGGCGACGGCGGATCCGCGCGATATACTTGGATCTGGCGCCACGCCCCGCCGCCGGCGGGACCATCGGGAGATACCGTATGTCCAGTCTCATTGGCTTGCTCGTCGCGATCGTGCTCGTGGGTATTCCCGTCTGGCGGATTCTGACCCGCCTCGGCCTGTCGCCCTGGTTCACGGTGCTGGCCTTCATCCCGGTCGTCAACATCATCTCCCTCTGGTTGTTGTCCTACGCCACTTGGCCGGGCCAGCGGACATCGGTCCAAGTCTCCAACGGGTAACGCCTGCGGGCCGAGATCGATTGCCTTTGTCGACGGGGCGCGTCGACGCCTGCCCGTGGTGCAGTGCGGTACGGTAGAATATTCGCCAAACTCCGAACACTGGACTGGCATGAGCACAGAGCTGAACGCGGCATCCAATTTCATCCGCAATATCATTGACGAAGACAATCGCTCGGGCAAATGGGGCCAACGCGTCGAAACGCGCTTCCCGCCGGAGCCGAACGGTTATCTGCACATCGGCCACGCCAAGGCCATCTGCCTGAACTTCGGCGTGGCGCGCGACTACGAGGGCGTGTGCCATCTGCGCTTTGACGACACCAACCCCGAGAAGGAAGAGACCGAATACGTCGATTCGATCATCGACATGGTCAAGTGGCTCGGCTTCAGCTACCAGACGCCGCAAAAGGAACACCTTTACTTTGCGAGCGACTACTTCGAGCAGTTGTATCAGGGCGCCGAGATCCTGATCCAACGCGGCAAGGCGTACGTTGACAGCCAAAGCGCCGACGACATGCGCGCCAGCCGCGGCAATCTCACCGAGCCGGGCAAGGATTCGCCGTTCCGCAACCGCTCGGTCGAGGAGAACCTCGATCTGTTCCGTCGCATGCGCGCGGGCGAGTTCGCCGACGGCACGCATGTGCTGCGCGCCAAGATCGACATGGCTTCGCCGAACATCAATCTGCGCGACCCCGCGATCTATCGGATCCGTCACGCGCACCACCACCGCACCGGCGACGCGTGGTGCCTCTACCCGATGTACACCTATGCGCATCCGCTGGAGGATGCCATCGAGAACATCACGCACAGCCTGTGCACGCTGGAATTCGAAGATCAGCGTCCGTTCTACGACTGGGTACTCGGCGAGCTGGCCGACGCGGGCATGTTCAAGCGGCCGATGCCGCAGCAGATCGAATTTGCGCGCCTGCAATTGACTTACGCCATTACGAGCAAGCGCAAGCTGCGCCAACTGGTCGACGAAAAGCACGTCGACGGCTGGGATGACCCACGCATGCCCACGCTCGTCGGCCTGCGCCGTCGCGGCTTCTCGCCCGAGAGCCTGCAGTTGTTCTGCGAGCGCATCGGCGTGGCCAAGTCGGCATCGTGGATCGACATGAGCGTTCTCGAGCAAGCCCTGCGTGACGACCTCGACCCGAAGGCACCGCGTGCGACGGCGGTGCTCGACCCGCTCAAGCTGATCATCGACAACTATCCGGAAGGCAAGCAGGAAGACTGCCAGGCGCCGGTGCATCCTCACGCGCCGGAGCGAGGCATGCGCACGTTCCCGATCTCGCGCGAGCTTTGGATCGAGCGCGAAGACTTCCAGGCCGAGCCGGTCAAGGGCTTCTTCCGCCTGTTCCCCGGCAACAAGGTGCGACTGCGCTACGGTTACGTGGTGGAGTGCACGGGCTTCGATACCGATGCCGATGGCAACGTCACTGCCGTACATTGCCAGTATTTCGAGGACAGCCGATCAGGTACGCCGGGCGCCGACAACTACAAGGTCAAGGGCAACATCCACTGGGTGAGCGCGCCGCACGCGCTTGCAGCGGAGGTGCGCATTTACGACCGTCTGTTCGTCGATCCGAATCCGGATGCGGGAGACAAGAATTTCCTCGACGCCATCAATCCGAACGCCAAGCGCGTCACGCAGGCCTATGTCGAACCGGGCCTGATGAGTGTTGCGCCGGAAGATCGCGTGCAGTTCGAGCGCCACGGCTACTTCGTGGCCGACCGTCAGGACTCGGCACCGGGCAAGCCGGTGTTCAACCGCATCGTCTCGCTTAAGGACAGTTGGGCGGTCAAGCCGGCCAAGGGCGGCGGCAAGTAAACGCGTCGCGGCAATTCTCCGCGTAGCACTCAACCCGCGCCCTCGTGCGCGGGTTTTGTTTTATGGGGCGCCGGACAGGCGCGGCCTCAGCCGCCATACCAGCGCGCGACCGAAGCACGACCGACACAATACCAACGCTATACCGACTATAAGGCGCCGACGCGCCCGGGAACGCCAGTTCGGCGTAAGCTCGCGCCCATTGCTCGCCCGCCGCTCAGACGCTGTGCACCGGCTACCGCGAGCCCGCGATTCGCCCGAGCCGAGACGATCCCCCATGCCAATCCTTCACGCTTCGCCAACGCCTGCGTCGCCAGCGACGGTGGTCCCGCCGCGTGCCGCTGCCAAGCGCCAAGGGTGGATCGATGCGCTGTCCGGCATGGCGGCGAACTTTGCGCAGATTTATTTCGTCCCTTCGGCCAGTGCCGGATTGTTGCTGTTCCTTCTACTCGCCCTCGCCGACCTCCCGGCTGCGATCACCGGTCTGGCGGCAAGCGTCGCCGCGTCGTGCCTCGCGGTTGCGCTACGGCTGCCACAAGCGCTGCTTCGTAACGGGCAATTGGGATACAACGCGACCCTCACTGGCATTGCATTCGGCGCGTTATGGCAGCCTGACGCCACGTTCGTCGCATGGTTGGCGGTCTGTGTTTGCCTGACCGTGATCGCAACGGCGGCCCTCTCGCGTCATGCACTTCCTGCCCTCACCGGCCCGTTCGTGGGTGTGATGGCGCTCACCTGGGCGATGCACCCGTGGCTGCATTGGTTACCGCGGGCCGGGGCACTCGCCTGCGACACCGGCACGCCGGGGTTCGTCTTCTGCTCGGTCGGTCAGGTCGTTTTCGTTGCCCCACTGGTGCTGGGTCTGCTGGCCTGGTACATCCTGGCCCTCTGGAACCCCCGTGCCACGCTGTGGGCGCTCGCGGCGGGCCTCACCGTCTGGGCGGGTCTTACCTCATTGGCCACACTTTGGCCGGCAATGACCACGCACGCGGGGGGCATCGGCATCAACGCGTTTCTCGCCGCACTCGGCCTGGGGATGTTCGGACATCGCCCAGCCGTACGCTTCGCGGGCGCCTTCCTGGCCTGTGTCGTTTGCGTTGCGCTCGGCATCGTGCTCGGTCCGCTCGGTTGGCCGTACTTTACGTTGCCGTTCAATCTGGCGGTGTGGGCCGTGCTGCGCGCGACCGCCCAGCCGAAGCCGCTGGTGTCCGTATAAAAAAGTGCCCGAAACGCTACCGTTCCGGGCACTCGCTCATCGCTAACCCCGTATTGCGAGACTACCGTCTGCGCGGCGAAGCATCCGCTCGCTGTCCCGTGTGGTTTTGGCTTGCCCGTGCTCGTTCCCGAGCCGTGCTGTCGTTGTTGTATGGCTTCTCCCCTGACACCCGGGAACGCCTCCCCGACGTTGCCGACGCACCACCGAAGCCCGGCCCTCTCGCGTGCCTTACCTCTATCAACGGTGAGACGCGGGAAAAGTTGACGGGGGTATACACCCATCGTTGCTCAGTCGGCATCCGGACCGTCGTCGCGCTTGCCGGAAACCGCCGGTGTCTTCACGACCGCATATCGTGCCAACGTTTCCTTGCGCGCCACGTCGTGTGCCACCCGCGGCGGCGGATAGTCGCGTCCCAGCTCCACATGCGCATCGAGCAGCGTCTGCGCATCGGCCCGCCAGGGAGCATGCAGCGCCTTGTCGGGCAGATTGGCCAGCTCCGGCACGTACTTCCGAATGAAGCGCCCTTGCGGGTCGAACTTCTCCGACTGCGTCACCGGATTGAAGATGCGGAAATACGGTTGCGCGTCGCATCCCGTGGACGCCGCCCACTGCCAGCCGCCGTTGTTCGCCGCAAGGTCGAAGTCGTTGAGCGCGTGCGCAAAGTAGGCTTCCCCGCGCCGCCAATCGATACCGAGATCCTTGACCAGGAAGCTCGCCGTCACCATGCGCAGGCGGTTGTGCATATAGCCGGTCTGGTTGATCTGGCGCATGGCGGCATCGACGAGCGGATACCCCGTGCGACCCTCGCACCAGGCCTGAAAATCGGCATCGGCCGCTTTGCCGGTGGCCCATTCGATGGCGTCGTAGGCGGGTTTGAACGCCTGTGCCACGACGCTCGGATGATGGTGCAGGATCATGAAATAGAACTCGCGCCAGATCAGCTCGCTGAGCCACGTTTGCGCGCCGCTACCGGCGTCCCCCCCTCGCAACATGACCGCGTGCGCCTCGCGGGCGAGCGTGCGGATCGAAATCGTGCCGAAACGCAGATGTACCGACAGGTAGCTCGGCCCGCGTACGGCAGGGTAATCGCGCCGCTCATGGTAATGCGCCATGCGTGGCAGAAAATCGTCCAGCAATTGGCGGGCGCCGGACTCCCCGGCAGGGATGGCCATCCGGCGCGCGTCGGACACCTCGAAACCCAACGACGCCAGTGACGGAAGCACACCGTTGTCCGTCGGTGGCACCGCCAATCGCTGCCGATCGGCGGCGCGTCCGTGCGGCGCCAAATCGACCGGTCTCACTTGCTTCAACCAAGCGCGCTGATACGGGGTGAACACGCTGTAGGGCTCGCCCTGCGCCGTGAGAATCTCACTCGCCTCGAAGATCACCTGATCCTTGATGCCCTCGAAGGCAATGCCGAGTTCGTCGAGCGAGCGCGCCACCGAGCGATCGCGTGCCACGGCGGCCGGCTCGTAATCGCGCCCGGCGAACACGGCCTGTACGCCAAGCGACTTCGCCAGCCACGGAATCTCCGTCACCGGATCCCCGTGCCGCACGATCAATGCGCCTCCGGCATGCGTCAGCGTGGTGGCCAATTCGCCCACGCTGTCGTGGATGAACGCGACACGACGATCGTCGCGCGGCAGGACGTCGAGAATCGTTGTGTCGAACACAAACACGACATACACCTCTCGGCACGTGGCGAGTGCGTGCGCAAGCGTTGCATTGTCAGTGCAGCGCAAATCGCGCCGGATCCAAACCAACCCCTTCTGGAATTCACTCATGTCAGATCGGCGCAACACATGCGCGCCATTGTAGGTTCTGTCCAATCCCGTACCATAGCGATATCGCGGACTTTATGCCATCGGCCTCGATTACCTTATGATTCGGAAGCTTCCGATTTTGGCTCGCACTCGCGGGGTGGTGCCGGCCCTGTTCTGCCTCGCGGCCGCGCTGCTCGTGACCGGTTGCGCCACCTCGTCGGCGCCGCGCGGTGCATCGACCTCGGCACGTTCTGGCGCGCCCGATGCCGCCCAGTTGCGTGAACATCATCTGGCGGCTGCCGACGCCGCTGCCGACCAGTACCGCACATGCCTATACGGCCACGTCGCCCGTTACGTCGACCTCGTGCCGGACCCGATCCGGCTGGCGGACGAAGCCGCCGCCGAGTGCGCCCCGATCACCGGGCGCTTCAGACGTGAGCGACAGGCGGCCGTTGTGACGTACACCTCAGCAACCGACGCCTCACAGCAAGCCGATGCCGCCACGCTCACGCTTCAAGCCGACGGCCTGCGCGTGGCGCGCGCACGTGCCAGGGAGTTGCGGGCGCTGCGGTGAGCGTCTCGCCGGTCTCGCATAGAACCGACGGCGTCTCATGGGCGTGCTTTCCCTAATCGGGCAAGCCCCGATTGGCGAACGACCGGCCGCTGACCAAAATGCAATCGCCCTCTTACGTCCTTTTGGGGGTACTGCGACAACGTCATTTGCCCGCCTCGGCGGGCATTTTCTTTGGTATCCGCAGGATCTTCCGATGACGTCCACCGGGGAGCGACGTCGACGTGCCCCGTCCCGGTTACGCCGGATGGCACTTACTTGTCCTCGGGCTCGCGCGGCGCCGGCGTGTCCGTGTCGGACAGCGGCCCCGGCAGCTCGTCGTGTCCCAGCCATCGATGCGCGACGTCTTCGATACGCCCGCCGATCGCCAATACGACGAGCAGCAGGACCATCGCCGCCAGCGCGATATGCCAACGGCCCAAGCCGCAGATGATGCCGATCCCCGTGGTACTCCAGAGCGCCGCCGCCGTGGTGAATCCATGCACCGACGCGCTGCGACTCGGCCGAACGATGCAGCCCGCGCCCAGAAAACCGATCCCGGCCACAATGCCCTGCACCACCCGGCTGACCGACGACGTGTCATAGACCAGCGCCGACCCGGGAAACGGCACGACCGCCAGCACGAACAACGCCGATCCGAACGACACAATCGCCAGTGTGCGCAAGCCGACAGACTTGTGATGCAGATTTCGATTGAGCCCGACGAGTCCGCCCAGCACCAGCGCTGCCACCAGCCGCAATGTGACTTCGATGATCTCCGCCATCCCTCACCTCGCTCGTTTTGCGCTTTCCACGCTTTCCGCGCCTTCTGCTCGTTTCACGCGTCTCGCTCGCCCGGCTCCTCCGAGCGATCTATGCCTGCGGTGATGCATTATCGCCCGTCCCGGGCAGGGTGAGTCGGGTCGTGTCGACCTCGTCGTCGAACAAGCGCAGCTGGCGCGCGGCCTGGGCTTCGAGCAGGCGCACCCCCACGCCCATCAGGCGCACCGGCCGGCGTTTCCGGCCGACGGCCTCGGTCAGCAATTCACGACATTGCGCGGGATCGACACTCAGCGCACCGGCTTCCGCCGTGGTTCTTGAAAAGTCGGCGAAACGAATCTTGACGAACACCTTGGCGATGGCCAGCGGCTCGCTGCGGCGCGCCCGCTCGATCCGCTCGGATAACTGACGAAGCAGCGGCTCAAGGGCCGCCTCGCAGTCAGCCAGCGTGCGCAGATCGCGCGTGTAGGTGGTCTCGACACTGATCGACTTGCGCTCCCGGTCCGGGCTGACATCGCGCGTATCGATGCCGCGGCAGCGCTCGTACAACCGCTGACCGAACACGCCGAAACGCTCGGCAAGATCGGCCATCGAATGGCTGCGCAGATCGCCGCAGGACTGCACGCCCAGCGCCCGGAGCTTCTCCGCCGTGACCTTCCCCACGCCGAACAGGCGCTCGACGGGGAGCGCGGCCACGAAGGCGTCGATTTCTGCCGGTCTCACGACAAACATGCCGTCGGGCTTGCGCCAGTCGCTGGCGATCTTGGCGATGAACTTGTTGGGGGCAACGCCGGCCGAGACGGTGAGTCCGACCTCCTCGGCGACCCGTGCGCGAATCTCGCGGGCGATCAATGTGGCCGAGCCGTCGCAACGCTCGCTGTGCGAGACATCGAGATACGCCTCGTCGAGCGAAAGCGGTTCGACGAGATCCGTGTAATCGCGGTAGATCGCCATGATGCGCTGCGATGCCTCTTGATACCGGCGCATCGTCGGCGCAATGATGCGCAACTCCGGACAGAGCTTGAGCGCCTGTGCCGACGGCATGGCCGAGCGCACCCCGAAGGCGCGTGCCTCGTAGTTGCACGTTGCGACCACACCTCGCTGATCGGGCTGGCCGCCGACGGCCAGCGGAATTCCGCGCAACGACGGGTCATCGCGCATCTCGACAGAGGCGTAGAAGCAGTCGGCGTCGCAGTGAATGATCTTGCGCGTAGAGGAGGACATGGCTCGCAATGGAAACACTGTGTAAATATACAGCATTCACGCCGCATATGCGCCCCACTCGTGACATCGCGTCAGCGCCTGACCGCATCACCCGCCTCTTCACCTCAGCCCCTCTGCCCCTCAACTCGTCGGCAACGCTACACGTCTGCACATCCGCAACGCGCCACCTCAGCGCCTCATCGCACAGGCAGGAACTGGAGAAACTGCGCACCGAGCATGTTTTGGACGTACCCGATGCCGGCGCGCCGATACTTCTCGTCGAGCATCTCCGCGAGCAGGTCGAGCCGCCCGATGATCTTGCCGAACTCTCGCTCGAAGCTCACGTTGCGCACGTCGGTAAGTTCGTTCGCCAGCAGCAGCGGCTTGCCCGTCATGTCGTGACGACTCGACAGCAGCCACGCCGCGATCTCGACGTTGCGTGCCGCATTGTAGATTCGCTGTGCGTCGAGGCCATCGCTCAGGTAGAAGACCGTCGTCCCGCCATGCGCCGCGACGATCGTGTCGGAAAGACTGTAGACGAACGCGGCCACGCGATCGCCACTGAACGCCGGGTCGAGCGAGAGGGATAACGCCTTCACGTCGCGCAAATTCCGCAGCGCCGGCAGGCTTCGTCGCTCTTCGATGGCCGCGCGCAATTGCGTCATCGCCTGCGCCTGTGTCGCAGCCCCGCCCTTGCGCCATTCGCGCGGGTTGCGCTTGTAGAGCTTGTCGGCAAGCCGGTACAAGCCCTCGAGGTTGGCCCGCATGCCTAGCGTCGCCATGCGATTGATGTCCGTCTGTGCAAGATCGGCGGTCGTCATTGCAGTCGAGCGCACTTTGCCATGATCGATGGGCGCGTCTTGATAGGAAGCGCATCCCGTACACATCGCCGCCATCACTACCGCAACCATGACCGCCACCGCCGTCATTCGCCCTGCCGCGGCATGGGCTATCCCGTTTCGTGCTTGGCGCAAGGCGAGCCGTCGTGTCATGGCGGTATCAGGGTGGGCAAGCGATGACTCTACGCGAACAATGGACCCACTTCGTGTCGTCGCCTCCTGAAAAGTTGTGACATTCGGTAACGCACCCTCGTCCGGCGTCAGGGCGTCAGGGTGTCAGCGCCTCGCGCGCCTGCGCGAACAGCGCGTGGTTCATGGCCTCCTCCAGCCGAAGCACTGGCGTCACGCAGCAGTCGGCATCGGCAAAACGCAACGTCCAGTCGGCCTGCGACGCGCTCGCAAATACCGCCGCCAGTTCAGCCTGAAGCGCACGTGCGTCGTCGCCGCCGATCGCCTGTCCGAGCGACCAATGCCGCACCTTCCATTCGCTGCGGCCGAGCACGTCGCACAACGTTTGCCAGAATTTGAGTTCGAGAGCGCCCACGGCCATGTAACGTCCATCCCGCGTGCGATAGACCTGATAGCAAGGCACACCACCGTTGAGCAGGTCCGCGCCCGCCCGCGGCGCATGCCCTTGCCGATGCAGAGCGACGGCCGGAATGAGATTCGCGCGGAACACCTCGTGGGTCATCGAGACATCCAGCCACCGGCCACGGCCGGTGCGCTGTGCCGCGACCAGCGCCGCCAGCACGGCTTGCACCGCCGCCTGCCCGCCACCGTACAGGTCGCCAATCTGGAAATTCGGCACGATTGGCGCGTCGTTTGAATCACCCAGTTGGTCGAGCACGCCCGCGTAGCCGATGTAATTGATGTCGTGTCCGGCGGCCTGCGCCATCGGCCCATGCTGTCCGTACCCGGTGATCGACGCCATCACCAACGACGGCCTGAGGCGCGCCAGCGTCTCATAATCGAAACCGAGCCGCGCCATCACCCCTGGGCGAAACCCCTCCAGCAACACGTCGGCGCGAACGACCCAATCGAGGAACGTCGCGCGGTCGCTATCGCGTTTGAGATCGAGTCGCTCGACCGATTTGCCGCGATTGAGCAAACGCCAGAATGCACTCGGTGGCGGCTCGCCATCGTTGAGCATCATCTCGCGGGCGTAGTCGCCGGCCCCGGTGTCTTCGATCTTGACGACATGCGCCCCCAGTTCCGCGAGGCGCAGTCCCGCGAGCGGACCGGGCAGCAAGCGCGTGAGATCCAGCACCGTGACGCCGGCCAGCGGTGCGTCGGCGAAGAAAGACGATTCACGGGCTTCGGGGCTTTCAGGGAAATCGAGCGATTCGGTCATGGCGTGCGAGCAAGGGATGAAGGGGGATGTCCACACCGTACCGCGCCGCACTGTCCGCGGGCAAGCGGACGACACGCCTTCTTGACTCGGACACTTCCGAAATCAGCCTCGATCCGTGCCGTCTTCGCGTAAAACGGGACCGGTGGCGTCGCCGCGCCTCGGTGTCTCGCCCGCCGAACCGTTGCCCAACGGACCGGCCACCACCGCGTCCGTCAGCAGCCGCGCGATCTGGCCGTCGAGATACCCCAGATCCCGCAAGATTTCATACGTATGCTCGCCCGCCGCGGGCAACGGCCGCCGCGCGGGCAAGCGCTGCCCCGACATCGCGATCGGCAGCAGCGGCACCTGCGTGTGTTCGCCTTGCTCGGTCACCAGATCGCCCAGTCCGCCGCTCGCGCGCAAATGCGGGTCGTCGAACAGCGCCTGGGGCGTGACGATCGGCGCGAACGGCAAACCGTGCCGCTCGAACGCCGCCGCCAGATAACTCGCGTCGAACCCCTGCATCATCTCGCGCAGCAAAGGCAGCAGCCAGTCACGCGCGAGTACCCGATCGTTGTTCGTCGCGAGTCGCGCGTCGTCCGCGAGATCCTGCCGGCCGAACACGTCGCAGAAGATGCGCCACTGGGTGTCGCTCACCACCGCGAGGAAGATTTGCACGCCGTCGCGCGCCGTAAACACATCGTAAATCCCCCAGGCCGACAAGCGGGCGGGCATCGGGTCGGGCGCCACGCCCGTCACCGCAAACTGCTGCATGTGTTGCGCCGCCAGCAGCACGCAGTTCTCGAACAGCGCACCCTGCACCTCCTGTCCGCGCCCGGTGCTCTTGCGCTCGTATAGCGCGGCCAGTGCGGCGAGCGCGCCGAACACGCCACCCATGATGTCGTTGACCGAGGCCCCCGCACGCAGCGGCTGACCGGGCGGCCCCGTCATATACGCGAGCCCCGCCATCATTTGCACGACTTCGTCGAGCGCGGTGCGTGCGGCGTACGGACCGGGCAGGAACCCCTTGAGCGAGACGTAGACAAGCGCCGGATTCAAGCGTGATAGCGTCGCATAATCCAGGCCGAACTGGCGCATGCGCCCGGGCTTGAAGTTCTCGGTCAGCACGTCCGCCGTGCTCACCAGACGCAGAATCAGCTCACGTCCCTCCGGCCGTGTGACATCCACGGCAAGACTGCGCTTGTTGCGATTGAACGCACGGAAGAAGCCCGCGCCCGTGCCCAGCAGGCACCGCGTGGGGTCGCCGCCGACCGGTTCCACCTTGATGACGTCGGCACCGAGATCGCCGAGCACCATGCCGCAGGTGGGACCCATGACCATATGAGAAAACTCCACAACCCGAATGCCTTTCAACGGCATTGGCGTTGCAGGGGACACGTCCGGCATCGGCTATTCTCCTCAACCCGCGCGCAACGCGTCGGCACGCCGCCGATCCGGCAGGCGCGCGGCATGCGCCGCGAAGCCGTTGCGTCGTAATTGATCGAAGCCGACGATGTACCCCGCCAAGGCACTCGCGGCCACGGTCGCTGGACTGCCCAGCCACATCTGCCCCGGTCCCGAACGGCCCGGGAAATTCCGATTCTGCGCGCTGATGACCACTTCATCGGGCCCGCGCGACACGCCCGGGCCAGCGTTCACACACGCGCCACACCCCGGCGAGAGTACCTTGACGCCGGCCGCCGCGAACACGTCCGCGTAGCCCTGTGCCTCGCACCAGGCGCGTACGTCTTCGCTGCCGTACTGCAAGTAGAAGCGCACGCCATCGGCGACCTTGTGCCCTTGCGACAGGCCCCATGCGAGCACGTCATGGCACGCGCGCAGGTCGTCGCGCTTGCTGCCCGTACACGATCCGCCGTACGCGATATCGATCGGCACCTCCGCCGACAACTGGGTGAGCGCCACGCCGTTGCCCGGATCGCCGGGACTCGCCACCATCGCGCCGAGTCGGGCGCAATCGATCTCGATGACGTGGGCGTAAGCGGCCTGCGCATCGCTTGTCATCCACGGCGCCAACGCAGCGTCGACGCCGCGCCGTTCACGCAGGTATCTCACGGTCTCGGCATCGGGCACGATGAGCCCGGTCAGTCCACCGATTTCCGCCACCATGTTGGTCAGCGTCGCCCGCTCGTCGGTCGACAGGTGGGCCACCGCCTCGCCGGAAAATTCGATGACCTGACCGATGGCGCGACCGTCGCGGATGTACGGCAGATGCAGCAGGTGCAGCGCGAGATCCTTCGCCCCCACGCCCGCCGGCAAGCGCGAGCGCAGATGCACGAGACAGGTGCCCGGCACCGCCAGCCGCGCGTCGCCCGTCAACCAGGCGTTCGCCATTTCCGTGGCCCCCACGCCAAACGCGAACGCACCGACCGCGCCGCAATGCGGCGTATGCGAATCGGTGCCAACGATGACCTGTCCCGGCAGCGCGTAGCGCTCGAGCATCAAGGCGTGGCAGATGCCTTCCGAGCCACCGCCCGCCGCGCGTCCGTGCAGACGCAGATCGTGCTGCGCGCAGAACTCGCGCTGGACCGAACCCAAACGCTGCGCCGCATCCACCAGCGGCGGCGGCTTGCCAGCGCCGACAGACACCGCATCGAGATGAGTCAGATGATCCTCAAAGCACAGCATCGACGCCGGGTCGTGCAGCGCCGGCACCGCGTCGCCGAAGGCGTGACGCAGGAAGCTCACGGCCATCGGCGTCACGTATTCGTGGGAAAAACGCCAGTCGGCGGGCACGAACACGGCGTCGCCTGCGCGCACACGAGGCACGCCGAGCGCCCTGGCGATGATCTTCTCGCCGTAGGTCATCGGTCCCGGCGCATGGGCGGGCCGCGGCGCCACGACGTCCCCCGCCAGCCGACGCCGCGTGTAACCGAACAATCCCCCGCTGCGCACGATCTCCTCGCCCAATGGATCGCAGTCTTCGAGAAAGGCGTCGATGGCGACCGTCTCCCCCGCTTGCAGCCGCTCCGCGAGCGCCAAGTCGGTCGACATCAGCAGCCCGAGGTTCTGGCAGTTCTGCGCATAAATGCGCTCGAAACTCTCGGCGATTACGATCCGGATGCCCGCGCACCACTCGGCGAACGGACTCGCCTCGCGCGACGACCCCTTGCCACGGCGCATTCCGGCGACCGACAACGCGAAGCCGCCTTCGCGCACCGCCTTCTGCGTAACGGGAAACACGCCGGCCGGATTCGTCGCGTCCGCACTGCATCGCAATCCGATATAGACGTAGTCGCCGAGCGTCTCATCGAACGCCAGACACGCCCATGCGGGCGTCATCTCATCCGTGGAAATCTGGTCGCGCAACGGGCCGGCTTCGTTGCGCGTCAACGATTCGCCCGCCAGTTGCCGGGCCATGACGTCGGCCCGGTCGCTCAACCACAGCACACGTCCGTGGAGTTGCACAGTGGCTTGCATGAGATCGCTCCTCGAATGTTCCCCAAGGGGTTCACCCGTTTCGATCGCACGGTCCGTACCGAGTCCGCGGGCGGCCGCGGGACGGACGTGAGGTCATGACATCCAGACGCGCATTCGTCTGGAAACCATCAGGGGTACTGCCGATTGGCCTGTGTCGCAAAAACGTTGGTCCACGTATCGCCGAGCCGGATCTGCGACGGCTTGACCTCGGGCGTGAACGACGCGAGCGCCTTGAGCGCCGTGGCCGGACCGCCGGCGGGCATCATGCCGTCTGGCGAGAACGCCTCGCGGCAGTTGGCGAACGCTTCCAGGTAAAGTGCCTTGTTGCCCAGCAGATAGGACTCCGGCACGGTCTTGATCAGTTCGGCGGCGGTGGCGTGCTGAAGCCATTTGTCCGCCCTCACGATGGCGTTCGCGACGGCCTGCACGGTGCGCGGATTCTTCTCGATGAAGCTCTGCGGCGCGTACATGACGGCCGCCGGCATCGGCCCGCCGAACATGGCGCGGGTACCCGCCTGCGTACGCGTGTCGACGAGTACCTTGATGTCGCCCGACGACTGCAGCAGCGTCATCATCGGATCGACGTTGGAGACGGCATCGACCTGCCCGCCACGTGCGGCGGCGACGACCGTCGCATTGCTGCCGACGCCCACGATGGACACGTCGCTCGGTTTGAGCCCGGCTTTCGCGAGCGCCACGTTCACGAGCATATGCGTGCTCGACCCCGGCGCGCTCACCCCGATGCGCATGCCCTTCAGATCCTTGACCGACTTCACCTCCGCCGCCTTGGCCTTGACCACGCCGAGCACCAACTGAGGGGCCGCGCCGAGCACCACGAACGCTTGATAGGTCAAGCCCTTGGTCTGCATGAGCAAGGTGTGCTCGAAAGCCCCGGCGCCCACGTCGGCGCTTCCGCCGACAACCGCCTGCAAGGCTTTGGAGCCGCCGGCGAAGTCGTCGATGGTGACGTCGAGTCCTTCGTCCTTGAAGTACCCGAGTTGTTCGGCGATGGTCAACGGCAGATAGTAGAGGCCGGGTTTTCCGCCCACGGCAATCGTGAGCTTCGGCTTTTCGAGCGCCTGTACGGGCGCGGCATACGCCCCGGTGCTCAGACCCAACGATGCGAGGCCTGACGCCACCAGCGAGAAGACGAGAGCCCAACGTCGTACGGCAACGCGCACGCGGCGCGCTTCGGTATGTGTCATCGCGTGTCTCCTCCCGCCTCATGCGGGAAATCGGCGCGCTCCGGCTCGTCGGCCGGAATCGCTATCGGCCCTGAGAGCATCCGCTGCCCCTGAAGCGCCGACAAGTTGTGTTTCGGCATGCCAGACATCGCCGTTCGCGACGCTTGCCCCGCCAAGGGCGAATCTTCGGTGTTCCTATGCTTTACGCGATGTTGCGAGCGCACAGGTGATCGACGAGCATGCGCGAGGCGACGGGCAAGGCGTCGTAGCGTCGCACGCACACGATCAGCCGGCGCAGCGCCCACGGATCGGTCAGCGGCACGATGCGCAGCGCCTCCCCGTCAGTCGCTTGCGAGTAGCTGCCGACAGCCTCGCGCGGCACCACGGCCAGCCCGAGGTTGGCGCGCACCATGCGGCACACTGCCTCGAACGTCGACACATGGATGCGGAATTTGACCGTCTTGCTCTGCTCGGCCGCCACGCGCCGCAGCACCGTGTACATCGCGCTGTCCGGATGCACGCCGATGTGATCGAAATCGAGCGTGTCGACAAAGGCGACCTGTTCCCTTCCGGCCAGTGGGTGGTCGTTGTGCAGTACGGTCACGATCTGGTCGTTGCGATAGGGGAAGACCTCGACGTCGCGGGTATCCACGGCGTCCCAGCAGATGCCGATGTCGGTGGCCCCCTCCGCCACCCCGCGCACGACCTGTGCGCTGGTGTGATCTTCCAGGTCGACCTTCACGCCGTCGTGGCGACGCAGGAACGCGCCGAGTTCATCGGGAAGGGTTTCGACGATCGAGGAAACGTTGGCGAAGATGCGAATATGGCCGCGCACACCGCTGGTGTACTCGGACAGATCGCCCTGCATCTTCTCGAGGCTGCGCAACACATTGCGCGCGTGGTGCAGGAGGGCCTCGCCTGCCGGGGTCGCCCGCACGCCCCACTTATGACGTTGGAGCAACGCCGAACCGACCAGGACCTCCAGGTCATTGATCCGCTTGCTGACGGCAGAGGGCGCGATGAATTCGCGCTCGGCCGCCCGTGCAATGCTGCTTTCTTCGCAAACGGCGACGAACAGTCGCAACGAGACTAGATCGATCCGCCATAGCGCCATGCCTGGTCTCCCGAAGGCACTGCATTGACAGCGATTCCGCGGCGCGTGTGGCGAAAACGCCACTGTCTACCGCCCCCGACGACACCGAAAACACCCTCGAAACGCCAACGCGCGACATCAACCACCCTGCTGCACGACGGCAAACGACTACGACATGCGGGGAAGCGGCGAGTCGGCTCAGGGGGGAGCCACTCGTCGAGCGCGGGAGGCAGTGAAGCCGACGTCGAGCCCCGGGGCTACACGCTCCCATCGGACGTCGCGCATCCGTCTCGAAGTGCCGGTGCCGGTTCCTCCCGAGACACCCGTTAGCGCATCGCTCCCGCCAGCAGCACGGCGCTCCAGCCGCCGTCTGCCGTGTTCAGCGGTGCCTCGGGTGGCGGTGCCGACGCCAAGGCCATGAACAGCCAACATTTGCAAATGACGATCGCTATCATTTTGTTGACGCTCGATCATCCCGGCTTCGTTGCCGGGTCTGCTTTGACTATAGTCCGGCACTATCGGAGCGGCAACCACGAAACGTTTCAAACGGGAATTCGATCGGGGTTCCCGCCACAAGTCGCGCGCGGCCTCGATGCCGCCGCCCTCTCCATTCAGGCGCGTTTCGCGATGGCGCGCGCCAGCAGCAGCACCGGCAACAGACCCACCAGCACGAGCGTCAATGCCGGCACGGCCGCCTCGGCGAGGCGTTCGTCGGCGGCCAGATGACTGGCAACGACGGCCAGCGTGTCCATGTTGAACGGCCGCAGCGCAAGCGTCGCGGGGAGCTCCTTCATCACGTCGACGAACACCAGCAGCGCGGCCGTCAACACGCTGCCGCGCAGCAGCGGTAGATGCACCCGGCGCAGCATCGCCCAGCCGCCCACGCCGAGGCTGCGGGCGCTGGCATCAAGATTTGGCGGGATGCGGGCGAAGCCAGCGTCCACGCTCTGCAGCGCCGCCGGCAGGAATCGCACGAGATAGGCATAGATCAACACGCCGCTGGTGCCGGCAAGCACCAGACCGTCGGCGCCGAACACATGGCCCAGCCACGTGTCGAGCCGGAGCACCGGCGTGAGAATGCCCAGGGCGATGACCGCGCCCGGGATCGCATAGCCCACGCCCACGAGCCGGATGGCGATGCGCGTGACGCGTCCTGGGGCCAGTCGCTGTGCGTACCCGAGCACCACGGCGAAGACGCTCGCGACGAGCGCCGCCAGCGCCGCGAGGCGCACGGTATTGAAGACCCACTCGCCGTACCGATGCCAAGGCACCTGATCGAGCTCGGCGACCGCCAACCGCAGCATGATGAGCACGGGCAGCACGAAGCCGATGATGAGCGGCAGCGCGCACGCGAGGGTTGCCAGCGCGGCGCGCGCCCCGGACAGACGCGCACGCCGCGACGTCGACGGCGCCCGGCCCGGCGCCCCGTAGAACCGGAGGCGCGTGCGGCTGCGCGCTTCCGCGATCAGCAAGACGAGGACGGCGAGCAGCAGACAGGCGGAGAGTTGCGCGGCCGCCACGCGATCGCCCATCGACAACCACGCGCGGTAGATGCCGGTCGTGAGCGTCGGCACCCCGAAGTACGCCACCGCGCCGTAGTCGGCGAGCGTCTCCATCAGCACCAGCGCCAGCCCCGCAACCAAGGCCGGTCGCGCCAGCGGCAACGCCACGCGCCAAAACCCCTGCGCAGGCGTACATCCCAACGTGCGGGCGGCTTCGAGGTACCGTTGGCTGTGCTCCAGAAAGGCCGTGCGTGCCAACAGATAGACATAAGGATAGAAGGCGCCGGCGAAGACCCAAGCGGCGCCGTACCACGAGCGAACTTCAGGGAAGCCGGCAAGACGTTCGACCGAGAGCAGCGTTCGCAACGCGCTCTGCACCGGCCCGGCGAACTGCAGGAAATCGGTATAGGCGTAAGCGGTGACGTAGGCGGGCATCGCCAGCGGCAGAATCAACGCCCACTCCAGCACGCGGCGGCCGGGGAAGGCGCAGTGCACGACCAGCCACGCACTGGCCACGCCCATCACCAGCACGCCGGCGCTCACGGCCATCGAGATGCGAAGCGAGTTGAGCAGGTACTCGGGCAGCACCGTATCGACCATATGCGCGAGCACGGCATGCGTATTCGCGTCGCCCGTGCCAAGCGCCGCCACGATGCCGAACATCGGCACGAGCACGACCAGCGCGGGAACCCATGCGACCAGCCGCCACGCCCAGGCGCCGGACAGACGCGCGGCGCGCCTGCGTCGGGCGACGGGGGGCGAACGGTCGGCCAAGACGGGATCGATGGCGGCAAAATCGGCGGCAGCGCGTGACGGGGGCGTCGATGACATCGGCAAATCGTAGTGGGTAGCGGAAATGGGACGGACGAGCGAGCGGCGGGAAAACACCCGGGCGACGGCTCACGGCCGTTGCCCCGTCGCGTCACTTCAGGGAACCGGCAGACACTTGCCGGTCTAAAGCGTTGTAAATTATACGCATTCGCGATTGCGACTCTGACGCGGACGGCCGCAGAAAGTGCCCGGCCGCCCGCGAAAATGCCGCCTCGCGGCCATTCGTGGCCATTCGTGGCCATTCGCGTCCGCTCGTTTCCATTAATCTGCTTCGTCGACGTGCTTGCGTCGACTCACGCTTATCCACGCCGATGCCCCTGCCCTACCTGCTGCTCGACCAGCTCTGTGTGAATTACGAGACTGCCGGCCACGTCCACACCGCGGTGCGCGACTTGTCGCTATCGCTGGCGCGTGGCGAGATCGGCTGCCTGCTCGGCCCGTCCGGCTGCGGCAAGACGACGGTGCTGCGCGCCGTGTGCGGCTTCGAGCCGTTGGCGGGCGGGCGCATCGTGCTCGATGGTCACGAAGTCGCCAATGCGCAGTTGAGCGAACCACCGGAGCGTCGCCACGTCGGTGTTGTGTTTCAGGACTACGCGCTGTTCCCGCATCTGGACGTTGCGCGGAACATCGGCTTCGGCATCGGGCGCATGCCGCGGGGCGAGCGTCGGGCACGGGTGGAGGGACTCGCGGAGCGCGTGGGGCTGGCGGGGGCGTTGAAGAAGTACCCTCACGAACTCTCGGGCGGTCAGCAGCAACGCGTGGCGCTTGCCCGAGCCTTGGCCCCTGCCCCGGCACTGCTGTTGCTCGACGAACCGTTCTCGAACCTCGATCTCGATCTGCGCGAGCGTCTGGCGGTCGAGGTGCGGGAGATCATCCGGGCGAGCGGCGCGACGGCGATCCTGGTCACCCACGACCAGCATGAAGCGTTCGCGATGGCCGATCGCATCGGGGTGATGCATGCGGGGGCCATCGCTCAGTGGTCGCCCGCGCGCGAGTTATGGCGCATGCCCGCCAATCGTGTGGTGGCGGATTTCATCGGACGCGGCGCCTTGATACCCGGCACCTTCCGAGGCAATGCCGACGGTGGCGGCATCTCGCTCGAACTTGGGGAACTGGCCGTCTCGCCGGTGCTGGCCGACAAGCTGCTGCGCAGCGCCGCCAAGGACACGTATCCCGTGAGCGTCGACGTTTTGCTGCGCGCAGATGACATTGCCCACGACCCGGCGAGCCCGTTCGAAGCGACGCTGGTACGGCGTGCGTTCCGCGGGGCGGATCAGATTTACACGCTTCGTCTGGCGTCGGGTCGCGAGGTGATCGCTCGCGTGGATAGTGAACTGGCCCACGAGGCGGGCGAGCGCGTGGGCGTACGCCTGACGGTCGAGCATCCGGTGGCTTTCGCGGCGAGTGTCGCCGCCGTCTGACCCTCGCGCAGCACGGCGTTCCCCGGAGGCTGGTAAAATCCGGCAAAACGGATGGGCCTATGAAACAGTACCTAGACTTCATGCGCCATGTACTTGAACATGGCACAGACAAGACCGACCGCACCGGCACGGGCACGCGCTCGGTGTTCGGCTACCAGATGCGCTTCGACCTGCAGGAAGGTTTCCCGCTCGTCACCACCAAGAAAGTGCACATCAAGTCCATCGTGCACGAACTCCTGTGGTTCCTGCAGGGCAGCACCAACGTGCGCTATCTGCAGGAAAACGGCGTGTCCATCTGGAACGAATGGGCTGATGCCGAGGGTGAACTCGGCCCTGTCTACGGCGCGCAGTGGCGCTCGTGGCCGACGCCCGATGGCGGCCATATCGACCAGATCACACAGCTCGTCGAGCAAATCCGCACGACGCCCGACTCGCGCCGTCTGATCGTGTCCGCCTGGAATGTCGGAGAGATTCCGCGCATGGCGCTGCCGCCGTGTCATGCGTTCTTCCAGTTCTATGTGGCTGACGGCAAGTTATCGTGCCAGCTCTATCAGCGCAGCGCGGATATTTTCCTGGGTGTGCCGTTCAACATCGCGAGCTACGCGATGCTCACGCACATGATGGCGCAGCAGACCGGGCTCGAAGTGGGGGATTTCGTCTGGACGGGCGGCGACTGCCATCTGTACAACAACCACCTCGAGCAGGTCCGCACGCAGCTTGCGCGCGAGCCGTTGGCGCTGCCGACGCTCGAGATCTCGCGCAGGCCCGATTCGATCTTCGATTACCGTTTCGAAGACTTCCATATCACCGGATACGAAACGCATCCGCATATCAAGGCGCCGGTGGCCGTATGACGATCCTGACGCTGGTGGTCGCCCGTGCCGAGAATGGCGTGATCGGGCGGGACAATCAATTGCCGTGGCGTCTGCCGGAAGATCTCGCTCATTTCAAGCGCGCGACGCTGGGCAAGCCGATCGTGATGGGACGCAAGACGTTCGATTCGATCGGTCGTCCGTTGCCGGGCCGCCGCAATATCGTGGTGTCACGCAATCCCGATTTGAAGATCGATGGCTGCGACGTGGCCGGGTCGCTCGTCGACGCGATGCGGCTGTGCGTGGGTGTCGAGGAAATCTGCCTGATTGGCGGGGCGCAGTTATACGCGGAGGCGCTGGCAAGCGCGGACAAGGTGATCGTCACGGAGATTGCCAAGGCGTTCGAAGGCGACGCGTATTTCCCGGATTTGCCTGCCGAACAATGGCGCGAAGCGACGCGCGAGACCCATCACTCGCCGGCGCCCAATGACTTCGACTACGCGTTCGTGACTTACGAACGGATTTGATGTGATGGGGCGCAGGTCGCACGCGGCTCACCTCGCATGACGGCGGTCATGCGCAGGGTGCACTGTGGGAAGGCGTCGCAAAACGTGCGAAGTATCTTCTCCGGATCGCAAGCGTCACCGCATGTGAAGGCGTCGAAAAATGCCCGCCCTTCCTCGGGGTAGGTATGTAACGAGACATGTGACTCTGCGAGCAGCATCAGCACCGTGACGCCCACCGGCGCGAATTGAAAGTCCATGGTTTTGACCAACGTCGCCCCCGAGCGCGCGATGCCCATCTCCAGAAGCGAGCACAGATATGGGGCGTCGTCGAGCGCTCCGGAGTCAAGTCCGTGCAGGTCAGCGAGTACATGCCTGCCGTGAAAACCGTAGGCGGCATCCCGGCCACATTGACCGTCCTCCCCCTCGTGCGGACCTGCGGGCACGTCGAGCACTCCATGAGCCCCGCCGGCCGAAGCGCGTCGCTCACTATGCATCGATCACCTCGCGCCCTCTGCTCTCCCGACGAGCAACCGATAACGCACCCACTGCGCACGCGCCGATCACCAGCAGTCCATTGCAGACCAAACCGCCAGACAGGCTGCCGATACCGACCAACAGGCCGGCCAGCAACCCCGAGAACGCTTCCCCCGCGTTGGCGAGCGTGGAGAACACGCTGAAGTGGGTGCCAATGCGCTGTGGCGGCGAATACCGTTGTATCAACGTCGCCAGTACAACGTCGACACAGGCGCCGGAAATGCCCATCGCGAAAGCGATCGATAACAGCCACGGCAATTTGTCGGTGAGCGGCATCAGCGCCAGAAAGCCACCGTAAATCGACCAGTAGCCAAGCAGTTTGATAGGACCGATGCGTCGGGGACGTCGGGCAAATACGGCAGCGCCGGCGATGGTGCCGGCGGCGATAACGCTCGCGACCAGCGCTGCGGCGCCGGTCGTTTCGCCGACCTGCATGGCCCACGCCGGAATCATCACGCGCAGCGCCGCCCCGACGAACAAGATGCAGACAGACGACATGACAATCGCACTGAACAGCGCCGGGCTGCGCGCAATGTCGCGGCATGCCACCCACCACGATGTCCACGCACGGCCTACGCGCAGCCGCCAACTGGCCACCACTGCCTCGTTCGCCTCGTCGGGTGTGGGAGCGGGCGCGAAGCGTGCACGCGCGCCGCGCGGAATGCGCCACAGGATCCAGCAGGCAACGACGTAGGTCAGCGCGTCGAACGCCACGACCCACGTCAGCGAACCGCCCCACAGGAGCAACCCCGCCAGCGCCGGCCCCGCCGCAGCGCCCACCTCCACCGATATCTGCGTCATGCCGTTGGCCGCCACGAGGTGCCGCTGCATCACGAGCCGTGGAACACTCGCCTGAAACGCCGGTTGGAAGAGCGTTCGGAACGTGGTCATGGCGCAGCCCGCCAGCGCCAGCCCCAGCGGTCCGAGTCCGTCACAGGCGATCGCGCCTGCCAAAACCGCCGTAATCGCGCCGCGAGCCACGTCGCAACCGAGCATCACGCGTCTGGCATCCATGACGTCGGCGAGTCTTCCCCCCAATGGGCCCGCAACGAAATACGGAACGAAGCGTAGGAAATAGATCCACCCGACCCACTGCAAATTGCCCTGCGTCACGGCCAACGCGAGTAGGACGAAGGCGAGTTCGTGCGCGCCGTCCCCGGTCTTGGAGATGAGATCGGCGATCAATACTCGGGTGAACAGCGGTTCCGCCCGCACAAGAGTGGTTAAAGGAGCCGTCATCGATCGTCAATGTGCAAAGCGAAGTTCGCTGATGTCCATGGATCGCTCGCCTGGCGCCAACTGCGTAACCACGAGACGATTGAGCATGGCCCGCTCGCGCGACGGCATCAGGTACACCATCATGTTCACGTACCAGTGCCAACCCAGCCGGGTCAACCGATAGCTCTCGGCAGCGTCGTCGACCAGCCCCGCTTCGATCAGACGACGCAGTCGGTCGCATACATCCTCCGGGACTTTAGACAAGTCCACGAGACGTTTTTCCACGGCACCGTGATATGGCAATCGCAAGATTAGGGGACGTGCATAGTCCAGCGCGGGCTCATGCTCACTGACGGCCGTCGGCAATTGCCCTTGCCCGAGCGTCTGATGATAGATCGCTCTCGAATGCGTGTTCGTCATGACGTGGCCGAAAACAGCGCTAATCGCATTGACGCCAAAACCCAGCAAATCGCAATCGTCATAGCCATAGACGTGCTCGTGGTACACAAAGGAGTATTCGGCACTGACAACCGTATCGGGAGAGCATCGGCCTCGGACGTAGCCATGTCCGTTATGCGGCGAAAATCCCGCATGCCTCATGAATTCGTCAGCGAGAAGACGCATCGAAAACTTGCGCGCGGCCGACGTCGGAGAATACCCCGCCTTGGCGATCTTGCGATGCAACGTCACCTGCGTCATGACGTTATCAATCGGATAGACGTCAATGTTGGTTGTGCGCATCGCGACTGCCTGCTCCAGATCGCGCAACAGCATGTCCTCATCCGTTCCGCTCATACCGTAGAGCAGGTCGAACGATTGGTGGGGAAAGCGCGACGTCAGGCACTGCGTGGCCGCGTGCACCTGATCCAATGTGGCCGTCAGGTCAAACATCTCTCGCCAATGCGGATTGAACGTCTGCAAACCGAAACGTGGATGCGTAACGCCAATGTCCTGCATGGCGCTCGCCTTCTCTTCCGTCAGACTTTTCACCTCGATTTCAAAGGAATACTCCTCGATCCGAGAAAGATCAAAGTGATGCCGAATACTTTCGCCAATACGTCGTATTTGCTCCGGCGATAACAAACTCGGCGTACCGCCACCGAAAAAGATTGCCCGCACAGGAACCGCTCGAAGATCGACCATCGCCGCCTTTAACTCGATCTCTTTGAGCAAGTCCGCGACATAATTCTCAATGACATCGGCGTTACGAAATGTCCCTCGCGTGAACGGGCAAAAACTGCAAATCGTCTCACAAAACGGAATATGAAAATACAAGGCGCGCGATGTGGCGTGCTGGCTCCCGGACTGCAATGCCTTTCGCACAGACGCGCCCTCGCGTGCAGCCCGCTGTCCGGGAAAAAAGAAGTTGTAGATCGGAAATTGCCTGTCGAACTTGAGCAACGGCGCATCCGAGAACAATTGCATGGGATCCTCAATGAAAAGCGGCCTGCCGATGAGTCGTGTGCGCGTCTCCCACATGAAGGAAGACGCGCCCGTTGGACGGGTTACCAGGCGACCGCGCGAACGTCGTCCATTTCGCCAGCGTCCGAAAAATCAAACTCGTTCAGGATCATGTCCATGCCATTACCTCGCAATGATTGAATGAATGAGAGTTACGTGAGTATTGCCAATGCACGTTGGCGTCCTTGAAGTGTGTCGACAGACGAGCCTTCAGTTCGAGGCATACGGCCAAAGAACGTGAGTTGATCGTCGGCTGCGTCACGTTCAGAGAACGCAGGGTCAGACTAAGCGCACGGCGGCACTTCGCCAATACGTAACAAATACGGTGACGGGGGTCCGACCGTCTTTCGGAAAGTGCTGACACAACCACAATAGGGAAACATCCGAATTCCTTGGCGCGTTATCGTCCGAAGGCTTCGACGGCCGCGTTGAAAAATCGAGCGCGGAAGCGGATTCGTCGATTCATCGCGATGCATGCGGCATGGGCACGCCAGCCGGTAAATCGCTCAAATGGGAGGCAAATTCACATCAACGGCCCGCGCGGCCAAGGAGAGGAGATGACATGCCAGCCGACCTACCCGCCGAACTCCAGAAATTCTTCGACGATGCTCCCGGATGTTGGGGATGCAAGGACACGAATTCGTCGTTTCTTTATGCGAATGCCGCATACGGTCGGCTGATCGGATTGCCGTCGCATCTCGATGTGATCGGCCGTTCCGACTTCGATATGCCGGGAAAGACGGTCGAATGTGCTGCAGAATTTCAGGCGCAAGACCGCGTAGTCATGGACAGTCGCTGCGCGCGGCGCATTTTTGACTGGCACCCCTACCGTGATGGAGAGTGGCAGGCACACGTATTCAGCAAGATCCCGTTGATGAACTCGGTTGGTGAAGTGGCCGGCACGATTTTTCACGGTGAGGATCTATCGCAATTTCCCAGTTTCCATTTGCTGGGGACACTGCTATCCCGCGGGCATCATGCGGGAAGTCGTAGCGAGGCAAATGCGCAGACCAGCTATGTTGTCGACACCTGCAGCACCTTCGAGCCGGCACTCAGTCCTCGTATGCGTGAGGTGCTGTTTTTTACCCTGCGGGGATGGAGCGCCAAGATGATCGCCCGAGTCCTGGCCCTATCTCCGAGAACGGTAGAGGCGCATATTGACGCCCTGCGGCAGGCATTTCAGGTTCACAATCGCTCGCAACTGATTGACGCGGCCATCGTCGCTGGACACTTCACGAGAATTCCCGCATCGCTATTCAATCGGCAGTTGTCACTGATGCTGAGTTCAGCATGACGCGCAGCGACAACGCTCATGCCGAACGCATAGGGCCGCAGGTACACGCGCTCGGTCGTGGCCTACGCGGCGTTGCGTAAAAACATAGAAAAAGCGGCGTCGTCCCTGCCCCTCAGTGAAGCTCGGGGCAAGCACGCACGCCCCTGCTCCACCGCCGGACCTCAACCGCCCAGATACGCTTCGAGCACGCGAGGATTGCCCAGCAGATTGCGTCCCGTGTCTTCGAGCACCACCTTGCCGGTCTCGAGCACGTAGCCATGTTGCGCAATCTTCAGCGCCTGACGCACGTTCTGCTCCACCAGGAAGATGGTCAGCCCCTCGGCGTTGATTTCCTTCAGGGTGCTGAAAATGCCCTGCACGATGATCGGCGCGAGCCCCATCGACGGTTCATCGAGCAGCAACAGACGCGGCCGCGCCATCAACGCACGACCAATGGCCAACATCTGCTGCTCGCCCCCCGACAAGTTCCCGGCCATCTGCTCGATACGCTCGGCCAACCGCGGGAAGCGCCCCAGCACCTTGTCCAGATCCGCCTTCACGTTCTGCTTGTCGCGACGCGTGTAAGCACCAAGCTCCAGGTTCTCGCGCACGGACATCGTCGTGAGCGTGGCGCGTCCCTCGGCCACCTGCACCAGACCGCGCTGCACGATCTTGTTCGGCGCCAGACCACCGACATCCTCGCCTTCGAAGAGAATCGTGCCCGCCTGCTTCTTGATGAGACCCGACAAGGCGAGCAGCGTCGTGGACTTGCCCGCGCCATTGGCGCCGACGAGCGAGGTGATCTCGTGCTCGCGCAACGAAAAATCGACGCCCTTCACGGCCTCGATATGCCCATAGGCCACCTTCAGGCCCTTCACTTCGAGCAGCGCGCTCATGCCTTGTCCTCCGCGCCGGCCGCGAGGGCAGCCGCATCGTCGTCATCGTCATCGCGGCCGAGATAGGCCTCGATGACCTGCGGGTTATGCTTGATCTCGTCGGGACTGCCTTCGGCGATGATGCGTCCGAAGTTCAGCACGGCGATGCGTTCGCACAAGCCCATCACAAAACGCATGTCGTGCTCGATCATGAAGATCGTGTAACCGCGCGCCTTGATGTTCTCGATCTCGCTCATGAGATCGACCTTCTCGCCCGTGTTCATGCCGGCCACCGGCTCGTCGAGCAGCAACAGCTTGGGCTCGGTCGCCAGCGCCCGGGCCAGTTCGAGCTTGCGCTGATCGCCATAAGACAGGTTGTCGGCAATGTCATGCGCCTTGTGATCGAGCTTCACCCAAGAGAGCAACTCATGCGCGCGTTCGCGCGAGCGCTTCTCCATCTCTCGATACCCCGGCAGCGAGAACAGCAGGCCCGCCGGACCATACGAGAGATGCCGGTGCATGCCGACCACCACGTTCTCGATCAGCGTCATCTCCTTGAATACGCGAATGTTCTGGAACGTGCGGGCAATGCCGCGCTGCGTAATCTTGTGCGGCTTCTGCCCCACGAGACTCTCGCCGTCGAACGTGATGCTGCCGCCCGTGGGCTGCAACAGTCCGGTGATCAGATTGAAGACGGTCGTCTTACCCGCCCCGTTCGGGCCGATCAGGCCGAAGATCGTGCCTTGCGGCACCTCGATGTTCACGTCCTGGAGAACGTGCAGACCACCGAATCGTTTGGAAATATTGGAAAGCTTGAGCATGTCGTATCCCTCGTCCGCTTACGTGGAAGAGGCCGAGCGCGTCTTGCCGGCACGGAACCAGCGGCGAAAACGCACCGGATCCCAAATGCCTTTGGGCAGGAACAGCACAATCAGCACCAGAATCAGGCCGTTGACCACCAGACGGAAGGCGTCGAACGCGCGCAGCAATTCGGGCAGCAGCGTAAGAATCGTGCTGCCGATCACCGGTCCCGCGAGCCCGTTGATACCACCGAGAATCGCCATGGTGAGAATCTCCACGCCACGGTCGAAGCCGAATTCGTTCGGTCCGATGAAGAAGGTCAGATGCGCATTGAGTGCCCCGGCCAGCCCGGCGAGCACCGCCCCCAGCACGAACGCCAGCATCTTGTAGCCCGTGACGTTGATGCCCATGAGGCCCGCCGCCGTCTCGTCTTCCTTGATGGCTTCGAAGGCACGGCCCACTTTGGAGCGGCGCAGGCGCCACAACACGGCAAGCGAGATCACCACGGCCCCCGCCACGTGCCACCACTGCGTGAGCTGAGGAATGCCGTTCAGGCCCAGCGCACCGCCGGTCAGACCCTCGGCGTTGAGCGTCAGCACGCGCACGACTTCGCCGAAGCCCAGCGTCGCCATCGCGAGGTACACGCCCGACAGACGCAGCGTCGGCTTGCCGATGATAAACGCGATGAGCGCAGGCGCCGCCATGCCACCGGCCAACGACACCGCAAACGGCGTGTCGTAGTTCATCGTGAGCAACGCCGCCGTGTACGCACCGATGCCCATGAACGCGGCATTGGCCATCGCCAGCATGCCGCACGAGAGCGTGAGGTAAATCGACAGGGCCAGCAGCGCGTTGGTGCCGAAGGTCAGCACCAGGTTGCTATAAACCGCCCAGAAATTGTTAAACCAGTCCATTGCGCCCCCGTGATTACGCTTTGCGTTCGAGCACTTTGCCGAACAACCCCTGCGGACGCACCAGCAGGATCAGGAACAACAGGCCGAACGCCACGGCGTCGCGCATGTTCGAGCCGATATATGCGACCGACAACACTTCCGCGAAGCCGAGGAAGAGGCCTCCGATCATCGCGCCGCGAATGTCGCCCATGCCGCCGAGAATGATGACCGCGATCCCCTTGTGCAGCATCGGCTGGCCCATCAGCGGGAAGACGGCGTTGGAGTAAAGCCCGATCAGCACCCCCGCCATGCCGCCCAGCCCCGCCGCGGCGAACGACGTCGCCAGGAACAGGCCCTCGACGTTGATCCCGAGCAGGTAGGCGGCCTTCGGCGACTCGGCAATGGCGCGCAGCGCGCGTCCGAGTTGCGTCCGCTTGATCGTGGTAATGAGCACGGCCATGAGCGCAAACGAGATGAAGATGATGGCGAGTTCCAGTACCGTCATGTGCACGCCGGCCACCGTCAGGGTGTCCTGCGGCACGAGTTCGTACGGGAATCGCAGGTTCTCCGCGCCGAAAATACCTTGCACACCGTTGTTGAGCAAAATGCCCACGCCAATGGTGGCAATCATCGGAATCAGGTGAGGCGCACCGCGTTTGCGCAGCGGTTTGAGCACCAGCACGTCGATGAGCAGGCCGACCAGGCCAGCCACGACGACCGCCGTGACGATAGCGGCCCACAGCGGCAGATGAAGACGCACGACGGCTTGCAGCGCCGCATAGGCGCCGACCATGAAGACCGCGCCGTGCGAGAGATTGATAACGCCGAGAATGCCGAACACGAGGGTGAACCCGAGCGCGAACAAGGCGTACACGCACCCGAGAGAGAGCGCGTTGACGAGTTGCTGTTCCAGCATGGTGTCTATTCCAGCCTGAGGGACGGGGACACGCGCCGCACGGGGGTACGGCGTGCGCCAGAAACGCCGATGGGCGTAGCGCCTTTCAGCTCTACGCCCATGCGGACTTCTTCAAGTACTGCCGGGCTGCTTACTTCTCGATGACGTACTTGGTACCCTTCGTCACGCTGACGATAGGCGCCTGTTGTGCATCGTAGCCGGCCGGCTTGCCGTTCTTGCCCATGGCCTGACGGAACGCAAACTTGCCCGTGGCGCCGTCGTGCGTGACCTTCGGCAGCGCGTCGCGCAGCGCCTTGCGGTCGGCATCCAGGTTGCCCGAGATCTTCACGTTCTTGATTGCGCCCGCCGCGATATACATCGCGTCATAGGCTTGCGCCGCGAACTGGTCCGGGGCCACGTTGTACTTCGCCTTGTAGGCGCTGATGAACTTCGTGTTGGCCGGCGTGCCGTTCTCGATCGACCACGGGCTACCCACCCACAGGCCATCCGAGCTGCCCTTGGCCAGATCGAACACCTTGACCGAGTTCATGCCGTTGCCGCCGATGAACGGCACGTTGATCCCCAATTGACGGGCCTGCACCATGATCGGCGCGCCTTCGGCGATCAGTGCCGACAGCACGATGGCGTCCGGGTTGCTCGCCTTGATCTTCGTGAGCTGTGCCTTGAAGTCCACGTCACCCTTGGCGAACGTCTCGGTCGTCGTGACCGGAATCTTCAGATCGGCCAGCGCCTTCTTGAAGTTGTCGTAGCCGCTCTTGGTGAACACGTCGTCGTTGCCGTAAAGCACCGCGACTTTCTTGATGCCCGTGTGCTTGGTCGCGACCTTGATGGTCTCGGGCAGCACGTCGGCTTCCGTCACGGAGTTGCGGAAGATGTAGTCACCGATGGACGTAATACCGTCAGCCGTATTCGACGTGCCGAACGCCACGGTCTTGGCCGCTTGCGCGATCGGATCGGCCGCCTGCGCCGAGTTCGACAACGTCGGGCCGAAAACCATCAGCACCTTGTCCTGGAAGATCAGCTTCTTGAAGACGTTGATCGCCTCTTCTTTCTTGCCCTGCTCGTCTTCGACCTGCAGTACGAGCTTGTTGCCGTTGATGCCGCCGGCGGCGTTGATTTCGTCCGCCGCAAGCTGGAAACCGTTCTTGATGGCGGCGCCATATTGCGCCGCACCGCCCGACAGTGCCTCGGCCACGCCGATCTTCAGATCGGCTGCGTGGGCCGCAGCCACCATCCCGGTAGCGACAAGCGCGCTCAGCAACTTGGTCATGGTGCTTTTCATGAGTCTTCTTCCTCCAATTCCTGGTCTCTAGTTATGAGAAGGCGCGCCTTGTGAGCGCGCCCATTACCCTAACTACCGCGTCTGTTCTTAAGCCACGGCTTAAGAAAACCCCTAAGCATAACGCAAACTACCTGTACCGGACACGGCAAATGGGGTTTTGCCCCGTTGCGGCGCACAAATGCAACGCGATTATGGCGTCGCAACGGCGATTCGCAGCATCAATGACCGGCGATGGTCATTTGTTCAATCAGGATTGACCCGACCTCCTTGGTACCGCGCACGAGCGCATCGGCCCCAATCGCGACGATCTGGCGGAACATGTCGTTCAGGTTGCCGGCCAGCGTGATCTCCTCGACCGGATACTGAATTTCGCCGTTCTCCACCCAGAAGCCCGAGGCGCCGCGCGAATAGTCGCCCGTGACATAGTTCACGCCCTGCCCCATCAGTTCGGTCACGAGCAGGCCGGTGCCAAGCTTGCGCAGCATCGCGCGGAAGTCGTCCGTCGGCACCGTGAGCTTGCTGTACATGCGCAGGTTGTGCGAGCCGCCCGCGTTGCCGGTCGTCTGCATGCCGAGCTTTCGGGCCGAATAAGTCGACAGGAAGTAGCCCTGCACCACGCCATCGCTCACAACGTCTCGGGCGCGCGTTCTCACGCCTTCTTCGTCGTACGGGGCGCTGCCCATGGCGCGCGGCACGTGCGGATCTTCGTAAATGCCGACATGATCGGCAAACACCGGCTTGCCGAGGGTGTCAACGAGGAACGTGGCCTTGCGATACAGCGCGCCACCGCTCACGCCCTGCACGAAGGCCCCCAGCAGGCCGGCCGCGAGCGGCGCCTCGAACAGCACCGCGCACTTGCGCGTAGACAGCTTGCGCGCATGCAGGCGGGCCAGCGCGCGATCGGCGGCGTATCGGCCGACTGCCTCGGGCGAGGCCAGGTCTTCGGCAGCGCGCTTGGACGAATACCAATCGTCGCGCTGCATATGGCGACCCGATCCGGCAATCGGCGAGACCGACAGGTAATGGCGCGAATACGGATATCCCGACAGGAAGCCGCGGGTCGTCCCCAGCATGAATTGCGAGTGCTGGGCCGACACGCCGGCGCCTTCGGAATTCCGGATGAGCGGGCTCACCTCGAACGCCGCCGTCTCGGCGCGACGCGCCAGCTCGACCGCGTCGTCGGCCGAAATGCGCCACGGGTGAAACAACGACAGGTCCTGCGGATGCGTTTCCAGCAGTTCGGACTCGGCAAGCCCGGCGCAGTCGTCTTCGGCCGTAAAGCGGGCAATGTTATAGGCGGCATCGACCGTGTCGTGCAGCGCCTTGCGCGAGAAGTCGGACGTGCTGGCGTTGCCGCGGCGCTGGCCGATGAATACCGTCACGCCCACCAGCTTGTCGCGGTTGCGCTCGATGGTCTCGACCTTGCCGCGCCGCACCGAGACCGACAGGCCGTCGCCCTCGGAGATCTCGGCCGCGGCATCGGTGGCGCCGAGCGAACGGGCGTACTGCAGCACGTCGCTGACGATTTCCTTGAGTTGATCCTGGGTATGCGTGAAATGCTGGGTCGCTTGGGACATCGGCGCGATTCGGTCAGTGGCTGAATAGGAACCGCCATCTTAGCGCGACTTCCCCGCCGTCGTGCGTCGGCACGGCAACTATTTGGACGCCGCCCGCCGCGCTACAATAGCGACCATGACGCACATTCAACGCTTTAACCAAATCGCCCACGCCGACGTTGCCGACGAAGGTCCGAGTAAATCCCAACGCAAGCGCGAATCGCATGCCTTGCAGGATCTTGGCGAAGAACTGGTCAACCTGGCCAAGGACGCGCTCGCCCGCGTGCCGATGCCCGAGAACCTCGAACGGGCCGTCAAAGACTGCCGCAAGATCACCGCACACGAAGGCCGCCGCCGTCAGATGCAGTATGTGGGCAAGCAAATGCGCACGCTGCACGCGTCGGAAGTCGAAGCGATTCGCCGCGCCCTCGACGTCATCAACGGTGTATCGAAGGCGGAAACGGCCAAGCTGCACGCGCTCGAGCGCTGGCGCGAGCGCCTGCTGGCCAAGGACGAGGCGCTCACCGAGCTGCTCGCCCAGCACCCGCAAGCCGATGCCCAGCAACTGCGCACGCTGATTCGCAACGCCCGCCGGGAGCAGGCCGCGCAAAAGCCGCCCAAGGCCTTCCGCGAGCTATTCCAGGCGCTCAAGGACCTGCTGGGCACCGCAACGTCCCGCGCCGAAACTTCAGACGACGCCGAGAACGAACTGCCAGAATTCCCAACCCGCGAGGAAGAGTGATGGTCGCCCGCTCCCATCCGGATGAACTTCGCGTAGGCCTCGTCTCGATTAGCGATCGGGCGAGCCAGGGTACGTATGACGATCAGGGCATTCCGGCGCTCCAGGCCTGGCTTGGCGCCGCGCTCCGGTCCCCCTGGGTGGCCGAAACTCGCCTGATTCCGGATGACGCCGACGGCATTACCGCCACGCTGATCGACCTGGTCGACACGATGCAGTGCGATCTGGTGCTCACGACCGGCGGCACGGGCCCCGCACGGCGCGACGTTACGCCGGAGGCGACATTGCGGGCGGGCACGAAGGAGATGCCCGGCTTCGGAGAGCAGATGCGTCAAATCAGCCTGCGCTTTGTGCCGACGGCCATCCTGTCGCGTCAGGTCGCGGTGATCCGCGAGACGGCAGCGCGTGCCGCGCTCATCATCAACCTGCCCGGGCAACCCAAGTCGATCAAGGAAACGCTCGAAGGGCTGCGCGACACGGACGGCGCGTCGATCGTGCCCGGCATTTTTGCCGCCGTCCCGTATTGCATCGACCTGATCGGCGGACCTTACATCGAGACCGACGAGGCCGTGTGCAAGGCCTTCCGCCCCAAGAGCGCCATTCGCGCGCCGAAACCCGCCTGATGGCCTGACGACAGGACGTTCGAGCCATTGGGTTCGAACGTCCAAAGCAAAACGCCAGCGATGTGGCTGGCGTTGTGATGGGTCTCTGGCGAAGATCAGGCCGGCGTGGCCATGGGCGCCTCGGGGGCACCGGGCACGACCGTCTTCAGGAAATGCTCTCGGTAGTACACCAGTTCGTCGATCGACTCGTGAATGTCGGCCATCGCCGTGTGGGCGGCGCGCTTGGTGAAGCCCTTGTAGACCGTGGGCTCCCAACGACGGCAAAGCTCCTTGAGCGTACTGACGTCCAGGTTCCGGTAGTGAAAGAACGCCTCGAGCCTGGGCATGTAACGCGCCATGAAACGGCGATCCTGACAGATCGAATTACCGCACATCGGCGACTTGTTGGGCGGCACGTACTGCGAGAGAAACTCGATCAGTTGCACTTCGGCAGACGCCTCGTCGAACGTCGATGCCTTCACGCGTTCGATCAGCCCCGAGCGCCCATGTGTCGACTTGTTCCAGTCGTCCATCCCGTCGAGCACGGCGTCCGATTGATGGATTGCGAACACCGGCCCCTCGATGCGGCGCGTCAGCGCGGAATCGGTGACGACTACCGCCACCTCGATGATTCGGTCGCTATCGGGCTGAAGGCCGGTCATTTCCATATCGAGCCAGACCAGATTGAACTCGGCGCGCGCAAGCGTCGTCTCGGCATCGGCAGACGTGGGATGTTGGGCTGGAATGACAGACATGGTCGGAAGACTCTGGAAAACGCGTCGGTAGGCGACCGGCAAGGGCGCCCCGCCGGTCGAAAGAACTTATAATTCTCGCATACTTCGGATTCTCCTTAAGCGCATGCTCACTTACCTCTTCGTGATCTTCCTGCTGGCGACGGTCATGACCAAGCTTTGGCTGGCCGCTCGCCAGATCCGCCATGTGGTCACCCATCGGGCCGCCGTTCCCGAGCGATTTGCCGACACGATCACGCTGACCGACCATCAGCGGGCCGCCGATTACACGGTCGCCCGCACCCGTCTGGGCATGGCCGAGATCTTTGCCCAGGCGGTGCTGCTCGTCGCTTTCACGCTGCTCGGCGGGCTGAACCTGCTGCATATCGGCGTGACCGAGTGGCTCGGCGAAGGCTATCTGGGCCAGATCGCATTGATCGCCGCCGTGCTGTTGATTTCAGGCATCGTCGATCTGCCCTTCACTTATGTGCGGCAGTTCGTGATCGAACAGCGTTTCGGCTTCAACCGCATGTCGCTCGGGCTGTTCATCGCCGATATGATCAAGGCCACCGCCATCGGCGTCTTGCTCGGACTGCCGTTGCTGTTCGCCGTGCTGTGGCTCATGGAGCGCGCAGGACCGTTGTGGTGGCTGTACACGTGGGTGGTCTGGGTCGGCTTCAATCTGTTCGTGCAGTTCATCTTCCCGCACGTCATCGCACCGATGTTCAACAAGTTCGAACCGCTCTCTGACGTGTCGCTGGCGCAGCGCATCGAGGGGCTGATGCAGCGCTGCGGCTTCGCGGCGCGCGGTTTGTTCGTGATGGACGGCTCGAAGCGTTCGGCACACGGCAATGCCTATTTCAGCGGCTTCGGCCGCACCAAACGCATCGTGTTTTTCGATACGCTCATCGACCGGCTCTCGCCCGCCGAAATCGAAGCCGTGCTGGCCCACGAGCTGGGGCACTTCAAGCGTCGCCACATCACGAAGCGCCTGATCGTCGCCTTCGTGCTGTCACTGGCATTCCTTGCCCTGCTCGGTTGGCTGATCGGCCGCACATGGTTTTACACCGACCTCGGGGTAATGCCGTCGCTGACCGGAAGCAACAACGCGCTGGCGCTGGTGCTGTTCTTCCTCGTGCTGCCTGTGTTCGGCTTTTTCGCCAGCCCGCTCAGCAGCCTGACGTCGCGCAAGCACGAGTTCGAAGCCGATGCCTTTGCCGCCAGCCAGACGCAAGCCAGCGATCTGGTCAACGCCCTCGTCAAGCTTTACCAGGACAATGCGTCGACGCTCACGCCCGACCCCGTCTACACCGCGTTCTACTATTCGCATCCGCCCGCATCCCAGCGCATCGACCGTTTGCTGGGGCACGCATGAAGCGCAGCCTCAGGGGAAAAGCCGCGCCGGCCGAAACCACCGCGCTGGACCGGCGTCACGGCCGAGTCACGGCGGCGCACGGCCGTCACTATGTCGTGGAAGCCGACGATGGCGAAACGGTGCTGTGCTTTCCGCGCGGCAAGAAGAGCGAAATTGCGGTCGGCGACGAAGTGGCCTGGGCGCGCACCGGCGATCAGGGCGTGATTGAAGAGATCCTGCCGCGCCGCAACCTGCTCTACCGTTCAGACCAGTTCAAGAGCAAGCTCTTCGCCGCCAACATCGACCAGTTGGTCATCATGTTGGGCACCGAGCCGTACTTCAGCGAGGATTTGCTGGGTCGAGCACTGGTCGCCTCGGAAGCCAACGCACTGCGGCCGCTGATCGTACTCAACAAGACCGATGTCGCCGACGCCTTGCCGGCGGCGCGCGAGCGCTTGGCGCCGTATCGCGCACTGGGCTACGACGTGCTGGAGCTGTCCGTGCGGGCGGATCCGGAAGGGGCGAAGGCGCTGCTGCTGCCTCGCCTGGCACATCAAGCGTCGTTGCTGCTCGGGCAGTCGGGCATGGGCAAATCGAGCCTCGTGAACCTGCTCGTCCCCGATGCCGATGCCGCAACGCGCGAGATCTCCACGGTATTGAACTCGGGCAAGCACACGACGACCTTCACGCGAATCTTTCACCTGCCCGAAGGCGGACTGCTCATCGATTCGCCGGGTTTCCAGGAATTCGGTCTGCACCACCTCAAGGAAGGGGCACTGGAGCGCGCGTTCCCCGAGTTCCGTGCACGGCTCACCGGGTGCCGGTTCTACAATTGCCATCACCTGAAAGAGCCCGGTTGCGCCATTCTCGCGGCCGTGTCCGACGGAAGCATCTCGCAACAGCGCCATATGCTCTATGCCCAGCTCGTTCACGAGTCGGAGCAACAGATTCCCTACTGACGCATCAGTCAGCGGCGAAGCGATCCATGCGAATCGACCATAAAAAAACCCGCTTCCGCGGGTTTTTTATCGGTTCTCGCTTGAACCTCAGCCCAACCACACGGCGAGGGTCAGCAGCAGCAACAGGAGCATCCAAAGTAAAACCGCGCGCCAGACCAGACCGACGGCCGCCTGAAGCGTGCGTGGTGTGCATTCGCTGCCGACAGGCAGGACTGCGTCGTCGCCTTGATTCAGCGCATCGACGCTCGAGACTTCCGCCAGCGGGCCGGTCAATCGTGCGCCGAGGGCGCCGCTACCCGCGGCCAGCAGAATGCCTTCATTCTCGTTCGGCCACTGCTTCGCATAGTGGCGCCACGCGTAAATGGCGTCTTCAAAGTTGCCGACAATGGCGAAACCGATGGCCGTCAAACGAGCCGGCACCCAATCGATGACATAGAAAACCTTGCGCGCGAAGGCACCGAACGCCGGGCTGCGATCCGGCACGGGCTCCGTCCAGCGACGCGACAGATATTCGGCAAGACGGTACAGGACCGCGCCCGCCGGACCCACAGGCATCAGGAACCAGAAGAACACACCGAAAACGTGGCGATGCGAGGCAATGACCGCGTGCAACAGGGTGTGACGCACAATCTCGTCCACCGGCATGTCGACCGTGTCGATGCCAATCCACTGATGCAGGATTTCTCGTGCCTCGTTCACGTTATCGTTGTTCAGCGCAACGTGAATGTCCGTGAAGTAATGACTGAACTGCCGGAATCCCATCGTCAGGTAGACGATGAGCACGTTCCACGCGAAGCCCAGGAAAATGTTGACCCGCATGAGCAGGTAGTAGACGACGCCGACGGCCAACACAAACGGCAGCACCACGACCAGCCACGCAAGCACGCCATGACGGGGAAGCCCGGCATCGAACGATTGCGAAGTATGGGTCGCGTGGGAGCGAATCAGGTTGTAGATCGGGTTTTGCGTGGAGAGGGCACGCATCTGCTCGAGGATCAGCGCGAGGAGTACCGAAAAGAATGTCATGCGTGCGTTCAGATCACCAGACGGAATGGTGTAACGATAGCACAGCTTCTCGCAAATGCCCGCCCCAGGCGCCTGCACGACGCACTCACTTCACACTATAGGCAGACAACTCGCGAAAACGATCGGTCTCTCGCGTCAGGCCCGCAGGAGTTGATAGAAATTACGTAGCATGCCGGCCGTTGCGCCCCAAATGAAGTATTCACCTCCCGCGGGCTTCGGATAGGGCATCGCGTAAAACCGGCGTTCGCCCACCTGATAGTGGAAGACGCGGATCTGATGATGTGCAGGGTCCATCAGGAAATCCAGCGGCACCTCGAAAATCTCGTCGACTTCACCGGCATCGGCGATGAGATCGAACGGCGGCTTGACCAGACCCACGATCGGCGCAACACGAAAGCCGGTTCCGGTGACGTAGTCGGGCAGGCATCCGATCACTTCCACCACGTCTGAATCGAGACCAATTTCTTCGCGCGACTCACGCAAGGCCGTGGCAATTGGCGACAGATCATCGGGCTCGCGGCTGCCGCCAGGAAAACTCACTTGCCCGGCATGCGCGCTCAGATGTTGGGTTCGCTGCGTCAGCAGCACAGTCGTGCCATGCGCGCGCATCACCAAGGGCACGAGCACGGCCGCCGCGCGCGGCGTAAATTGCGCAGGCGGCGCAAGTTCGATCGCACCCGCCTCCGGTGTCCAGATCGGCGGACACGCGAGGCGGTCGCGCAACGCTGCGGGCGTTAGCCGCTCCGCCGGCACCGCAGGCTCCCCCTCGCCCGTCGAGACGATGGGTAACGCTTCAGGATGCAGGATCAGAGGTGGCGCCACGTCAACCTTTGCTGGATGGATAACTTCGCTATTTTAGCGAGGAAGCTCTGAACACGTACACGCAAACAAAATGCCAATGGCACGGCAATTCGTGGTGTTCGATGTCGACGGCACGCCGCAACATCGGCATCGATGAAAGGCAGCACAACGAAAAAAGCACCCCGAAGGGTGCTTTTCCATACGGCTTTGGCTGCGCCCGGCAACGAGGTCGCCAGGCGTAGCGGTGTCCGACTTACTGGGCAGCAGCGGTCTTGCTCTTGAACGAGAGCTTTTCCTTGATACGTGCCGACTTGCCCGAACGCTCACGCAGGTAGTACAGCTTGGCGCGACGAACGTCACCACGACGCTTGACTTCGATGCTGGCGATCAGCGGCGAGTACGTCTGGAACGTACGCTCAACGCCTTCACCCGACGAAATCTTGCGGACGATGAACGCCGAATTCAGGCCACGGTTACGCTTGGCGATGACGACGCCTTCGTATGCCTGAACGCGCTTGCGCGTACCTTCAACCACGTTCACGTTGACGATCACGGTGTCGCCCGGGGCGAATTCGGGAATCGTCTTGTTCGCGGTCAGACGCGCGATTTCTTCCTGCTCGATCTTGGCGATCAGATTCATTTACCACTCCTTGTGCCATCGTATCGGCGTTATATACCGGCATGCCGGCCCCGACAGAGGATGGGTGCAAACCGAATGCCGTCCCCATGACGACACCCGCTGCCTACTTGGCCGACGTATCGACCCGCAGGCTTGCCAGCCATGCCTCATCGGCACGGCTGAGCAATCCGTTGGCGCGTGCGCTCTCGATCAGATCGGGGCGTTTGCGCCAGGTATTGGTCAACGCCTCGCGGCGTCGCCATTTTTCAATCTCTGCATGATGCCCGCCCAGCAGCACGTCGGGCACGCGCACCCCTTCGTACTCTTCGGGTCGCGTGTAGTGCGGACAATCGAGCAGGCCATTGACGAAACTGTCCTGCTCGGCCGACTGCTCGTCGTTCAGTGCCCCCGGCAGCAGCCGGATAAGCGAATCCATCAAGGCCATGGCGGGCAACTCCCCGCCCGACAGCACGAAATCGCCAACGCTGACCTCTTCGTCCACGACGCGATCGATCAAACGCTGATCGATGGCTTCGTAGCGCCCGCAGAGCAGAATCAATCCCCGCTCCTGTTCGCGCAGTTCCACGACACGGCGATGCGTCAGTGGCTTGCCTTGCGGCGACATCAACAACACCCGGCCGCGCGGTACGCCGGCTTTCGCCTGCGCAGCCTTTGCTGCCTCGATGGCGTCGTCGAGCGGCTTGGCGAGCATGACCATGCCCGGGCCGCCGCCGTACGGTCGATCATCGATCGTGCGGTAGCTGTTATGCGTGAAATCGCGAGGATTCCAAAACCGCAGACCGTAGCGCGACTGCTTGAGCGCCCGGCTGGTGACGCCCCAGTCGGTCAGTGCCCGAAACATCTCGGGAAAGAGCGTGACGACGTCAAACTGCATCAAACCGGTTCCGTCCAGAGGTGCCCGGACACCACAGCGGCCGGGCGATCAATCGGTATCTCAGTAGTCGAGACCCCAGTCGACCACAATGCGCCCCGCCTCGATATCGACGGATTGCACATATTTGGCGACGAACGGGATCAGACGCTCAGCGGTCTTCGCCGACTTGTCGTCGACGGCAGGCGCCTCGTAAGCGACACGCAACACGGTGTGCACGCCGTTGTCGAGCAACCCGACGACCTTGCCAAGCGATTCGTCCTGCAGATTCGTTACCTGGGCGCCAATGAGGTCCACCCAGTAAAACTCGTCTTCACCGGCGCTCGGAAACGCACTGCGCGGCACCCAGACCTGAAGGCCCTTGAGCGCCTCGGCAGCCGACCGGTTTTCGCTGCCGCGCAATTGCGCGACCACGGTACCGGAATGCCCTCGACTGTGCAGCACATTGGCCTTGGTGTAGGCCGACTCACCGGGACGACGAAAATACCAACAATCGGCGGACAAGAGCCCTTCGCCCTCGCCCGTATGCGGCTGCACCTTGATCCAGCCACGAATCCCGTAGGCGTCGCCAATGTAACCCAGCTCGACGAGATCGTCGGGCACTTCGGTCACCGAGGCGAGCACCTGCTCGGCACGCATGCCGGCGGCGCGGCGCGCCTCAGCACCGATTTTCAGCGGTACCCGCTCACGTGCGGGTCGAGCGGTACGAACCATGCCAATCCAACGTTGTGACGAACACACGGCGATGACCGCTCCAGATCGCTCGGGAGCAGGCACCGCCGTTCAATTCTCATGCCATCGGCAAACCGACGGCAATGCTGATAGCTTGACTAGCCGAAGCGCTTAGGCGGCAGCCTTGGCGCCTTGCTTGATCAGACGAGCCACGGTCGGCGACAGTTGTGCGCCAACACCTTGCCAGTAGGTCAGACGGTCTTGAGCAATACGCAGACCTTCCGTGCCTTCGGCAGCGACCGGGTTGTAGAAGCCAATACGCTCGATGAAGCGACCATCGCGACGGTTACGCGAGTCGGTTGCAACGATGTTGTAAAACGGGCGCTTCTTCGCGCCGCCGCGAGCCAGGCGGATAACGACCATAATAAATCCTTGTGAATCCAGAAGTGTTCGGACAGAAAACGCGACATTATAGCGCAAAACCCTCGTCAAAACAAACACTTCCCCGGACACCGGCGGCGCCCCGCCAAGCCGTGCCCGGATTGGGGGACAAGACGGCCGCGTCGGCTCCGGCAGGCACTGGTCTACAATGCACGCATCCTGTGCGTGAAACGAGTCCAGCATGCAACGATTTCCCGGTGGATGGCAACGCCTCGCTCGGCCGCAATGGTCAGTGCGGGTCGCTGCGCGAGTCATCCATCTCGTGAAGCATATTCGTCAGGTCGGTCTGTTTTTCGGCGCCGTGCTGGCGCTGATCCCGCTCCTCGCCACGGCGCGCGACGCGCTTCCCATCGAACGTCTCGTCCTGCCGCCCGGCTTTCACGTGGAAGTCCTCTCCGACCGGGTGCCCGGCGCTCGCGGCATGACGCTTGGCCCCAAAGGCACCTTGTTCGTCGGCAGCCGCGCACAAGGCGTCGTCTATGCCATCACACTCGATCCGTCGCGCGCCTATGCGGCCAGGGTCCAGACCGTCGCCTCCGGGCTGAACATGCCCGTCGGCGTGGCATTGCGCAACCGCGCACTCTATATCTCGGCCGTCTCGCGCATCGTCAAACTCGACAATATCGAAAGCCGGCTCGACAATCCCGGCAAACCGATCGTCGTCTACGACAAGCTTCCTGGCGAAAGTCACCACGGCTGGCGGTACATCGCATTCGGCCCCGATCAGCGCCTGTATGTCGGCGTGGGCGCACCGTGCAATGTCTGCAAGCGCGACGGCGACCGTTTCGCGATGATCGGCAGCATGAAGCCTGACGGCACCGACTGGCAGGTCGTCGCGCGTGGCGTGCGCAACACCGTAGGCTTCGACTGGCAACCCAGGACACGCGCGCTCTGGTTCACCGACAACGGTCGCGATCAGCTAGGCGACGACGTGCCGGACGACGAGCTGAACCGTCTCACACGCTTCGGCGAACACTTTGGATTTCCTTACTGCCATGCCGGCGACATCGCGGATCCTGAATACGGGCGAGAGAAACGCTGCGCGGACTTCACGCCCCCCGTGGCAAAGCTAGGCGCCCATGTGGCCGCCCTCGGCGTGCGCTTTTACACCGGCAAGCAGTTCCCCAAGGACTATCGTGGCAGTCTGTTCATCGCAGAGCACGGCTCCTGGAACCGGAGCCGCAAGGTCGGCTACCGGGTCGTACGCGTCGTGCTCGACGCCAAGGGCAACGTCGCCAGGCAGGAAATCTTCGCGCAAGGCTGGCTGGGCGACGACGAGTCGGTCTGGGGCCGCCCTGTCGACCTCCTTACGTTACCAGACGGTTCACTGCTGATCAGTGACGATGAGGCCGGCGCGATCTACCGCATTACTTATCGGAAACCGTGAGGCGGCCGCATGACGACGACCGACATCGACTCGGGAATCGCACGGCAATGACGATGCGAGGAACTGCACTGACCGCCATCCGGTCAACCTTTCATGGACTCAGGGCTGCGCACGGCGTCCGCCGCCTCCGTGTGCCGCGACACTTTCGCTGATCGTGCCCTCCCGGCACGCTCGGCAATTTCACCAAGACATGATCATGACCCAACGCCGACTCTCTTTCCTGCCCGCCTCGTTCGCCACTTATATGGCAACGCTCCTCGTGCCGGCGGCCATGTTGGCCGGCTGCGCCGCGCCGTCGGGCGGCGCCGGTCCGTCGTCGGCGTCGGCGGGCGCGCCAGCCGCAGCAACCGCCCCCGCCGACATTCTCGGCACCTGGCAACTAATGCGGTGGGAAGGGGTCGACGACGTGCCAAGTCTGCCGGAAAGCCGCGCCATCAACCTGACCTTCAATGACAAGGGGGCGTTCTCTGGCTCGGGCGGATGCAACCGGATCTTCGGTCAGTACTCGGTGGGCCCGGCCAAGGGCCAGGTCAGCCTTCAGGCGCCGGCCGCCACGCGCATGGCTTGCCCGGACTCGATGGCCTTCGAAGACCGCTACCTGAAGACGCTTCCCCGCGTCACCCGTTTCGAACGCCGCGACACGCAGTTGATCTTGCGCACCCCGAATGGCGAGACGCTGACCTACGCGTCGCAAACGTTGTTGGATCGTCCGGTCGCCAGCACCACAGGCAACGCCAGCACCACCAAGACAGAAGACCGTATTGTCGATGTCGATTCGCAAATGGCGGATTGCGTGGGCGTCGCGCCGCGAAAGTGCCTGCGCGTGCGCAATGCCGACGATTCCGGGAAAGCGCCATGGGAACTCTGGTACGCCCACATCGATGGCTTCGCGTGGAAGCCCGGCGTAGAATACCGCGTGAAAATCCACGGCGAACCCATCGTCAATCCGCCCGCCGATGCGTCGAGCATGCGCTGGACGCTGGTGGAAGTCATTCGCGAAACGCCGGCCCGATAATCCATCCCAATGAACGCAGTCGCCTATAAATCCAAGACCCTGACCGCTGGCCTGGCAATGCTGTTCGGCACGCTGGGCCTGCATCGTTTCTATCTGTATGGTGTGCGCGACCGCTTCGGGTGGGCCCATATCGTGGGATCGGCCTGCGGTGTGGCGGGTTGGGGGCTTCTTGTCACGAGCGAGCTTCGGTCTCCCGCCGGATGGGGTCTGACGATTCTCGGCGCCATCTCGCTGTTTTCCGCATTCCTGGCGGCGATTGTCTATGGGCTTCGCCCCGACGACCGCTGGGATGCCCAGTTCAACGCCAGCGCCCAGCGCAAATCGCGCTCGGGGTGGATCGCCGTCATCGTCGTAAGCCTGTCGCTGTTCATCGGTGCGATGTTGATGATGGTCGGCCTCGCCGTGGCGTTCCAGACCTATTTCGAAACGCACGACACGCCGAATCGCCTGTCGCAGTAACGCGTCGGCATGACCCCACTCTCCGCCGCCACTCCCCCTCGACCGACACTCGGCTTCATCGGCGCGGGTCGCGTCGCACGTGCCCTCGCGATCGCGGCGGTACGCGCAGGGTATGAGGTGACAACGATCGCTAGCCGGCGCGTTGATGCGGCGCAACGCGTCGCGTCCGCCCTGCCGGGGTGTAAGGCCCTGCCCATCGACCGGCCGGACGACATGAACGCGGTCTTCACCCACGCGGACCTTGTCTTCCTGACCGTACCCGATGACGCCATCGCCACGTGCGCCGCGCATCTGTCGCCGCGCGCCGGTCAGGCACTGGTGCATTGCAGCGGCGCCTCGGAGGTCGGTCTGCTCGCGGCCGCCACCCGCCAAGGTGCGCAAATCGGCGGCTTCCACCCGCTGTTTCTTTTTGCCGGTCTCGATGACGACGCGATACGCCTGTCGGGCAGCGCCATCACCCTCGAAGCCGACGCACCGCTGAACGCTACGCTCCACGCTCTCGCGACCGCGATGCGTTGCCGCGCCCTGTCGATCCCAGCGGGCGAGCGGATGCGATATCACGCCGGCGCCAATTACGCCGCCAGTTTTCTGCTGTGCCTGCTCGATGAAGCTACCCAGCTCTGGCAAGCGATCGGCATGCCGGAAGCCGACGCCCAAGACGCCATGTGGCCGCTGGTCATGGGTACCCTCACCGCCGCCCGCGAGCGTGGACTCGCCGGAGCGCTCTCCGGCCCGGTGTCGCGCGGCGACGCAGGCATCGTCACCCGCCACACCGAAGCGCTTGCCTCGATGGGCGGCAATCACGCGACGCTGTACTCGCTTCTGACGCTCCGAGCGATTCACCTCGCCCGTCAACGCCCGAACGCTGACCGCGCCGCGCTCGATGCCATCGCGCGCGCCATCGCGCCATATCTGCCGCCGTCCGCCCCAGAAAGCGACGCATAAGCACATCCAGCGTCCCCAGCCCATCCAGTCGCTCGACGCCGTCCACCCGCGCCACCCCGTCTCGCCCGCCAGTCCGTTCTGCGTCATGCCTGCCTCCTCGAATACTGTATAAAAACACAGTATAATGACAAGCATTCCTCGCGAACGGCTTGCCTTCGCGCCCCGGACTGCCATCAAGGAGACAAGTCATGGCTTCCTCATTCGCGCCGCCCCCGTCGCGTAAGGGCCGAGGCGCTACCGCCAATCTCGAATCGCGCTTTTCCGAATTCCGCCGCGAAAGCGATGAGACCCGACATGAATCGGATGCGGCCCAAGAATGCGAGGTCAAGTTCGTTACGCAAGTCGCGCTGGAAAATGCGCGAACGATCATCTCGCGCAATCAATCGACGGACATTCCCTTCGACCGTTCGATCAATCCCTATCGGGGATGCGAACATGGCTGCGCCTATTGTTTTGCGCGTCCCACGCATGCCTATCTCGGCCTGTCGCCGGGGCTCGACTTCGAAACCCGCCTTTACGCGAAACACAACGCCGCCGAGCGCCTCGACGCCGAGTTGCGCAAGCGCGACTATCAGCCCGCCCTGCTCGCACTCGGCGCAAACACCGACCCGTACCAGCCGATCGAACGTGAATACGGCATCACCCGAAGCGTGCTGGAAGTGCTGGAGCGTTTCGGCCATCCGGTCGGCATTACGACGAAATCGGCGCTGGTCACGCGCGACATCGACATCCTGTCGCGAATGGCGCAGCGCGGTCTGGCCCGCGTATTCATCTCCGTGGGAACGCTCGATGCGGAAATCGCCCGCAAGATGGAACCGCGCGCCAATACCCCGGCACGTCGCATCGAGGCCATCCGCAAGCTGACGGACGCGGGGATCCCCACCGGGGTGATCGTGGCGCCCATCGTGCCGGCGCTCACCGATTTCGATATCGAACGGGTATTGAGGACGGCAGCGCAAGCCGGCGCAACGTACGCAGGCTATGTAATGCTTCGATTGCCACGCGAAGTTCACGATGTTTTCGTGACGTGGCTCGAAGCGCATTATCCGCTACGCGCACGCCACGTCATGAGCCTGATCGAGCAGGTGCGCGACGGCAAACACAACAGTTCCGAATTCGGCACGCGCATGCGCGGCACCGGATTGCATGCGGAGTTGATTCGTCAGCGCTTTCATCTGGCCGCCCGCAAGTTGGGTCTCAACCAGGCGCGACCACCGCTGCGTAACGATCAGTTCAAGGTCCCGGCCGCCGTAACCGCGGCGCAAGCCGCCGGGGCCGGGACGGACAAGGCCGACCCGCAGATGCCGCTCTTCTGAAAAGCGACGCCGGACGCAACGGCAACTTGGGTCTCTCGACGCCCTCCCGCCGCCCCGCTCACTCCTCGACGTGGATGGTGAGTGTCTCCTTGATCTCCTCCATCACGACGTAGCTCTTCGACTGCACGGCCCCTGGCAGTTGCAGCAGGATGTCGCCGAGCAACTTACGGTACTCGGACATCTCCCGAATGCGCGCCTTGATCAGATAGTCGAAATCGCCCGAGATGAGATGGCACTCCATCACCTCCGGGATCCGCAGCACTTCCCGCCGAAACTGATCGAACATGTTGCCGGACTTGTGATCGAGCGTGATCTCGACGAATACCAGCAACGCGGCGCCAAGCGCGGCCGGATTCACCCGGGCGTAGTACCCCATGATCACGCCGTCGCGCTCCATGCGTTTCACGCGCTCGATACAGGGCGTAATCGACAGGCCAACCTGCTCGGCGAGGTCTTTCATCGACATCCGCCCGTCTTGCTGAAGCAGCGCGAGAATGCGCCGATCGAGCCGATCCAGTGTTCGGATCGATTGCTGCTGGACTCTCATTATTTATTCCTGAATTACGGCCATATACATTAACTAAACCTACTAATCAGATAATACTATGCCAATTATTACTGGATAACCATGGTTTTACAGGAGTCAACGCAATGAAGGTCATCGTTCTCGGTAGCGGCGTCATCGGCGTCACCAGCGCCTATTACCTGGCGAAGGCCGGGCACGACGTCACGGTGCTCGATCGTCAGGCCGGACCGGCGCTCGAGACCAGCTTCGGCAACGCCGGCCAGATTTCGCCGGGCTACGCCTCGCCGTGGGCAGCGCCGGGCATTCCGACGAAGGCCATCAAGTGGTTGTTCCAGAAGCACGCCCCGCTCGCCATCCGTCCGGACGGCACGCTCACGCAACTCAAGTGGCTCTATCAAATGCTGTGCAATTGCACGCCCGAGCGTTATGCCGTCAACAAGGAACGCATGGTGCGGATCGCCGAGTACAGCCGCGATTGCTTCCGTGCGCTGCGCGCGGAGACGGGCATTCCTTACGAAGGTCGTCAGGCGGGCACGCTGCAACTGTTCCGTACCGACGAGCAACTGGCGAACGCCGCGCGCGACATGGCGGTGCTCGAAGAGGCCGGTGTGCCGTTCGAATTGCTCGATCGCCAGGCACTTGCCAGCGCCGAGCCGGCATTGGCGGCCGTCGCTCACAAGCTCACGGGCGGCCTGCGCCTGCCCAACGATGAAACCGGCGACTGCCAGTTGTTCACCACGCGTCTGGCGGCGATGGCCGAGGCACTCGGCGTGAAATTCCGCTATGACATGCCGATCGACGGTTTGAACGTTGTCGGCGACAAGATCGATGGCGTGGTCTGCGCAGGCACGGTGCAACGCGCCGACGCCTACGTCGTCGCGCTCGGGTCATACTCCACACCGTTCCTGCGCGGCCTGGTCGACATTCCGGTGTATCCGCTCAAGGGCTACTCGATTACGGTGCCGATCGCCGACGCATCGCGCGCGCCGGTGTCGACCGTGCTCGACGAGACCTACAAGATTGCCGTCACCCGTTTCGACGACCGCATTCGCGTTGGCGGCATGGCCGAAGTGGTCGGCTACGACAAGACGCTCAACCCGGCTCGCCGCGCCACGCTGGAAATGGTCGTGAACGATCTGTATCCGGGCGCCGGCAACACGGCCGACGCCTCGTTCTGGACGGGACTCCGCCCGATGACCCCCGACGGCACGCCGATCGTGGGTGCCACCGCCCTGCGCAATCTGTTCCTGAATACGGGACACGGCACGCTGGGCTGGACGATGTCCTGCGGCTCCGGCCAGTTGCTGGCCGATCTGATGTCGGGACGGCGGCCCGCGATTCTGGCCGACGATCTGTCGGTGGCGCGCTACAGCCGCGCGCCCGACACGCAGGCCCAACCGGCCTTCGCCTGAGCTTCCAGACGGCACCTTCGGGTGCCGTTTTGATTGGCGCCGCCGCAACGTTGGCGTGCGCTGTCGTCACTTTTTGCTGTCACATCACAAAAAAGGAGACGCATCATGAAAATCGGTGTACCCAAGGAGATCAAGAACCACGAATACCGCGTCGGCATGACGCCCGCCGCCGTGCGCGAAGTCGTCGCCCGCGGGCACGAAGTGTGGATCGAAACCCAGGCCGGGTCCGGCATCGGCATGGACGACACGGTCTACGCCGCCGCCGGTGCGCGCATCGCCGCAACGGCGGTCGATGTTTTCGACCGCGCCGAACTGATCGTGAAGGTCAAGGAGCCGCAGGCCGTCGAACGCGCCTGGCTCCAGCCCCATCACACGCTCTTCACGTATCTCCATCTCGCTCCCGATCCCGACCAGACCCATGACCTGCTCAAGAGCGGCGCCACGTGCATTGCGTATGAGACGGTGACATCCGCGAATGGCGGACTTCCGCTGCTCGCGCCTATGTCAGAGGTCGCCGGACGCATGTCGATTCAGGCCGGGGCCACCGCGCTCGAAAAGACCCATGGCGGACTTGGGCTGCTCCTCGCCGGCGTTCCTGGGGTGGAAGCCGGCAAAGTCGTGATCCTGGGCGGTGGCGTCGTTGGCACCAATGCCGCAACGGTGGCCGTCGGCATTGGCGCGCAGGTGACGGTGATCGACAAATCGGTCGACGCGTTACGCCGCCTCAGTGCGCAGTTCGGTGGCCGCGTCCAGACGGTCTACTCGACGCGACACGCCATCGAAACGCATTTGCAAGACGCCGATCTCGTCATCGGCGGCGTGCTCATTCCGGGCGCCGCCGCGCCGAAACTTATCACGCGCGCGATGCTCGGCCTCATGCGCAAGGGTGCTGTGATCGTGGACGTTGCGATCGATCAGGGCGGCTGTTGCGAGACCTCTCACGCGACGACGCATGCGGATCCGGTCTACGTCGTGGAAGGGATCGTGCACTACTGCGTCGCCAACATGCCGGGCGGCGTGCCGCGCACCTCCACGTTCGCGCTCAACAACGTGACGTTGCCGTTCATTCTGCAACTGGCCGATCACGGACCGGTCGCCGCGATGCGCGCCGATCCGCACTTGCTTGCGGGACTCAACGTGGCGCGCGGCAGGGTGACCAACCGTGGTGTCGCCGACGCGCTTGGCCTGGTCTATCACGATCCGCATGCCGTGCTGGCGACCTTATCGGCCGCGGCGTAGGCACAACGACTCAGACGCGTAGGTGCATCGGCGCGACGCCGGGGAGCTTCACACCCGGCGCCGCGCCACGCCTCGCGCTTTGGACATGGGCGCACTCCCTTCGTTATACTTGCCTCATCTCGACGGCGCCCGCCGGTCAAGCCGGTACCCAGGCACGCGCTGCCGCGCGGCATTCTGCCTGTCCCCAAGCCGTCCCTGTCCATGAGCAAGTGATGAACGCCGACCCGCAAGAACTTAATAAATTCAGTGAATTGGCCCACCGTTGGTGGGATCCGCACAGCGAATTCAAGCCGCTGCACGAGATCAATCCGCTGCGCCTCGACTGGATCGAGCAGCATGTGCCGCTCCAGGGCAAACGTGTGCTGGACATTGGGTGCGGCGGCGGCATTCTCTCCGAATCGATGGCGCGCCAGGGCGCACACGTTAAGGGAATCGACCTGTCGAAAAAGGCGCTCGGCGTAGCCGATCTGCACAGCCTCGAAGCCGGCCTGTCCATCGACTATGAAGAGATCTCCGCCGAGGCGCTCGCCGCGCGCGACGCGGGAACGTACGACGTGGTGACCTGCATGGAAATGCTGGAACACGTGCCGTCACCGGCATCCGTCGTGGCGGCCTGTGCAACGCTCGTCAAACCGGGCGGTCATGTGTTCTTCTCGACGCTCAACCGCAACCCGAAGGCCTGGCTACTGGCGGTGATCGGCGCCGAATACGTGCTGCGCATGCTGCCGCGCGGCACGCACGACTACGCCAAGTTCATCCGACCGTCGGAACTCGCGTCGTTCGCCCGCGCCAGCGGCCTGACGGTACGGGATCTGCGCGGCATGACCTACAACCCGCTGAGCAAGCGTTACGCGATCAACCGCGACACCGACGTCAACTACATGATCGCGTGCACCCGCGATGCCTGATATGTTCGAGCCCCCCGCCCGAGTCCCCGCCACGCCCGTCGGCGCCGATGCACAACTGCTCAACGGCAACGTTCGCGCCGTGCTGTTCGACCTGGACGGCACGCTGGCCGACACGGCGCTCGATCTCGTCGCCGCCGTGAACAAGGTCCGCACCGACCGCGGTCTGGCGCCGGGCCCCTTTGAGACGCTGCGATTACAAGCGTCGCACGGCGCGCGTGGACTGATCGGCAGCGCCTTCGGCGTCGCCCCTGAGGATGCGGCGTTCCCCTCCTTGCGCGATGCCTTCCTCGCCAATTACGAAGCAGCCTTGTGCGTGCAAAGTCGCCTGTTCGACGGGATTCCCGCGCTGCTCGAGGCCTTGGCCGCGCGTGGCATGCCGTGGGGCATCGTGACCAACAAGGCCGCGCGTCTGACCGATCCGCTCGTCGAACTGCTCGGGCTCGCCGAGGGCGCCGCGTGCGTGGTATCGGGTGACACGACGCCGCACAGCAAGCCTCACCCCGCCCCTCTGCTGTACGCCGCCGAGCGCATTGGCATCGCGCCCGGGCGCATCGTGTATGTCGGCGACGACCTGCGCGACATTCAGGCGGGCAAGGCGGCAGGGATGGCGACGGTCGCGGCGGCCTACGGTTATTGCGGCGACTCGCTGGCCCCTGCCGAGTGGCAGGCGGACGCTGTCGTCGAACACGCGGGGGCGATCGCCCCGCTGGTAATGTTGCCGGCCTGACGGGTCGGGTCATTACCTCCCGGGACAGGGCCACCGCAGCCGATCCCGGGTCTGTCTCGCCGCGCAACAGTGGCGCGGCGCCTGCGTCACTGGCGACTTACGGGAGACCGCATGGCCGAGCAAGAGAACGATCGCAAACCCCCTTCAGCCTCACCGGAATCGTCCGCCGACGGCACTCGTCTGCAACAAGGCCTCGTGCGGGCCCGCGCGCTCGGGCGCGACCCAGACGTGCGCCGCCGTGCGCGCAAGACCAGCCTGTGGAGCGCCGGGGTGATCGCCGTGTTCGGCGTCATCGGTTATTTCACCGTGCCGGCGGTGGTCAAGCATTACGCCGTCGAAAAGCTCTCGGCCTATCTGGAACGACCGGTGAGCGTGGGCGACGTCAGCTTCAACCCGTACACGCTGCGCCTGGATCTGCATCAGGTCCACATTGGCGACAAGACGCCGGGGCAGCCATTCGTGGACGTGGGCATGCTGCGCGTGAACGCCTCGTGGGGTTCGCTGTTCCGCTTTGCACCGGTCGTCGACGAGCTTTACGTCGACACGCCGGTGCTCAACATCGTGCGCACGGCCCCGCAACGCTTCAACTTCTCCGACATCATCGATCGCGCCACGTCGGGACCGCCGTCTCCCGAGCCGTCGAAGCCCGCAAGATTTGCACTGAATAACGTTCAGATCAAGAACGGTACGGTGCACTTCGACGATGCCGTGCAGAACGAAAAGCACGTCATCGACCATCTGCAAGTCGGCGTGCCGTTCATCGCGAACCTGCCGGCCGACACCGACATCTTCGTGCAGCCGCTGCTGCAGGCCTCCGTCGACGGTTCGCCGATACGGATCTCGGGGCAGACCAAGCCGTTCGCCGATTCGCTGGAATCGACGGTCGACATCAAGCTCGACCGGTTCGATCTGACCAAGTACCTCGGGTATTCGCCGGTCACCGTGCCCGCGCAGATCAAGAGCGGCGCCATCAGTACCGATCTGAAGCTGCATTTCACCCGCGACAAGGACGGCAATCACGTGCTGCTCACGGGCACGGCGGGATTGTCCGACGCCGTGGTCAACGAGCCGGATGGCTCGCCGCTCGTCGCCGTCAAGCAGGTCGACGTGAAGCTGGGCAAGGTCGAACCGCTGGGCAACGTCTATCACATCGACAGCGTGCGCATCGACGGCCTCGACCAGCACGTCACGCTGGAAAAAGACGGCTCGGTCAATGTGGCAAAGGCGCTGCTGCCGCAGCGTCAGGTCATCAAGGCGGTGGGCAAGGCGGTGGATCAGGCTGCGGCGTCGCCGCAAGCGAGCGAAGCCGCCAAGGCGGCACCGAAGGTGCCGGCCGAGCAGACGGCACGTCCTGCGTCGCCGGCGTCGGCGGCCGAAGCGGCCCAGGCGAAAGCGTTGGCTGCCGCCGAGCCCGCGCCGCTCGACCTGCTGGTCGGCGACGTCTCGCTCGTCAACAGCAAGGTGCGCTTGACCGACGAGCGCGGCGCGAAACCGGCGAGCCTTGCGCTGGAGAATATCCAGATCGGCGTGAAGCAGTTCTCGACGCTCGGCAAGGACCCCGCGACGTACGACGCCTCGCTGGGCATCCAGAGCGGCGGCTCGCTCAAAGCGCACGGCCAGTTCAGCCTGCCCGCGTACAACGCGAGCGGCGAACTCGAGGCCCAGTCGATTGCGCTCGCCGCCCTGCTGCCCTTCGCGCAAGGCGCGCTCGCGGGCGATCTGAAGAGTGGCACGCTCGGCGCCCAGGCCAAGTTCAGCGCGGCGTTTGCCCCCGACAAGCAGCCCAACGTCCAAATTGCGCCGGCCACGACCACGCTCGATAAGATCGAGTGGTTGACTGGTCACAAGGGCGACGCGCCGGTCAAACTGGCCAAGGCTGAAGTGAAACTCTCACACTTCGATCTGGGCGCGCGGCAAGCGGCGGTCGACGAGGTCACCGTCAACGGGCTGCAGGTGTCGGCGCGGCGCGACAAGGACGGCAAGATCAACCTGCTTGCCCTGACCGGCGACGGCCAGCCGAAAGCCGCCGCAAACCAAGGCAAAGGCAAAGATATAAAAGCGCGCGTCGGCACGGAGCGTGGCCGGCGGACGTCCGCCTCATCGACTTCATCGAACGCGCAGGCGAGCGCCGGTGGCTGGCAATGGACTGTCGGCAAGGTGGCGTTGGAAAACGCCAGCCTCGGGTTTGAAGACCGCGATGTCAAAGGCCGTCCGATCAACGCGACGTTCGCACCGCTCAACGTCAAGGTGCAAGGCGCGTCGCAGGACATGAGCAAGCCGTTGCAGGTGGACATCAGCGGCACGCTCAATAAGAAGGGGTCGCTCAACGCCACGGGTCACGTCACGCCGCAACCGCTCGCGGCCGATCTTCAGATCAAGACGCAGCAGCTCGATCTGGCGGCGTTCGATTCGTACATGAGTGACCAATTGAACGCGAGCATCGCGAGCGCGCTGCTCTCCAGCAACGGGCGGGCCACGTTCGCTATGAAAGGCGACACCCCGCAGGCAACCTATCGCGGCGATGCCACGCTGGGCAACGTGCGTCTACTCGACAAGGTCACGACGGATGACTTCATCCGCTGGAATGCGCTGGCGGTGCAGCAGATCAATCTGGCGGTGGGCAGCGGCAAGCCTAACGTCCAGTTGGGCAGCATTGCGTTGTCGCGCTTCTACGCGCGTTTGATCATCAACGCGAACGGGCGCTTGAATCTGGCCGATGTGGTCGGCAACAAGGAAGCGGCACCGCGTTCGCTGACGCGTGCGAATGAAGGCGTGCCGCTCGGTGGATCGACGGCCAAGCCACCGCTCGATGCGGCGGCGTCCGCCGTGGAAGCGGGACAACCGACGGCCGTCGAGACGCCGGCGCAGAAGCCTGGCGAGACGACGGCACAGCGCGGCCCGGGCTACGGCGCCGGCAAGGCGCTGCCTGCGGACGTCCACATCGGGCGTATCACGCTGCAAGGCGGAAACATCAACTTCACGGACAACTTCGTCAAGCCGAACTACACAGCGAACCTGACGGATATTGGTGGGCAAATCGGCGCATTCGGCACGGCGACGGCCGAGCCGGCCGCGGTCTCGCTACAAGGCAAGGTCAACCGGAATTCACCGATCGGCATCAACGGCAAGATCAATCCGCTCGCGCCGATGGCGTTCGTGGATCTGAGTGCCAAGGCCGACGGTATCGAGCTGACCAATCTCACGCCCTACTCCACGAAGTACGCGGGCTACCCCATCGAGAAGGGCAAGCTCACGGTCGATGTGCACTACCTGCTCGATCAGGCGAAGCTGACGGCGAACAATCACATCTTTATCGACCAGTTGACGTTCGGGGATCATGTGGACAGCCCGACGGCGACCAATCTTCCGGTGCGTCTGGCGGTATCGCTGCTGAAGAATTCGCGCGGCGAAATCGATGTGGACATCCCGATCTCGGGCTCGCTAGACGATCCGCAGTTCAGCCTTGGCGGGGTGATTTTCCGGGCGTTCGTGAACCTGATCGTCAAGGCGGCGACGGCGCCGTTCAGTTTGCTGGCGTCGGCGTTTGGCGGCGGCGACCAGGAGCTGGGCTACGTGGAGTTCGCGCCAGGCAGCGCGCGTCTGACGCCGGAGAGCGAGAAGCGGCTGGAGACGCTGGTGAAAGCGTTGACGGATCGTACGGCGTTGAAGCTGGATATCGAGGGCCGCGTGGATCCGGCGAAGGATACCGACGGTCTGCGCAAGGTGGCGGTGGAGCGCGCGATCAAGGCACAGAAGGTCAAGGCGATGGTCGGCAAGGGCGAGAGCATCGACGTGGACACCGTGAAGGTGAGTCCGGAGGAGCGCAGCAAGTACTTGACGGCCGCTTACAAGGCAGCGGACTTTGCCAAGCCGCGCAACATGATCGGGTTTGCCAAATCGCTGCCGGACGACGAGATGGAAAAGCTCATGGAGACGAACGTCAAGGTGGGCGACGACGATCTGCGGGCGCTGGCGGATCGACGGGCGCAACGTGTGCGGTCGTGGCTGGACGGCAAGATCGCGTCGGATCGGCTGTTCGTGGTCGCGCCGAAGCTCAGCGCGGACGGCATCAAGGACAAGGGGGCGACGACGCGGGTGGACTTTGAACTTAAGTAGGCCATCTGTGTCATAATCACTGTTACCACTGGGGCCGACATGGTTTCGACGTGGGTAGCGAAGCGAATCAGGGCATACCGAGGACCCGTCACCTCGTTAATCAATGGGAAAATTAGTAACTGCAAACGATAACTCGTACGCACTGGCTGCCTAAGGGCGCCTGCCTCGCACTAGCTCTCTGACGGGTTAGGGTAGCAATACCAAGCGAGGTTATTCACGTCAGATAATCTTCGGTGGTGCCACGGCGCCGGAGCCTAAAATTAAGTGGATCGCTGTTGCGTAGCGTGTTCGTCCGCGACAAAACGGTTAAATCAAATGACTGAACTAAGTATGTAGAACTGATCGTAGAGTACTTGCGGACGCGGGTTCGATCCCCGCCGGCTCCACCAACAACACTTCCGAAGACTATCTCAGTCTTCCGTAAAACCCCGATAGAGCAAGCCTCTTCGGGGTTTTTCTTTTCCTCCGGCGCTTATTGCCATTCGCGCTTTTCCGGTGGTACGTGGTGGTATTCCGGTGGTACGTGGTGGTATTTTTGGTGGTATCTGGGCTAGGCTGGCAAGCCGATACGACCATTCCCACTCGTGAGATGCCCCTTATTGACGTTGCCGCCGACCGGCTGACAAGCAACACCGCGTGGGTGATGCCGCAGGCATGTACTTAACCGCATGCATATTGGCGCGGTTTTGAGATCTGCGCCATCTTCACGGGAAAATCTGGCGCGATTCTATAAACTGCGCCACAATTGCGCCACACCGCTCTAAAACGGCGCCATACCTGTCATGTCACCCACCGCAGACCTACTGAATAGCATTCAGGCATCCGGGAACGGATTGACGTTAGCCGAACTCCTGACCCAGCGCCCAGACATTGCCAGGCGTACGGCACAACGCCTGATAGCGAAGCTGATTCAGAGCGGCCAAGTTACCGCGCTGGGTAAAGGCAGGGCACGCCGCTATTTCGGAGCTGGCCCCCAAACTGACAGAGAAGCGCCTGCCGCCACAGTCGATATTTTCCCTAGCTTCATTCCCCTGTCTGCTGACAGCCGGGACATCCTTGCCTATATCGACCGACCTCCGGAGGCGCGCAAGCCCGTGGGCTACCAGCGTGATTATTTGGATGCATACCGCCCCAACGAGACTTGGTACTTGTCCGAATCACTGCGCCGTCAATTGCACAAGATGGGCAGAACCGCTGACGTTAATGCGCCTGCAGGCACGTACAGTCGGGCCATTTTGAACCGGTTGCTGATCGATTTGTCATGGGCATCCAGCCAGCTGGAAGGCAACACCTACTCACGTCTCGATACGCGTGAACTCATTGAGCACGGCAAGGCCGCGCGTGGCAAGGCCGCCATCGAAACGCAGATGATTCTGAACCATAAGACGGCGATCGAACTGCTGGTCGAAAACATCGACAGTGCCGAGTTCAACCGCTACACCTTGATGAACCTTCACAGCTCCTTGGCGGAGAACTTGCTACCTAACCCTGCGGATGAAGGGCGAATTCGTCAGCATGCGGTCGACATTGGGAAAAGTGTCTATCGCCCACTGTCCACACCTCAGCAAATCGAGGACGCATTGGATGCACTGCTCAACAAGGCAAACCAGATTCGTGACCCTTTCGAGCAATCGTTCTTCATGATGGTGCATTTGCCCTACCTGCAGCCCTTTGCTGACATCAATAAACGCACCTCTCGACTCGCCGCAAATTTGCCGCTGTTTCGCGCCAATTTATGTCCGCTGACTTTCCTGGACGTACCTGAGCAGGCCTACAGCCGCGCCACGCTCGGCGTGTACGAAATGACCCGAGTGGAACTACTGCGCGATCTGTACGTCTGGGCCTATGAGCGCTCGACACAAGAATATCTGGCTATCAAGCAGGATCTGGCTGAACCAGACCCCCTTCGCCTGGCTTGGCGTGACGTCATCAAACAGATCATCCGAGAGGTCATCACCCATCCCGAACTCGAGCCACTGTCCAGCATTCAACGATTCGTGACGGAGCGTATTCCAGAGCACGAGCAGCCCAACGTGCAGGCACTGATTGTCGAAGAACTCCGGCGGCTGCACGAGGGCGTACTGGCACGCTATGGTTTGCGGCCCTCTCAATACGCGGCCTGGAAGGCAGTGCATGGGCATTGACGGACGCGGATTTAATTCCGCAGACGGGAATCGAATCGGAAGCGGCTGTAGGGCGTTATTGCCGACCAGTCTGCGGTCATAACGGCATTGACTGTCCGCAACTTTTGACGTGTCAATCCCCGGTTTTTGCTTGTTTCCGCAGGCTTTGGCAACTCGCCAATATCTCGTTGCCTACTTTCAACGATCGTTGCGTGCGGGCTTTCGCCCCTCCACCAACAACACTTCCGAAGACTGTCTCAGTCTTCCGTAAAACCCCGATAGAGCAAGCCTCTTAGGGGGTTTTCTTTTCCTCTGGATGAACCGTCACCGACACCATGATGGCGTTGCGAGGCGCGCTGGCGACCTCAACAGGCGATACCGATCAGCCCGACAAATGATGGGCCAAGATCGTTTTCAGCAGCGGGTTTGTGGTGTGCGCGCTCATCTCCCGAATCTGCGCCTTGACACGATCAGTAGAAGCGCCTGCAGTGGCGGCTGCTTGCAGCGCGGCAGCGTATGCATCAAGTATATCCATGCCCGTGATCTCATAGCCGTGGCCGAGCGATATCCAATGCAGTGCAGCGAGCCCGGATGCCAGCGCAAAGTTGGGCTGCTTCTCGGCAAAATCGCGAGCGGCGCGGATCAATGTGCGTGGGTCGGTTGGGCTTCGGGTGGCCAGCTCAGTCGCAACCTCGAGCATCCCCGCCCCCTTGGCGGCGGCAAACCATTTGCCCTCCGCGCCAGGCGTGCTGGCAACAAGGTCGCGCAGGATCGCTTCCTGCGGCTTGTGCGGATACTTTCTGGCAATGGCGCGGAACGTGGCAAGGTGGGTCGTGCTCTGGTTGGCTTCCATCGCGTAACGACGGTAAGCGTCGTCAGCAAGTCCAGACGACAGAAGAATCTCCTCGCATGCCTGTGCAATTTGCCAGCCTGGGTCGTTGTCCCCTCGTGACGTTTCGGCATAGCGGATCGCTTCGGCCTTCTTACCCATCGCCGCCAAGGCTTTCACACCCCAGCGCCGATCATGCCACCACTTGAAGCGCGCCTTCTCCAACAGGGCCAATACGTCTTCATACCGTCCTGCCGTATACAGCGAGGCAAAGCAGGCACCGGTTCCCTTGAAATAGCCATGCCCGGTGCTCTGGGGGCTCCACCCCCGTTCGACCTCCGGTAACAATTCATCGGCCCAGGTCGATGCCAGTTCCGGCGTCACACACAATTCTCCCCAATAGTCGCCCAACATTTCGATGTAGGGCATGTCATCGCCTTGGAGCGCCCACCATAAACGTCCCAGCCAGCATTGGCGGATGCGTGGCTCAACCTCCGCCTCGGCGATAATCGACACCAGGGTCCCAATGGCTTTGTTGACCGCCGAGCCCAACGCGCCCGATGAACTGTCAACCTGCTCCAGTGCTGGCGAAAGTTTTTCCAGCAGAATGATCGCACCCTCTGCCGCCAGGACGGGCTCCTTGCGGCCGACCTGCTTGATTTCGGCAAGCGCTTCCTTGATGCGTGTGATCGGTGTGTCCGAGCGCCAGCCAAAGGCATGGCGGCGGAATCGGGCGGCGAACTGCCATTTGTGGGCGGACATGATCGACGCTCCGTTTATATCGCACTGGGTACTGACCATGACTACAGGCAAGTCTCCGATGATCCACGTTCAAGGGGAGCCTTTGTGAGCGGAAACCGTGGAGACCCGCCGGACACTCCCCGGAAAGGCACGCCTGCGCCGCTAAACGAAGACAAGTCCCGATTGGCGTTCGACCCTCACGATTCACTCAACTCGTAACTGGTGCTGCGTCCACCCGCATCGGATTTGCGCAGGACGCCGCGGGCCAGCAATTCGGTAACGTCTCGTAGCGCAGTGTCCTGTGAACACTTGACGATCGCTGCCCATTTGCTGCTGGTGAGCTTGCCATCGAAGCCGTCGAGTAGGCGATTGACCACCTTCACCTGTCGCTCGTTCATCGGCGTTGCCGCCCAACGCTGCCAAAACCGAGTCCTGGATAGCACGGCGTCAAGTGTGTGCTGTGCCTGATCGACCGAGCGATGCAGCGTCTCGAAGAACCAGGCGAGCCACTCCGTGACATCAAGCGATCGCTTCTGCGTGCGCTCCAGGATGTCGTAGTAGGCCTTGCGGTCGCGTTGGATTTGCGCCGACAGACTGTAAAAGCGCTGAGGACTGCCATCGGCGCGGGCCAGACTAACCAGATCGTAGCGCCAACATGGCCAGTCGCCAACCCGCCAGATACAAGTGTAATCGCCGCTTTTCATGCGGAGATTATGGGCCGTAATCTCCGCAAACGTAAGCTATTCACCGCATGTAATGCGGTGATAGTGCGGCCCGTTCACCGCACCGCCCCCTCCCCTCAATCCGACCGCATCTCCACCTCCTAAGAGGCCTCATCGCGCCGCGTCAACTCGTCGAGCACCATCCGCTTCGGCACCTTGCCGTAGCCCGACTTCGGCAGCGCGTCCCAAAAGACAATTCGCTTGGGAACTTTGTACTTGGCGATTCGGGTCTTGAGCCAATCCTGCAGCGCCGATTCGTCCAGCCCCTCCCCGGCATGCAAAACGCAGACGGCCACACCGACCTCGCCCCACTGCGCATCCGGCACGCCAACCACCGCAACCTCGGTGATCGCCCCGTGCGTCAACATCAATTCCTCGATCTCGCGCGGATACACATTGGACCCACCCGAGATATACATATCCGAAGCGCGACCGGTCAGATACACATAACCGTTCTCGTCCATATGCCCGATGTCCCCCGTGCGGAACCAGCCATCGCGGAACGACTTGGCGTTGGCTTCAGGGTTGCGGTAATAGCCTGCGAAAACCGCTGGACCGATGACGCAAACCTCGCCCGTCTCACCCGGCCCAAGCTCGTTGCCGTCATCGTCCTGAATCGTCACCTGCATGCCGCTGCGCTCGACCCCACAAGTCCGCGGTCGCAACGCGATGGTCTCGTCGTTGTGGTCGTATGTCGGCAACACGGTAATGTTGCCCGTGACTTCCCCCAGGCCGTAATACTGCACCAGCACAGGTCCCAGCTTGGCCAGCGCGCGCTTCTGATCCTGCTCGTACATCGACGCGCCCGCGTAGATCACGTAGCGCAGACTCGCGTGGTCGTATGCATCGACAGCCGGGTGCTCGACCAACATCTTGAGAATCGTCGGCACCGTGAACATATTGGTCAGCCGATACCGCTCGATCAGCGCGAACGCTTGCGCCGGATCGAGCTTCTGGGCCGGCATCATCACCGTCGTGCCGCCACGCGCCATCACGTTGAGCTGATGCATGCCCGCGCCGTGCGAAATCGGCGCGACCACCAGCGAGCCATCCTCGTGCGTCAGGCCAGGCATGAGATCACACAGGTGGTTGTTGATGACGAACGCCAGTTGCCCATGCGTGAGCACCGCCCCCTTCGGACTCCCGGTCGTGCCCGAGGTAAAAAACAGCCAGCACGGCGTGTCGCGCTCGACCACCGCGTTAGCCACCGGGGCCGACAGGTGGCGATCGATCAGCGCGCTCACGTGCGGCGATTCGTCGGGCACCGCATTGTCACCAGTGAACCAGACGATGTTGCAGCCCGGACGCTCTGCGACAACCGCCGCAGCATGTTCCGGGTAATCCGTCTGGCACAGAAATACCGTCGGCTCCGCCACGCGGGCCATGGTGGCCACCTCGCCCGGCGCGAGCCGGAAGTTGGTCGGCACCCAGACCGCCCCCAGACGAAACACGGCGACCATCGCCTCGATCATCTCGTTGCTGTTGCGCGAGTGGGCCAGCACGGTATCGCCTGCCCCCACCCCCGCCGCGCGCAAGCCCGCCGCGAGCGCCGAGACACGCGCGTCGAACACTTGCCACGTCCATTGCTGTTCGCCGAAAACGACAGCGGGATGCTTCGGAAAACGACGCGCGTTGCGCGTCGCGAAATACGCAAGGTTCATCACTCGTGCCGAGGTCGGCGTCATGTGGATGAAGCTCATTTGGCGCGCTCCATGATCGAGACGTAATTGGCCACTGCGGCGCCCCCCATGTTGAAGACGCCTGCGAGCGTGGCGTCAGCGATCTGCATCTCGCCCGCCTCCCCCGCGAGCTGCATCGCCGCCATCACATGTTGCGAGACCCCCGTCGCGCCGAGCGGGTGGCCGCGCGACTTGAGCCCACCCGACGGGTTGACCGGCAAGCGCCCGTCGCGCAACGTCACCCCCTCCTCGATCGCCCGCCACCCCTCACCGGGTGCGGCAAGCCCCATCGCCTCGTACTCGATCATCTCGGCGATGGTGAAGCAGTCGTGCGTCTCGACGAGACTTAGATCCCCCAGCGTCACCTCTGAGCTGCCGAGCGCCTTGCCCCACGCGCGACGCGCCCCTTCGAACGCGATCGGATCGCGCTTCGCAAGCGGCAGGAAATCGTTGACCTGCACGCGTGCGCGAAATCGAATGGCGCGTTGCATCGTCATCGCAACCTCGGGCGCCGCGATCACCATCGCCGCAGCGCCATCGGAGACCAGCGAGCAGTCGGTGCGGCGCAGCGGTCCGGCGACGAACGGATTCTGTTCCGACGGTGTATTGCAAAACGCGAAACCCAGATCCTTGCGCAGGTGCGCGTAGGGATTGCGCATGCCGTTCGCATGGTTCTTCGCGGCGATCATCGCCAACGCGTCGCTGTGGTCGCCGTAGCGCTCGAAATACGTCTGCGCGATCCGTCCGAAAATGCCGGCAAAGCCGTCGGGATTGCTTTCCTCACGACGATAACAACCGCTCATCAGAATGTCCGGAATCGCACGCCCCGGCACGGCAGTCATCTTCTCCGCGCCGATCACCAACGCGAGCTTGCCGCGCCCTGCCGCGATGAAATCCATCGCCGCATGCAGCGCCGCGGATCCGGTCGCGCAGGCGTTCTCGACGTGCATGGCAGGCGCAAAGCGCAAGCCCGGCTGCGCAAGCGAGGCGAGCGCGCCCTCAAAGCCCTGCGGGGTAAGACCGTTGTTGTACACACCGACCATCACGGCGTCGATATCGTCGGCCACGACGCCAGCATGCGTCAGCGCGTCGTCGATCACGTCCCGCATCAGCGTTTCCACGTCAGGGGCATCAAGCTTGCCGAAGCGCGAGTGCGCCCAACCGACCAGCATGGGTTCCGTATTCATCTTGTCTCTTCCTTAGGCTCAGTCGCGGGTCAACGTCATTCGTCGAGGATGCCGGCGGCAACGAAGCCGCCATCGACCGCGAGCGTTTGGCCGGTCACGAAACTCGCCCCCTCCGACGCGAAGAACGCGACCGCCGCGGCAATCTCGCTCGGCTGGCCGTAGCGCTTCATCGGCACCTGGCGCAGATAGGTCTCGCGCGCCTGCGCCGAGTGATGCCGGGTGAGCGGCGTCTCGACCGGTCCCGGCGCGATCGCATTCGCCGTGATCCCCGACTGGGCAAGCTCGATCGCGATCTGGCGCGTAAGCCCCATCATCGCTGTCTTCGACGTGCCGTAGCCAGTGCGCCCGGCGCCGGCGCGGATGCCGCTCGTCGATGCGATGTTGACGATCCGGCCCCACTGGCGCGCACGCATGCGACGCGCCGCGTGCTGCGCGAGCGCCAACGGACCGGTTACATTGATCTCCATGATGCGGCGGAACGTGTCGAGCGGGAAATCGATGAATGGCTTGAGGCTCGCGATACCGGCGTTGTTGACAAGCACGTCGCACCGGCCATGACGTTCGTCGAGCGCGGCGAAGAACTGTTCGATCGAATCGTCGTTACCCACATCGAGCGTCATGGCGTCGGCGCGATGTCCGCGCGCCATGATCGCCGACGCCACGGTCTGCGCAGCCTCCAGCTCCAGATCGCTGACGATCACCGTGAACCCGTCGTCGGCCAGCCGCTCAGCGATCGCCGCGCCGATGCCGCCCGCGCCGCCCGTTATCACCGCGACCCGTGAATCTGCTTGCATGTCTTGCTCCTGTGTCGAATTCGAGACGTCCGCGCCAAACGTCGCGCGCGCCGATGAAATTGTGGGATCAATTGCGGAATCGATGATGGGTATGGGCGTGATGTCACGCATCGCCCATGTCTTGCATCACGTGATGGGGACCATTGCGCAGCTCTGGCCGCCATCGACGGGCAAGCACACGCCCGTGATAAATCGGGCTTGGTCCGAAGCGAGAAAGACGGCCGCATTGGCCACATCCCACGGGTCGCCCATGCGGCCCATCGGCACCATCTTGTTGCGTGCCTCGATCATGGCTTCCACGCTGCTGTACTGCGACGCGATCTGCGTATAGATCAACGGGGTGTGAATCGCACCGGGAAGCACGCAATTGGCGCGGATGCCGTGGCGCGCGTACTGCATCGCCATGCTGACGGTGGCCTGATTCACGGCCGCCTTCGAGGCCGAGTAAGCGAAGTACGGATAGCCGGTCCACCCCAGCGACGCGAGCGACGAGATATTGACGATGACACCGCTGCCGCGCTCGATCATATGTGGCAAGACGGCCTTGGCCGTGCGATAGACCGAGCCCAGGTTCAATTCGATGGCGAGGTGCCACGTCGCTTCGTCCAGCTCGACAGGCCCACCCATGTGCGTCACGCCCACGTTGTTGTGCAGCACGTCGATGCGCCCAAGGCGCGAGAGCGTCTCGGCAACCGCTTGTGCCACCGACGTGGCGTCCGTGACATCGGCACGCACGGCGAGCGCCGTGCCCCCCGCCTGCTTGATCGCATCAGCCGTGCCGTCGGCCAAGTCGCCGTCGAGATCGACGCAACACACGCCAGCGCCAGCGCGCGCATAGGCGACCGCCGCCGCTTTGCCATTGTTCCAGCCATCGCCGCGGCAGCCCGCGCCGAACACGATGACGGTCTTGCCATGCATCGACGCCGTGGCGTTCATGGATTCGTTCATTCGTCGCCTCTCGACCTCATCAGTCTTCATAAATCCATAATGTGGACTTTATCTAAAACGGAATACGTTGATCGAAGGATAGGAGATTACCCGTACTTGTGAATAGTGCTCGTTAACCACGATTCATAAAGGAAAGGTAATCCCTATAATTTTCGCAAGGTTACGTACAAAAGCCATCCACAATGTGAATTGATCAACCATTAATTCACACATGAAATTCAGAATCAACAATCCACAATGTGGAGTTTTATAAATGATTCAATCTTCAGCCGATGAAACGCCGCCGCAAGGCGAAGCCACGACGGCCGCCGTAGTGCCGATCGAACGAGACGGCTCACAAAGCATCGACCGCGCGATGGCGCTACTCAACCTGGTGTCGGCGCAGAGCCGGGTCGGCATGCCGTTGCGTGAACTGGTCGCGCAAAGCGGCCTTAAGCAGCCCACCGTGCACCGCCTGCTCGGCGCGCTCACGCGAGCCCGCCTGATCGAGCAGGATCCGCAAAGCAAGCGCTATCACCTGGGCATCGAAAGCTACGTGTTGGGCACGCTGGCGGCCGAGCGCTTCGGCGCGCATCGCATCGCCGTGGGCAGCGTGGTGCGGCTCGCCCATCAGTCGGAGGACACCGCTTTTCTGACCGTACGTCGCGGCGATTACGCCGTTTGCATCCATCGTGAGGAGGGCGCGTATCCGGTGCGCGCGCAGGTGCTAACGATCGGGGACTGCCACCCGCTCGGCGTGGGCGCCGGCGCCATCGCGCTATTGGCGGCACTGGACGACGACGAGGTCGAGCAAACGCTGAGCGCGAACGCGGCGAGTTATCGCGAACATTACCCGTCGATCACGCCCGAGGGGCTGTGGGCGCTGGTGCGCGAGACGCGCGAACGAGGCTACTCGATGCATCGCGGCTTGGTTCACCCCGGCTCATGGGGCCTGGGCATCGTGTTCCACGACGAATCGGGCACCCCGGCCGGCGCACTCTCGATCGGCGCGATCGAGAGCCGAATGGGCGAGGACCGTCAGCAAAAGCTGGTTCGCATGCTGCAGTCCGAGGTACGCAATATCGAGACACGCCTGAAACAACGGTCAGACGCCCGCCCCGCCGACGCGTCGGTGACGGCAGTTCGCGCCGGTCGCCGCGCGAAGTAAGCAAGGCCCGTCGCCGGACGGCGACGACAACGAGCGCCCCTCGCACGCGCCAACAAAACGCCTGGAGACACCTTGAATCTGCCCTCCCATCGACACCTGAAGCAGCCTGGCCCCCCAGCTGCGCAGCGGATCGAATCCATCGCCGGCGATGCCCTGTCGCTCACCTTCGCCCTGGCCGGAGGCCAAAGCTTGCGCGATGCCATTCTCGGGCCGCTCGAAGCCGCCGGCATAGCCGCAGCGACCGTGCGCATCGAAGGCCTGCGACTGCGCTCGATGCGCTATGTCCGCCCAGCGGCGTCGCCCGACGACGAGCACGTGGCGTTCTATAGCGAGCAGCACCGTATCGACGACCCCGTCACCATCGAGCTGGCCTGCGCGACCGTGGGACGCCGCGACGGCGGACCGTTCATTCATTGCCACGCCATGTGGCGCACTGCCGACGGTCGTTGGCAGGGGGGCCATATCTTCTCCGACCAGGTGATCGTCGCGCAGGACACCGAGGCGCGCGCGTGGGGCGTCGCCAACGCCGAGATGCGCGCGGACTTCGATGCCGAAACCAATTTCACGCTGTTCCGCCCGGTGCCCATCGAGGCCCCGCGCAAGCCAGTGTCGACGTCTACCGACCGCCGATGCGTGGTCGCGCGCATTCGTCCCAACGAGGATCTCGTGCAGAGCATCGAGCAGGTTTGCCGCGAACATGGTCTGCGCGCGGCAACGATTCGCGGCAGTGTCGGCAGCATCGTCGGCGCGCGCTTCGAGAATGCCGCACCGGTCGACGATATCGCCACCGAGATCTTCGTGCTCGACGGTGTCGTTGCCGAGGCCGCGAACGGACCGCGTGCGACGCTCGATATCGCACTGATCGACCCGCGCGGCAACATTCATCAGGGCCGCCTGGCACGCGGCGACAATCCGGTGCTGATCTGCTTCGAACTGTTCCTGGAGGAGTCCCTCGCCGTCGAGAGCGCCGCATGACGCGATACACCCTCTCGCACTGGGGCATCTACGAGGCCGGCGTCGACGATACGGGCAAGACCCGTCTGCGCCCGTATGCGAAAGACAGCGACCCTTCGCCAATCGGCACGTACCAGACCGCCGATTCGCTGCGCGCATTGCGCGTTCGCCGTCCGTCCGTGCGGCGCGGCTGGCTAGAGAATGGACCGGGAAGCGCCACGCATCTGCGCGGCAAGGAGCCCTTCGTCGAAGTGCCATGGGACGTCGCGCTCGATCTCGTCGCGAAGGAACTTGCGCGGGTTCGCGAGACCTACGGCAACACGGCGATTTTCGGCGGATCCTATGGCTGGGCGAGCGCGGGACGGTTCCACCACGCCCAGAGCCAGGTGCATCGTTTCCTGAACTGTGTCGGCGGTTACGTCCGCCATCGCGATTCGTACAGCCTCGGCGCGGCGCACGTGATCATGCCGCATGTCGTTGACGACATGAACGAGTTGATCAGCTATCACCATTCGTGGGACGTGCTCGCCGAACACACAGAACTTTTCGTGACCTTCGGCGGCGTGCCACAGAAGAATGCCCAGTCGGCACCGGGCGGCGTCGGGCGTCACCGCGTTCCTGGTGGGCTGCGCGCGATGCACGATGCCGGCGTCAAGTTCGTCAACGTCGGCCCGGTCTCGGACAATCTCGACACCGGCGGCGAGGTCGAATGGGTCGCGTCGCGCCCCGGTACCGATACGGCCTTGATGCTCGCGCTCGCGTGGGTGCTGCGTCACGAAAACCTGCACAGCCCCGCGTTCCTCGCCTCGCACTGCACGGGATACGACGAATTCGAGCAGTATCTGCTCGGACATGTCGACGGCATTCCGAAGACGCCCGCGTGGGCGGAACCGATCACCGGCGTGTCAGCCGACACGATCACCGCCCTCGCGCGCCGCATGCACGCGAGCCGCACGATGCTCAACGTCGCATGGTCGTTGCAGCGCGCGCATCACGGCGAGCAACCGTTCTGGATGGTCGTCACCCTCGCGGCGATGCTCGGCCAGATCGGCCTGCCCGGCGGCGGCTTCGGCGTCGGCTACGGCTGCGTGAACACCTTGGGCACGCCGCACGACAAACTCGGCGGACCCACGCTGCCGCAAGGCCGCAATCCGGTCAGCGAGTTCATTCCCGTGGCGCGCATCGCCGACATGCTGCTCAAGCCCGGCGAGCCGTTCGACTACGACGGCAAGCGCTATCGCTATCCCGACACGCACCTGATCTACTGGGCCGGCGGTAATCCGTTCCACCACCACCAGGACATCAATCGTCTGTTGCGCGCCTGGCAGAAGCCCGACACGATCGTCGTCCACGACCAATCGTGGACTGCAACCGCGCGATACGCCGACATCGTGCTGCCGATCTCCACGTCGCTGGAGCGCGACGACCTCGGCTACGCGTCACAGGAAGCGATCCTGATGTGGATGGCGAAGATCGACGAGCCGGTCGGCGAATCGCGCGATGACTTCACCGTCTTCGCGGGTCTCGCGCAACGACTCGGCGTCTTCGCGGAATTTACCGAGGGCCGCGACGCCGACCAGTGGTTAAGGCACATGTACGAGGAGACGCGCAAGCGCTATGCGCGCGCCGACATCGCGTTACCGGACTTCGACAGCTTCCGCGACGTGGGTATGGTCGATCTTCATTCACGCGCGCGACCGGTGGTGATGCTCGAGGCGTTTCGCGCCGATCCCGCCGCCGCGCCGCTGAATACGCCATCAGGACGCATCGAGCTGTATTCGCGCGAGATCGCCTCGTTCGATATTCCTGACTGCCCGGGCCACGCGTGTTGGCTGCCGCCCGCCGAATGGCTCGGCGCACCGCTCGCGACGACCTATCCGCTGCACCTGCTCTCGGACCAACCGCGCAACAAACTGCACAGCCAGCTCGACGGCAGCCCTTACAGCGCCGCCAACAAAGTTCGGGGCCGCGAGCCCCTCTACCTTCACCCGCGCGACGCCGCCGCACGCGGCATCCACGACGGCGACATCGTCGAGGTGTTCAACGCGCGCGGCCGCTGCCTCGCGGGCGTGCGCATCACCGATCGCATTCTGCCCGGCGTGGTGCGGATGTCCACCGGCGCCTGGTACGACCCGGAACCGGACACCGGGCGCGACAAGCACGGCAATCCCAACGTCTTGACAGCCGACGTGCCGGCCTCGGGCCTGTCGCAGGGCTGCGCCGCGCAGTCATGCCTGGTCGAGGTCAGTGCGCCGGTCACCCACCCGCCGCCGGTGAGTGCCTTCGATTTACCCCGCTTCACGACTGAAATCACGACCGAAATCACTGCCGCAACCGCCGCACCGACCGAGCGCCACTAGCGCCCGGTCGCATCAGGCACCCAAATCCAAAAAAGCAATCTTCAGGAGACACATCATGCAGAGCCTTTCCCGCCGTTCGATGCTGAAGCTTTCCCTGGGTACGGCGATCGCGGCCCCGGCGATCCTCAAGCACACGCGCGTCTACGCGGCCGACTTCACGCTGAAGTACGCCAACAACGCGCCGATCACCCACCCGCTGACGGTACGCATCACTGAGGCCGCCGAGGCCATCCGCAAGGAGACGGGCGGCAAGGTCGACCTGCGCGTGTTCCCGAACAACCAGCTCGGCGGCGACACCGACATGCTGTCGCAGTTGCGCGCCGGCGCGCTCGACTTCTTCACGCTGTCGCCGATGATCCTCTCGACGCTCGTGCCCAAGGCCGCGATCAGTGGCGTGGGCTTCGCGTTCAAGGGGTACGACCACGTGTGGAGCGCGATGGATGGCGAGCTGGGCGACTACGTGCGCGCGCAGATCGAGCGCGGCGGCCTGCACCCTTTCCCCAAGATCTTCGACAACGGCTTCCGCCAGATCAGCTCGTCGACGCGAACGATCAAGACGCCTGACGACCTGAAGAGTTTCAAGATTCGCGTCCCCCCGTCGCCGATGTGGACCTCCATGTTCCAGGGCTTCGGCGCGGCACCGCTCACCATCAACTTCGCGGAAGTCTATTCGGCGCTGCAGACGAAGATCGCCGACGGACAGGAAAACCCGCTGGTCACGATCAATTCGGCCAAGCTCTACGAAGTGCAGAAGTATGTGGCAAAGACCAACCACATGTGGGACGGCTTCTGGTTCCTGTCGAACCGCGCGTCGTGGGCCAAGCTGCCGGCGGAAGTCCGCAAGGTAATCGAAGACCAGATCACGGCCGCCGCGCTCAAGCAGCGCACCGATGTCGCCGCGCTCAACGACTCCCTCGAAAAGGACCTCGCCGCGAAAGGCATCGCCTTCAACTCGGTCGACGCCGCCGCCTTCCAGAACAAGCTGCAGACCGCCGGCTTCTACAAGGAATGGCAGGGCAAGTTCGGCGAGCAGGCCTGGGCACTGCTGCAAAAGAGTGCGGGCCGCACGCTCTGAGCCCCCACAGGCCTTTCGAAGGAGACAGCGTATGAACCGCGCCAGGCTGGAGACTCGCATGAACAAAGGCATACTGCCGGCAGCCCCTGCCCAGGGGGGGCTGATCGCCGCGCTGCAATCCACCTTGGCGAAGTGTGTCGAGTTGCCGGCCGCACTGCTCGTGCTGGCCGAGATCGTCACGCTGTTCGCCGGGGTCGTCAGTCGCGCCGTATTCCACAGCCCGCTGGTATGGTCAGATGAGCTGGCCTCGATCCTGTTCATCTGGCTGGCGATGCTCGGCTCGGTAATTGCCTTGCAGCGCGGCGAACACATGCGCATGACCGCTCTGGTCGGCCGCATGAACGCCGGCCGGCGCGCGTTCCTCGACGTGCTGGCGATCGCCACACCGCTCGCGTTCCTGCTGCTGTTCATGCCGAGCGCTTACGACTTCGCGGCGGATCAGGCCTTCATCACGACACCGGCGCTCGAAATTGCCGATTCGTGGCGGGCCGCCGCGATTCCGGTGGGCTGCGCGCTGATGGTGCTGACCGCGCTGCTGCGGCTGGTCCGTCACGGCAACTTGCGCATGGTCGTCACTGCCGCGGTAACGATCGGCGCGATCGTCGGCGCGCTGCTGCTCGCGCAACCCGTGCTACGCGGGCTTGGTAACGTGAACCTGCTGATCTTCTTCGTCGGCTTCGTGGCGCTGATGGTGCTTACCGGCGTGCCGATCGCCTTCTCGTTCGCGCTCGCCACCTTCGGCTACTTGTCGCTCGGCACGACCACGCCGGTCGTGATTCTGGCGGGTCGGATGGACGAAGGCATGAGCCACTTGATCCTGCTCGCGGTGCCGCTGTTCGTGTTCCTCGGCCTGCTCATGGAGATGACGGGCATGGCGCGCTCGATGGTGGCGTTCCTCGGCAGTCTGCTCGGCCACGTGCGCGGCGGCCTGCAGTATGTGCTGATCGGCGCGATGTACCTCGTCTCCGGCATCTCCGGTTCGAAGGCAGCCGACATGGCCGCGGTCGCGCCGGTGTTGTTCCCGGAGATGCAACGCCGAGGCGCCAAACCCGGCGACCTCGTCGCGCTGCTCGCCGCCACCGGCGCGCAAACCGAGACGATTCCGCCGAGCCTTGTGCTGATTACCATCGGCTCAGTGACCGGCGTATCGATTGCGGCCCTGTTCACCGGCGGCCTGCTGCCCGGCGCGATCCTCGGCGTCACCCTTTGCACCCTGGTGTGGTGGCGCTATCGCAACGAGAAGGTGGACAGTGGCGCGCGCGCCTCAGGTCGGGAGATCGCGAAGAGCTTCGCCATCGCGCTGCCCGCACTCGCGCTGCCTTTCGTGATCCGTGTCGCGGTGATCGAGGGCATTGCCACGGCGACGGAAGTGTCGACCATCGGCATCGTCTATTCGGCCGCGATTGGGATACTGATCTATCGGCGCTTCGACCCCAAGCGGGTCTATCCGATGCTGGTCGAGACCGCCTCGCTGACGGGAGCGATCCTCTTGATTATCGGTGCGGCGACCGGCATGGCGTGGTCGCTCACGCAGTCTGGCTTCTCGACGATGCTCGCTGCAGCGATGCGCGACGTTCCGGGCGGGCCGGTCGGCTTCATGGCGATCTCCATCCTGGCGTTCATCGTCCTGGGCAGCGTGCTGGAGGGCATTCCCGCCATCGTGTTGTTCGGCCCGCTGCTGTTCCCGGTCGCGCAGAGCGTGGGCATCAACGAAGTGCACTATGCGATGGTGGTCGTGCTCTCCATGGGCATCGGCCTGTTCGCGCCGCCGTTCGGCGTCGGCTACTACTCCGCCTGCGTCATCAGCAAGGTTCATCCCGACGAGGGCATGCGGCCCATCGTCGGCTACATCGTCGCGCTGGCCGTCGGCCTGGTGCTGGTCGCCGCCGTGCCTTGGCTCTCGACGGGCTTCCTGACCTGATCTTCCCCGTTTCACGCCTGAAATCCGGTTCTGCCAACGCGGCGCGCGCTGCCATGCAGCGCGTGGCCCGACTCGCGCCGGGACACGTCCACTTTGCACAGGAGACTTTATGAGCACCGTTGCATCCCCACCCGCCGATACCTTGACTGCGCTTGCGCAGCGCGCGCATCGCATTCGCCACAACGCCATCACCATGGCCGAGGTCCAGGGCCAGGGCTACGTCGCGCAAGCGCTGGGTATCGCCGATGTGCTGGCCGTCGCCTATCTGCACGCGATGAACGTGCGGCCGCACGAGCCGGAATGGGAGGCGCGCGATCGCTTCCTGCTGTCAGTCGGCCACTACGCCATCGCGCATTACGCCGTGCTCGCCGAGGCCGGCTACTTCCCGAGGGAGGAACTCGTCACCTATGGTTGCGACGACAGCCGCCTGCCGATGTCGGGCATGATGTCATACACGCCGGGCGCGGAAATGTCGGGCGGCTCGATCGGGCTGGGCCTGCCGATGGCCGTGGGTATGGGACTTGGCCTCAAACGCAAACAGTCGACGTCGTTCGTCTACACGCTGATGGGTGACGGCGAGCTTGCCGAAGGACCGACCTGGGAAGCGGCCACATCGGCCTCGGCGTTCAAGCTCGACAACATCATTGCCGTCGTCGACGTCAACGGCGTGCAAGCGGACGGCCCGTCGACGCTCATCATGCCGACCGAGCCGCTGGTGCAGAAGTTCGAGGCGTTCGGCTTCTACACACAACGCGTGAATGGCAATGACCTGGCCGCCGTGCTTCAAGCCTTCGACAATGCCCGGTCGCACGACCAGCCCGTGCCGCGCATCATCATCTGCGACACCAAGATGGGCAAAGGCGTCGATTTCCTCGAAGCCCGCGAAAAGAATCACTTCATCCGCCTCGACCCGCCCGAGTGGCAACGAGCATTCAGCGCGCTCAACGCGCAAGGGAGCGCAGCATGAACACGTCCGTAGCCGATAATCCGACGACAACCCAAACCCGTCAGAGCGCCATACCCGCCACGCCCGCCATCATCGCGTCGTCGGTCGACGAGGGACACCGCACACGCGCCACACCATTCGGCAAGGCGCTCGTGGCACTGGCCGATGCGCGTCCAGAGATCGTCGGCATGAGTGCCGATCTCGCGAAATATACGGACATGCACATCTTTGCGCAGGCCTATCCGGAGCGCTTCTACCAGATGGGCATGGCCGAGCAGTTGATGGCGACCGCCGCGGGCGGACTGGCCAAGGAGGGCTTCATTCCGTTCGCGTCGACCTACGCGACCTTCGCCGCGCGCCGATGCTACGACTTCATCTCGCAGGGCGTCGCCGAGCAGGATGCCAACGTCAAGATCATCGGCGGACTACCGGGCCTGACCACGGGCTACGGTCCCAGCCATCAGGCCACGGATGACATCGCGATCTTTCGCGCGATGCCCAACCTGACCGTGATCGATCCGTGCGACGCCCTGGACATCGAGCAGATCGTGCCGGCCATCGCCGACCACCCCGGTCCCGTCTACATGCGTGTGCTGCGCGGCAACGTTCCGCTGGTGCTCGACGAGTACGACTACAAATTCGAACTTGGCAAAGCCAAGCCGATACGCGATGGCAACGATGTCCTGATCATCTCGACCGGCTTCATGACCATGCGCGCCCTCGACGCCGCCAAGGCACTGGCGACGGATCGCGTCGACGTGGCGGTGCTGCACGTGCCGACGATCAAGCCGCTCGACGAGGCGACCATCGTGCGCGAGGCAGCGCGTGGCGGGCGTCTGGTGGTCGTTGCGGAGAACCACACGGTGGTCGGTGGTCTGGGCGAAGCGGTAGCAGGTGCGCTCATGCGTGCCGAGGTATCGACGCGCTTTCGCCACATCGGTCTGCCCGACCAGTTCCTGGACGCGGGCTCCCTACCGGTGCTGCAGGATCGCTATGGCATATCGCGCAAAGCGATCATCGCATCGATCAAGCATTGGTTAGGGTGACGTGGGCGGAGTGAGGCGCGACAGGCCAGCGCGATGACGGATGCCCCCCCGCCTTACATGCCCGGCACCCGCCGGGCACGTTCGCTATCGGGGACGGTCGACGACGTCAGGGCTGCCACGCGCCGTTCACAGGCCGGTGCTTCCTGACCGGTCTTTCGACCCAGGGGCGGGAACGTCGCGCCCCCCCAGAAACGGAAATGGCGGCGCCACCTTGAAATCGGCCGAGACCTCACCGCTGAAGGTATTGCGCTGATCCTTGCCGAGATCGAGCCGCTTCACGGGCGCCCCGGCCGCGAAATCAACCTTGTTCAGATCCACCCAGAACGTGTTGGGCGTAAGCGCCGATTCAAAGAAATAAAGCATGCGCTTGTGATCGACGACCGTGCGCCAACGCGTCGACGAAATATTCGGCTCGCCCGGCGTCGTGATGCCGAACGGCACCGACGCATTGCGAATGACACTGAACACGCTCGCCAACGCCTCGACCGGCGATTCGGTCTTTGGAATCGCATTGATGTAGAACGACGCTCGCGCAAAGCGATCCGACGAGCGATTCGTCCCCGGAAGGAACGTCGTTCCGCCAATCTGCTTCCAGTAACTGTTCAACGCCAGCTGCTCGTCGAACGTCGGCGAATTGGTCATCACCTGATACTGGCGGCCGTGGTGAATCACCTGCCGACCGTTGATGTACTCGACGATGGCACTGTCGCCCGACTTGTCGGACATCGACAGGTGCAGCGTCGCGATCCGATCCTCGCCGGGCACGTTGTCCGTCACGATCGTGAACGGCGTCTTCTCCAGCGCCGCCACGGCTTGTGCGACCGTCGCGAAGTTATCCAGCACGTACTGCGCCCAGGCCGCGATCGTCAGCCCCGGCTTCGCCCCCTTGTCGAACGTCGGATACTGCGACTCCACCAACCAGAGCAACTGCGCCGACAGCCCCTTCTCGTTGACGCCGTCGGTCGTCGACACGTCGTAGCCCGTGGCCACCACGCTGCCGTACTTCGCCGTCCAGCGAAGCGAGTTGGGCCCCGCCTCGCCCGAGCGCGTCATGCCGCGCGGCAACACATAGAGATTGGTGGCGACGTCGACCCTCCAGTCCATCGAGCGCGCGGTAATCACATCGTCGTTCGCGCCGAGATACACCACACGGGTACAGGCCAGTGCCGACAGCGGGGACAGGGCAAGCGATGCGGCGGCGACGAGACACGGCAAGGTCTTGACGAACATTCGGGGCATGGCGATACCTCACGTTGGAGAGACGGTTGCGCAAGAACCGTCAGTATAACGATGGAATCCGCCCCCTCCCCCGCCCGATCGCAAACAACGAAGCCCCGCCAGCGATGCTGCCTGGCGAGGCTTCGACTTCCCCCTGGGGCCGGTCACCGGCCCTACGATTTGCCGGCTCAGCGCTGCGGCTGCACCGCTGCGCCAACCTCCTTGCGCACCTTGGCCACCTGGGTGGCTGTCACCGCCGGCGCCTTGTTGCCCCAGCTCGAGCGCACGAACGTCAGCACGTCGGCCACATCCTGATCGGTCAGCCGGTCGTCGAAGCCCGGCATCGCGTAATGCGTGGGCGCCGACTTCGTCCACGGCATTTCCGCGCCGCGCAACACGATGTGGATGAGCGAGGTCGGATCGGCCGAGTTCACCGTCGAGCTGAGGGCGAGCGTCGGGAACGTCTGCGTGTAGCCCTTGCCGGTGCTGCGATGGCACGCCGCGCAGTTGTCGAGGAACGTGAGCGCACCGTTGCCCTTGCCTGCGCCGGTACGCAATGCCTTGGCCACGGTGTCGTCATAGGCGAGCGCCTTGGCGTTCGGATCGACCGGCTTGAGCGTCTTCAGGTACTTGGCAATCGCCGTGAGGTCGTCGTCGTTCATGTGCTGGGTGCTGTGCTGCACCACGTCCGTCATCCCGCCGAACGCCGCGGAGTGGTCGTTACGTCCGCCCTTCAGGAACGCCGTGATATCGCCTTCGCTCCAGTTGCCCAGACCGTCGGTGACATCGCCCCGCAGATTCTTTGCGAGGAAGTTGTCGACCACACCGCCCGACAGGAATGCGGTGCTGTCGTCGGTGAGCGCCTTCTCCTGGAGCGCAAAGCCGCGCGGTGTGTGGCAGGCGCTGCAATGGGCCAGGCCTTCGACAAGATAGCGTCCGCGCGAGATCGGATCGTTATCGGTCGAGGCGGTGTCGCCAACGACTGCGGGCGCGAACATGTTGCGCCAGATCGACAGCGGCCAGCGCATCGACATCGGCCACGGGATATCGGTCGACTTGTTGGTCTGCGCGACGGGCTTCACGCCGTTCATGAAGTAGGCGTACAGCGCCTTGACATCGGCCGGACGCACCTTCGCGTACGACGTGTACGGCATGGCCGGATACAACGTCGCGCCATTCTTCGCGACCCCGTGGCGCACGGCCTTGTCGAAGTCATCGAGGCTGTAGCTGCCGATGCCGGTGTCCTTGTCCGGCGTGATGTTCGTCGAGTAGATCGTGCCGATCGGCGAGGCGATCGGCAGGCCGCCGGCGAACGGTAGCCCCTTGGGCGCCGTGTGGCACGCGGCACAATCGGCCGCGCGCGCGAGGTATTCGCCCTGCTTCACGAGTTGCGCCTGCGGGTCGTTGGCGGCGGGCGCCTGGCTGCCGGCGGCCGTCGTGGCGGGTGCCATCGGCGTAGGCGACACGGCTGGTGCGGCCGGTGCCGAGGCCGGCGCCGCAGCATTCTGCGCCCACACGGCAACGGCCGCGAACGCGAGCGTCCCGGCGGCAAGTGCGATCGCGGAGCGTTTCATCATCGTTTTGCGGATCATGGTTGCGCTCCTCACGCCTGGACCAGCGGGCCGGCGTTCTTGAGGTACTGTTCGCGAATTGCCTTCGCAGACCAGTACGCCAGCGCCGCCACCACGCCCGTGGGGTTGTAACCCATGTTCTGCGGGAACGCCGACGCGCCCATCACGAACACGTTGGACACGTCCCAGCTTTGCAGGTACTTGTTGACCACACTGTTCGACGGGTTCGTGCCCATGATCGCGCCGCCGGTCGTATGCGTGCTCTGGTAGATCCGGGTGTCGTAGTGCGTGCCCTTCTTGCGGATCGCGCGGAACACCTTCTCCGGATTCATCGCGCGGCCGACCGCTTCCATGCGGTCGCCCATATAGCCCAGCATGGCGTACTCGTTGTCATGCCAGTCGAACGTCATGCGCAGCAACGGCACACCGTAGGCGTCCTTGTAGGTCGGATCGAGATCGAGACACGCGTCGCGATACGACATGACCGAGCCGGAAATGCCGATCGTCATGAACCGCTGATACGCGTCCGTCACGCCCGCTTTCCACTTGCTGCCCCACGACGGCGTGCCCGGCACGCTCGGCGTCATCTTGATCGGACGCCCGCCCGTGCGCACGTGACGGATGCTCGCGCCGCCGATAAAGCCCAGCGGCCCGTGGTCGAACTGGTCGCCGTTCAGATCGTCCATCGACACGCCGCCCGCGCCCGTGCCGATGAATGGATTCAACTGCGTGCCCTTGGGCAGCAGCACGTTCACGGCGCCGTTCATCTGGTACGCATAGTTCTTGCCGACAACGCCCTCGCCCGTCTTCGGATCGTAGGGCTTGCCGATGCCGGAGAGCAGCAGCAGGCGCACGTTGTGCATCTGATATGCGGCCATGATGACGAGATCGGCCGGTTGCTCGACTTCGCGGCCTTGCGCGTCGATGTACGTCACACCGGTGGCCTTCTTGCCGTCGCTGTCGAGATTGACCTTGATGACGTACGAATGCGTGCGCAGTTCGAAATTGGGTTTCTTGAGCAGCACCGGCAGGATGGTCGTCTGCGGCGACGCCTTCGAGTACATGTAACAGCCATAGTTTTCGCAGAAGCCACAGAAGTTGCACGGCCCGAGACGCACACCGTACGGATTCGTATAGGGCTGGGAGGTATTCGCGGCGGGGGCGGGATACGGATTGAAACCGACTTCGCGGGCCGCCTTCTCGAAGAGCGTCGCGCCATAGGTGGTCTGCAGTGGCGGCGTGGGGAATTCGCTCGACCGCGCGCCCTCGCGCGGATTGCCGCCAGGCACGATCGTGCCGTTCAGATTGCCGGCCTTGCCCGACGTTCCAAACACTTTCTCGGCGAAATCGAAGTGCGGCTCCAGTTCCTCATAGCTCACGCCGAAGTCCTGAATCGTCATGCCGTCGGGAATGAACTTCTTGCCGTAGCGTTCCTCGTAATGGCTGCGCAGCTTCAGCTCTTCGGGCAGGATGCGGTAGTGCATGCCGTTCCAGTGGAAGCCCGCGCCGCCCACGCCGTTGCCGAGCAGGAACGAGCCGTTCTGACGGTAAGGCACGGCGAGATCGTCCGGCGTATGACGAATCGTAACGGTCTCGCGGGCCAGCTCCTGGAAGAGCTTGCCCCGCACCGAGTATTCGAGCTCGTCGATGACTTTGGGGTACTGCGCGTCGGTGGGCGTGTCGCGCATCGCACCGCGCTCGAGCGCCACGACGTTGAGCCCGGCATCGGTGAGTTCCTGGCCGAGGATGGCCCCGGTCCAGCCGAAGCCCACGATGACGGCGTCGACCTTGTCTTTCTTGATGGCCATGAATTAGCCCCGCTTTCCGGAAATCGACACGGGCCCATACGGGTACTTGACGTTGGGCTGATCCGCCCAGTCGAGGAAGTCGGCGCGCGCGCCGGGGAAACCCACCATCTTCCAGCCAACCATGTCCTTGTTGCCGCCGTGGATCGGATCCGAGAAGAAACCTTCCTTCGTATTGGCTAGTAGATAGGAGAAGAACGTGCGCGCCGGCACGCTATCGAACTCGACCTTCGCGTGCTCCAGATTGCCGAGCACGGTCTCCTGCGTAGCGTGATCGAGATCGGCAAACGCCTTGTTGTACTGCTTCTTGCAGTAAGCGTCGCAGGCCGCAATGCCGTGACGATAGATATCGCGAGGCACAAGGCTCAACTGGTAGCCCATCTCGGGGGGCTGATCGGTATGGAACGGCCCCTGCATGTACCAGAGCTTGCCGTGCCCGAAGGGCGTTTCCATCTGACGGTCGATGAACTGTGGCACGTCGGCGTGAAGCGCTCCCGGGCCGAGGTCGTCGGCGGGAATCAGGCGGTCGACGGCGGCATTCACAAAACGCCATTCGTCGGCCGTGAAGTACTTGGGCTCATAGGGCGTGGTGGACGCAGCGGGGGCGACGGGCTTGTCGCTGCTGCAGGCGGACTGACTCAGCGTCGCACCGGTGGCGAGGGTCGTGGCGGGCACGATCGCCAGCACCTGACGCAAAAAGCGCCGGCGCGGTTCCTTGTCCTGTGACATGGGGTTCTCCGTTTTGTGGGGGACGAATCACGCATGACAGTCAAGCAATGGGTCGCCATGCGTGAAGAAAACCTGACAGGCTATTCGCTTCGCGTAGCGTTTTTTAACGCGACCATTCTACTGACAAGCCCCCCGCATGGCAAAACCAGAGTGTTGCGTAAGGCTCGCAAGCCGTTGATTAAAAAGGCTTGCGAATAATTAAAGTATTTACTATTACGCGCGCACGAGGCGTTTTGTCACATAAAATCTTTCGCGCGGCTTTGCCATGAAAAAGGCCGCTCCGTGTTCCGGTAGCGGCCTGCCCTATCTAATGCAGCGGTGGATTACTCAGGAATGGGCGGCAGTGCCGAGAGCGGCGGCGGTGGCGACAATGGCGGCGGCGGTGGCAGCGGCGACGGCGACGGCGAGGACAACATCGATCGAGCAAACATTGCCCGCAGGCTATGCTGCCTGCCCGGATGCGCGTTGCAGAACGCCTCCGCAAAAAGTTCGCGCCGGGAGGGTTGCGACGTCGCGCTGGCCGACGCCGGCGACCGTTCGGCTCGCGTGACACGCGCGTATTCGCTGCCGTCCGGTGCGACAAAGTGGGGCACGTCCGATGGGGTGCCTGACCTCACGAGGCTGGCGTAACCGTGCGCGTCCATCTCCGGCGCCTCGGAATCGTCGGAGTCCTCAGAATCTTCGAGCGCCGGCTCGGCGGCAGACTCGGCCAGCGAGGGGCGAACGACATCGGAAAGCCGGGTGGCATCGATCGGATTGGGCGTGGTCCGACGCGACCGCTCACGGCTCGGACTCCGTGGATCCGCGCCTGAGTCGAGTTCGTCGCCAAGCAGGCTATCGTCGTGCGCGGGCGCCGGTGTGTCCGCCGGCGCGCGAGGCGTGTCGGACGGCGACAGGCCGTCGTACACAGCGCGGGTGGCGGCCTTCCAAGTGTCGATGTCCAGCGCCCTGACGGCGAGCCAGGAACGCGCGGCGTCGCGGCCGCTGGATCTGGCATCATTGAGCACGGTCGTGTACTCGTGCGCGCCGAACCCCCGGCTGCGAATCATCTTGAGCGTGACAGGCTGGTCGGCCGGATAGCCAAGGAGGAGTGCCAGTCGGGCCGAATCATTGGCCGCCCGCGTCTTGTTCCTGGCGAACCAGGAGGTCGACGCAGCAGGTTTGAGAACCCAGTTGCCATCGCGCACAGCCAGGCGCAGCGGTACGTCGGCGCCGCCGTTGGTCAGCTCTCGCTCCGCCTCGCGCGCCATGTCGTTCAGCGCAATCAGGGCGTTCAGTTCCGAGCGCAGCAGGTCGTCCTTCCTGCCGTGCGAATTCATGGTCAATCGCGCCATCGCGTCTCTGAGCGCGGCAAGGTCATCGCGATTTCTTAGCGCAATTTTTCTGGCGCTCCCGTCCGGCAACGACGGAATGGTCGCAGTCAGCTTGCCGACCTCATCGCTCAGACGCGCAATCTCGCCAAGTTGCGCACGCACCGAGCCAGTGGCAAACGTTCGAATGAAAGGGGTCGGCTCGGCGGGAATCCCGTGACGGACCCGCTGCATGGACGACGCACGGGCACGCTCGAAGGTCACGTCGGCGGCGACGGCGTCGGTAAACTGGGTGCGCCAGCGCCCAAGTCCCTCGCCGACGAATTTGGGCATCAGCGGGTCGGCGCGCAGGCGTTTGGCGTGAAGCACCTCGCGATCGCGCTCCCCGCACCAGCTCCCCAGCGGAATGCCGCTGTTGGCTTGCGTGCTTCGCGGCCGCACGGGATAGGACTGCCAGGGCTTGCCAGTCGGACTGAGCGCGGACGTGGCGACCGATCCCAGCCGCTGAAAGTCCGAGCCGAAGCTGTTCCCATCGTCGGGCGGCTTCGACCGGGTGATGGAAATGAGTTGCACCGGCGAGCCGCGCGATGCGGCGGAAATGGTTCCCATGATCGTCTCCAAGGTAAACAGACCGAATGGTCGTCAAGCGCAAGGAGACTAGAGCGGTTTGCCGCGATGTGATGTCGATTGTGTGGGAAGACTTCGTTTTGTGGCACACGCTCGTCGTTTTCCCGCACGCAAAGTGCGTGCTCAAAGACGGCGGTCAAGGCGTGGACCCGCGTCGTGCGCCCCCTCAGAACCGGGCCAGCAGTTCCTCGAGCAACGCCGCGCCGTCTCTGCCCTTGGCCGCATCGGCCCAGAGTCGATCGATCATCGCGCGATACATGCCGACGCCGTCGGGTGACGTGGTGATGGTGGCGATACCGGTACGCAGGTTCGGTAGCTCGCCGAGCCGGAACGGCGAGACCGCCACGTAGGCTTCGCCCTGCGCCTCGAAGATCTGGAACGACTCATTCGGCATATTGTCGCTCACGATGCCGATCTGCACGCCCGCCGTGTCGGCCTCGAGAAACTCGACGATGCGCGCCACTTCACGCCGCGCCGCCATCTTCCGTTCGAGCTGCACGCCAGGAGGGAGTCCCAGCCGTCCGACGAGTCCGTGATGCAGAAACTGCTCGATCTGACGCAGCCCGATGAGGCTCGTCACCGCCAGCCGCTGGCGCGAAAAGCTCGACTTGCGCTCCTGCAATATCCCCAGCACGCGATCGATCGTGTTCGTCCATTTTCGGTCGGCAAGCGTGGCCGGTATGCTCTCGTCGAGCATACGGCGCAGCCAGACGTCGTACGCTTCGGACGTCAGCAGGAACGAAATCGGATCGAAGTGCGCGACGATGCGCTCGGAACGACTCTCCAACTGGCGCATACGCTCGAAGTAGCTGACTGCCGAGTCGTGATATTCGACTTCCACGCCCAGTAGATTCGCGAGCGACACGCCCAGCAACGCCGCGAGACGCTCGAGGGTGTCGATCTTGACGATCTCGCCGCGCTCGAGCTTGTAGATCGCCGCGCGCGAGATATCGAGCTGCTCCGCCACATCCTCGCTACGCAACTCCGCCGCCAACCGATAGGCACGCAAGCGCTCGCCGATGGCTCGGAAGTTGAAACGCGCGCCTCTCGGCGCCCGGGATGTCGTTGCAGCTCGAGTCAAATCGCCCCCTGTCGGATACCAATGCCGAGCCCGGCATATCGCGCCGTGCCCGCATTGCGGTGCCGGGATTATACCGGTCGCGGGAATGGCCCGATGCCACCAACGAATGCACGCCGACACACCCGCCTGTCCGCCGAACCGTGACAAACGCCACACATCACCAGAAGAATTTTTTTTCAATTGTCTATTTTTTTAGACATTGGCACGATTTGGAGCACAGAACCCATTCCGCGGGAATGTGCTGCCCAGCGGGCAAGCCTGATAGCGGTTGGGGGATGACCTTCGCGCGCCGGCAACGCCCCGCCGCGCGTCGTCCAGAAATTTATATAACCAGAGAGGCAAGCATGAAAACCTGGCACAAGGTGGCTGGCGCCGCCGCATTGGGCGCAGCAACGCTCACCACCACGGCGCACGCACAATCGAGCGTGAGTTTCTACGGTCTGGTGGATGCTTACGTCGGTGCGATGAAGAACCCCGGCGGCAATGCCGCCGTCGTTCAGCAAGGCGGCGGCATGACCACGTCGTACTGGGGAATGGCGGGCACCGAGGATCTGGGCGGCGGCAACCGTGCATTGTTCGTAATTGAAAGCTACTTGCAGCCGAACAACGGGACGTACGGCCGCTTTGCCGGCGACAGCTTCTTCTCGCGCAATGCCTACGTCGGCCTGTCGAATGCCATCGGCACCTTGCGCCTGGGTCGCATCACCACCCCGCTTTACCTGGCGACGATTCAGTTCAATCCGTTCAACAACTCGTACACGTTCTCGCCGATGATCTTCCACACCTACAAAGGTCTGGGAACGCAAGGCGTCGTGGGCGACTCGGCATGGAACAACGCGGTAGCGTACACGTCGCCGACCTACGCCGGGCTCGCGGGCACCCTCCTCTATGCCACCGGTAACAGTGCACTCGACCATAGTGCGAAGAAATGGGGCGCGGCGCTCACCTATGCCAACGGGCCATTCGCGGCTGCGGTGAATTACCAATACGTGAACTTCAGCGCGACGCCGGGCGACTTCGGCTCCCTGCTGGCGGGTGTCACGGGCTTGACGAACCAAAACACCGCACAGGTGGGACTCTCATACGACTTCGCGGTGGTGAAGGTTTTTGCTCAATACATGCTCGTCGCGAGTCAGGCAGCGAGTGGCAACTTCCACGCGAATACGGGGCAACTGGGGGCCGCGGTGCCACTTGGCGGCGGCAGCGTGATGGCGTCGCTCGCCTACACCGGCTCTAACGGTTCCGGCGACAACCAGCGCCGCACCACGTGGGCGCTCGGCTATGACTACCCATTGTCCAAGCGCACCGACGTCTACGCCGCCTATAAATACGATCACATGAGCGATATGTCGACCGGACAGACGTATGGCGCCGGCTTGCGTATGAAGTTCTGAGCGCCCGCTGCCGACACCGTCGATTCGCTCGCGCAGCGCGGCGACACTTCACGACCTCGCTGCGTGGTCGTCGCCGTCGCGCCGTGCAGATGCCAGGGTTTTCACTGATTATTTTCGCCTTGCCCGCCTTATTGGGTTCGTTTAGTCTAAATATTTAGACAAATGGAGAGCATGATGAATCTGCATCTCGCATGTGCCTGGTTACAGCGCGACACCGTGGGCCTGACTGACATCGAGGATTTTGCTGCGCGCTGCCTCGACGCGTCGCGCACGGCGACGCGGGAGTCTGCCGCCCTGCTGTTGCTTGCGCAGGCGGCGCAGACGTTCGCGGAACGTCAGTCCGGCATGGCCGCTAACGGCGAGACGTTTCACGCGTTCCTTACCCGCAGCAAGGCTTATGCAACGATGCTGCGCGATGCGGCCGAAACATCCGATGCCAACTTCCTTTCCACGCTTAATGACTTCGCCGCACACCTCACGACCGAGGTCTATGCGTAGGTGCATGAGTGAGCCGACGGGCCTCCGAACCGCGTACCGCCGTCGGGTCACTGCTGACCACCAGAGAACGTTGTCACTGGCCGCTCATTTTTCAATTAATCGTCTACAAATTTAGACATTCGACGAACACCGCAACGCTATCGGCGCCGCGCCGACTCGCTGCCCATAGGAACCGATCATGGAAGCCAACCTGAACACGCCGAGTTCGCAACACGCGGCCGGCGCGCCCAACGATAGTGTCACCCCTTACGCATGGAAAGCGCTCGCGGGGTCGGCCATCGGCTACGCGATGGACGGATTTGATCTATTGATTCTCGGCTTCATGTTGCCAGCGATTACGGCCGGGCTGCAGCTCTCGCCCGGACAGGCCGGTGCGCTTGTGACGTGGACACTTGTCGGTGCCGTTGCCGGCGGCATTCTGTTCGGCGCGCTCGCGGACCGCTACGGTCGGGTGCGCATGCTCACATGGACGATCCTGTTGTTCGCCGTCTTCACCGGCCTATGTGCATTCGCGCAGGGCTTCTGGGACTTGCTGGTGTATCGCACGATTGCGGGCATCGGACTCGGCGGCGAGTTCGGCATCGGCATGGCACTGGCCGCCGAAGCGTGGCCCGCGGCCAAGCGGGCCCGCGTCTCGTCGTATGTCGCGCTCGGCTGGCAGACAGGCGTTCTCGCTGCCGCCCTGCTCACACCGCTACTGCTCATGCACGTCGGCTGGCGCGGCATGTTCCTCGTGGGCGTCCTGCCGGCACTGGTCGCCTGGGTGCTGCGCAACAAGTTGCACGAACCCGAAGTTTTCACGCGCCGCTCGGACAGCAGAGCAAGACCGGACAGCGCCAACGCGTTCCGTTTGCTCGTGAAAGACGCACGCACCACCCGCGTGAGTCTGGGCATTGTGATCCTGTGCTCGGTTCAAAACTTCGGCTACTACGGCATCATGATCTGGCTGCCGACATTCCTTTCGCAAAAACTCGGCTTCTCGCTCACGAAATCCGGCCTGTGGACTGCTGCCACCGTGATCGGCATGATGATCGGTGTCTGGGCGTTCGGGCAACTGGCCGACCGCATCGGCCGCCGTCCCACGTTTCTGCTATATCAGGCCGGTGCCGTGGTCATGGTGCTGGTCTACGCCCGGTTGACCGATCCGACGGTCATGCTCTTCGCCGGCGCGCTGATGGGTATGTTCGTCAATGGCATGGTTGGCGGCTACGGCACGCTCATGTCCGAAGCCTATCCGACCGCCGCGCGAGCCACGGCGCAAAACGTGCTTTGGAACATCGGACGCGCCATCGGCGGACTCGGCCCTATCGTTGTTGGTGCGCTCGCCACCCGCTACTCGTTCCAGACCGCCATCGCGCTGCTCGCAAGTCTGTACGTGCTCGACATGGTCGCGACGCGCTTTCTGATCCCCGAACTCAAGGGCGTTGAACTGGAGTAACCGCGCGCATTAGGTCCCGATGCCGCAACGCCTCCCCTCACCCTCACCGCCCGCCCCACCCTCTGGAGCCCCCATGTCAGTTGCCACGCTGACGTGTACCGACCTCGCCCGCCCAACGGCGAGGATGTATTCGGACACGCATGATTCGCAAAATACGGTGCGCAGCACGCCTTCGGTCGCGGTGCATCGCTGCCGCGTGCTCAGCCATGACGCCGTCAATGCCCGTTATCGTTATTTGCGTTTGCAGGCCGACGCCCCGATCGCCCTCACGACACAGCCCGGACAGTTCTACCAACTGAAGTGTCCGGTGACACATGACGACGCGCCCTTTCTGTTGCGTCCGATGAGCGTGTACGGCACTGGCCCTGAGCCGGACACCATCGAATTTCTTTACAACGTGACGGGCGTCGGCACACGTGCGCTTGCCACGCTTGCCCCAGGGGCGTTACTCGACATCGTCGGCCCTCTCGGCAATACCTTTACGCTCGATCCCCGTTGGCAACGTGTGATGTTCGTGGCGCGAGGCGTGGGGCTGGCCACGATGGCCCCACTCGTGCAGCGCGCCGCTAAGGTTGGACTGAAAATGACGGTCATCATGTCTGCCCGCAGCGTCGCAGACCTGATGCTCGACGAATTCCTGCGCACGCCCGAATCCCGCGCGCTGGCAGATGTGCATTGCGTGTTCGACAGCGACGACTCGTCGGCCGTCGAAGCGCTCACGCCACGCGTGCGCGCGCTGCTCGACGCCGCACCGCACGACGCCGTCTACACCTGCGGCTCTCATCGCCTGTTGATGCTGCTCCAGCAGGTGCTGCACGCGCATTCGCACATCACGGCCGAAGTGGCAATGGAGCAACGCATGGCGTGCGGCATGGGCGTTTGCCTGTCGTGCGTGCGTCTGTTCGATTGCGATGGCGACAGGCAATTCCTGCGCGTATGCCGCGAAGGCCCGGTATTTCCGATTCGCGATGTCGTCGGGGAGGTGGATTTTGGCTGATCTTTCCGTGCGTATAGGATCGCTCATCCTGCGCAACCCTGTGATGCCGGCTTCCGGTTGCTTCGCGATTGAATATGCCGAAGCGCTCGATCTGCGCCGGCTCGGCGCGCTCGTCGTCAAAAGCGTCTCGCCGGCCACGCGTGCGGGCAATCCGACGCCGCGCGTGGCAGAGACGGCCAGTGGCATGCTCAATTCCATCGGCATTCCAAGCAAGGGGCTCGACGTGTACCGGCGCGATATCCTCCCCGCCTACACGCGCTTTGACACGCCTGTGGTGGTGTCCGTATCGGCTGATACGGCAGTGTCTTTCGCGCAAGCCTGCGAGACGCTGTCGTTGCCGGAAGTTGCGGCCATCGAAGCGAACATCTCATGCCCGAACCTCGAGGCCGATGGCATGGCTTTCGCCATGCGACCCGATACCACCTATCAGGCCGTGAGCGCCATTCGCCGCCGCACGTCGCATCCGCTGTGGGTGAAGTTGACCCCCAACGCGGGCCAGATCGCACTGATTGCCCGCGCTGCGGAGGACGCGGGGGCCGACGCGATTGTCATGGGCAATACCGTGCTCGGCATGGCCATCGACGTGCGCACACGCAAGCCCAAACTCGGCAACGTGATGGGTGGACTCTCGGGGCCGGCGATCAAACCGCTGGCAGTGCGGCTCGTGCATCAATGCCATCGGGCGGTGCGCATTCCGATCATCGGCTGTGGCGGCATCGAGACGGCAGACGACGCCGTCGAATTCCTGCTTGCGGGCGCCTCGGCGGTGCAAGTCGGCACGGCGTCGTTCCGCGACCCCGCCGTCATGGGCCGCATCGTCGATGGCCTTGCCGCGTACTGCAACGCACAGGCCGTCGACAGCATCGCAGCGCTCACCGGCGCGGTCGCGCTCGATGCCCGGCTGACCGACCGTTGGCTGCGCTTCGCGCAGCAATCCGGCTGATTCGCACTACGTTACATGCAAACCTCGCGCAGCCTCACGCGAAAAGAAGCCTCACTCATGGAACTGAACGCGTTGGCCCCACTGGCCGAGCAACTCTTCACCGACCTGCGCCATCTCGGAGACGACGGCGTTGGCATTACCCGCGACAGCTACGGCGACGGGGAAAATACCGCCGCCGCGTATCTGACGCAATGGGCGAGTCACCAGGGTCTGACCGTCATCCGCGACCGCGCCGCCAATTTGATTTTCACGCTGCCAGACGACGCGGGAGACGCCCCCGCCACATGGATCGGCTCGCACCTCGACTCCGTGCCGCAGGGCGGCAATTACGACGGCCTCGCGGGTATCGTGGCCGGCCTGCTGTGCCTCGTCAAACAAAGGCTCAGCGAGCGCCGCACGACGACACCCGTGCGTGTACTGGCATTACGCGGCGAGGAAAGCGCTTGGTTCGGCCGTGCCTACATGGGATCGAGCGCGCTGTTCGGCAAGCTCAATGAAGCCGATCTCGCCATGCCCCATCGCACACACGGCCGCACCCTCGCGGATTGCATGGCGCAAGCCGGCGCCGACGTCGACGCGATTCGCGACGGTGCAATGCTGTTCGACATCGCTCAGGCCAAGGCATGGCTGGAACTGCACATCGAACAGGGGCCGGTGATGATCGCCCGCGACATGCCCGTGGCCATCGTGCCCGGCATTCGCGGCAACGTGCGGCACAACCGGGTGTCGTGCGTGGGCGAAGCCGGCCACTCGGGCGCCGTGCCGCGATGGCTACGCCACGACGCCATGTTCGCAGTAGCCGATCTCATCACGCGTCTCGACGAACATTGGCGTGCCCTGCTCGAACGAGGCATCGATCTGGTGGTGACGACTGGCATTGTCGGCACCGATCCCTCGGAGCACGCCATTTCGCGCATTCCGGGCAAGGTGGATTTCAGTCTGGAAGTGCGCAGTCAGAGCGCCGATACGCTCGACGTTTTTTACGAGCTGATGCGCACCGAGTGCCGCGCCATTGCGCGCGATCGCGGCGTGAGCTTCGCGTTCGACCGGCGTCTGGCGTCGCCGCCGGCGGTCATGAACACGCATCTGTCGTCGTTGTTGGTCGACGTGTGCCGCACGCTCGGCCTTCCTCAGGAGCGCGTGCCAAGTGGCGCTGGTCACGACGCCGCTATTTTCGCCAACGCGGGGATTCCAAGTGGCATGGTGTTCGTGCGCAACGCCAACGGTTCGCACAATCCGCGGGAGAGCATGGATCTCGACGATTTCATGCGGGGCGTGCAGGTCATAGATGCCGCCACGCAGCAGCTCTGAGCAGGGTTAGTCGCCGGTGAGGCAACGGCTGCCCCACCGGCTTGTTGGTGCCGCGACGGCGCTCGCCGCCTCGATTTCGCCTACGGCGCCAACGCAATGACCTCGGCGACCGCGGCAGTCAACTTCTTCGCGTAGGGCACGTGCAGGAATTCGTTAGGGCCATGCGCATTCGACTTCGGTCCGAGCACGCCGCACACCATGAACTGTGCCGACGGGAAACCCGCCTGCAAGGTATTCATCAACGGAATGGTGCCGCCCTGCCCGATGTACGCCACGTCCTCCCCGTAGTGCCGTTGTGACGCCGTGTTCAGTGCCGACGTGAGCCACGGCGCAACGTCGGGCGCATTCCAACCGGAGGCCGCACCGGCGTCCGGCTTGAACGTCACCCTGGCGTTGTAGGGCGGATCGAGTTCCAGCAGCGATTTGAGTTCGGCCACCGCCTGCGCGGCGTCGACGAGCGGCGGCAGACGCAGCGACAGCTTGAAGGCCGTGCGCGGACGCAGCACGTTGCCCGCATCCGACAGCGCCGGCAGTCCCGCCGCCCCGGTGACCGACAGCGACGGACGCCACGTCGAATTGAGCAGCGCCTCCTTCGGATCGGTCGTGGTCGGCAACACCGACATGCCGTCCTGACCGCAGGCCCACGGCATCTTCTTCCAGACATCGTCGCCAAGAATGTAAGCCGTGGCTTCCGCCTCCTTCAGGCGCTGCAATGGAATCGGCGTGTGAAAGCCCTGCGGCAGCACGTTGCCGCTGCCCGCGTCTTCCAGACGTTCGAACAATTGACGCATGATGCGAAAACTCGACGGCGCAATCCCGCCGTAGCCGCCGGAATGGATGCCCTCGTCGAGCACTTGCACTTCGAGACTGCCGGAGATCAGACCGCGCAGCGATGTCGTGAGCCACAACTGATCGTAGTTGCCCGCGCCCGAATCCAGGCAGACGACCAGTCCGACACGGCCCAGTCGCTCACGCAGCGCGTCGACGTAAGGCAGCAGGTCGTAACTGCCCGACTCCTCGCACGTCTCGATGAGACCGACGCAGCGCGGGCGCGCCACGCCCTGGGCATCGAGGGCCGCGAGCGCCGTGAGACTCGAATAGATGGCGTAGCCATCGTCCGCGCCACCGCGGCCATAGAGCTTGCCGTCTTCGAACTTGGGCGTCCACGGGCCCAGGTCGCGACGCCATCCGTCAAACTCCGGTTGCTTGTCGAGGTGGCCATAAAGCACGATGGTTTCGTCGCTGCCCGAGCGCGTGGCGGGGGCCTCGAAGAAGATGACCGGCGTGCGTGCCTCAAGACGAATCACTTCGACCTTCAGCCCCTTCACCGGCTGACGCTCAGCCCACTGCGCGGCATCGCGCACCACGCGATCGATGTAGCCGTTGCGCGCCCAATCGGCGTCGAAGCCGGGGCTTTTGGCGGGCACCGCGATGTAGTCGGTCAGCGCATGCAGGATGTCTTCATTCCATTTACGTTCGACGAATTCGCGCAAAGCAGCGGTGTCGAGCGACGGCTGAGTCGGGGTGACGATGTCGTTCATGGGGGAGTCCTTGGGGAGGGCTTGATGGACGTGGCGGATCGGACCGAGCGGATCAGGCGTGGCTCGGGGATTCCGCCAGGGCACGCGTCGGGGACGCCGGCGGGCCGTATGACGACATCATAGCCATTCCCGGCGGCAGTGGCGACTGCCCGTCAGGACAGCGCGCGTCTACCCTCGGCGCGGCGCCAGAAGGCTGACGATAGTCGGGACCATGCGAAAGGGGAAACGGGCCGGTAAGGCCCTCAGTTGCCGGTGCCTGGTGGGCCGAAACGAAACACGATCTCACCGGCGGCCCCTGCCGCCTTCAAACACGAGGTCGATTGCGCCCCCTTGCCGGGGATGTCCAGCGAATGCTCGGCATCCGCAGCGTTGCACCGCCAAAAGAACGAGACCGGACGGTTGCACCCATTCGATGCCTCGTACCGGTATTGCGTGACGTCGGCAGGCAGCGCACGTAGCGACCCGCAGGGGTTCCCGGCAGCATCGAGCGGTTCGGACGGCGCCGGCGGCACGGATGACGCTTGGGCGTGCACCGGCGCGCTCGCCGCGAACGCGAGCCACACCGCCGTTGCCGTCATCCTCAAGCGGCGCGCAGCCGTGACGACCATCAGAGCCAGCGCCAAGCAATGGCGACGGCGCCGATGGCAATGCCAACGGAGATGACGACGCCAAACCATGCCAGTTGCGCACGCCGCGCCCGACGGCGGCTCGATTCCGAAGTGTCGTAAAAACGACCCAATCCGCCCGAGTACAACTTTTCCCAGCGAATTTCCATGGCGCACCTCACAAATCAATCAAACCGGCCCGCGTGATAATCTTTTTTCTTCTTTATCGAAAATTCTGAGACGCAAGACAATTCGGATAAATCCGGGCAAATCCGGAACCCAGGACTACCCAAAATTCCGACACAGCGCCGTCGCTTCAAGATCGCACTATTCTTTCGATAACGCAATAGCGTGAACCCGCAGAATGCTGCGCCAGCGCCACGAGAGACCACGTTATCGACGATGGATATCAACGTGCTTAACGCGGTTTATCGCAGGTGGCTTCGAATCTTTAAGGGAAATGGCAGCGATTTGTCGCAATTCAGACGTGCCAGCCTTTCCGAAACGCCGTGATCATGTAACAAAACGTTTCAAAACATCGCGGGTGTGCCGTTGCATCGGGTGATTGAAGCGGCGCGGCGAACGTGCCGAAACCTCCGTAGCATAAGCTCGGGAGGCGGCATTGGCTTGGAAGTCGTGGAAAAGCGTTAGCCGAAGCAACGCGGCGCGGCTGCCCGCCGGAGGCGGTGCCGCGCACGAAAAGGAAGATGGGTTACTTTAGCGTCCCAGGAAGGCCGCACCTACCGACAAGAGCACGAATCCGCCGACGCTACAGGCGATCGCGATTGTCAAAAGGCGTTGAAAGAGCTGCTCGCGCTCGCTCGCGCTGCGATGGGAACGGGGTGCATCGTGATGAATCGTTCCCCAACCACTCGAATACACTTTTTTCCAACGGATGTGCATAAGTTACCTCGCGTTGTTTAGTGTTCTTAGCCTTGCCCGTCATCAATTCACACTGTTGGAATCGACGAGACGCAGGGCTAGTATGCGCTTCGCCGAGCCGCCGTAAACCCCCCATCCGTGCTGCGTCGCCGCAAGCCAAATGCTTGATTTCGATGGATTCCGAGACGAGAGCGAGTGAGGATGATTCGCGCCCCTGAGACGCAACGCGTGATTTATGACAGAGGGTGTCAATGCGACACAATGTCGCAGGTGCGACAACTTGTCGCGCAACCCGCATGGTTCTTGGTATTAAGGATTTCAGGCGGTGCGACGGGGCCAGTCATGTCGCAGGTGTGACCGCGGTGGCCGGCCGGACGACCCGGGTGTTCGAAGCGGCGTAGGTGTGTCCGGCGCGCGACATCGTGCAGCGCAACATCGATTGTTCGAATAAGCGACAAAGCTGGGGTAAATCCGGGGAAGGGAATGCGAACCCTCCCCGCCAGCGTCACGATTCGAACGGATTTTTCACCTGTCGTGCCGTCGTGCTGCCCGACGCGCCCGCCTGGGCCGGCAGATCGGCGCTGGAGAGCGTCGCGACCACGGCGTCGAGCACCGCCTTGAGCGTCTGCGCCTGACGCAGCCCTTCGGCATCACGGCGAATCTCCAGATTGCCGAAGAGCGCGACGTGGTCCGTATGGTTCTCGACGTTCAGCTCACCCAGCGTGAGCGCGTCGGCATCATTGGCGAACGGGACGAACGCGGCATCGGCAGAAGACGAAGTGGGCATCCGGGACTCCTTAATCGAGGGAATATCAGTCAGTTGACATCGGCCGATGGGTTGCCCATCATCCGTGGCGGGGCAAGGACAACGCCTGTGGCGATCAGCGTCGTGCTTAGCGAATGATCGTACGCAAGAAATCGAGCACCGTCTGCACCTCCCGATACGACGGCACACTCGGATCGCGCTTGCGCTTGCCGCCGGCCGCCTTGGGCGCGGGCAGGCGCATGGCCGTGCGCTTGACGTCCAACGGCATGCCGGGGAAGAAGTCGATGCCGGCGAGCGTCTCGAGCTCCGCCACGCTCACCACCGAATAGTCGCTCGTGGCCTCGTTCGCCACCAGGTAGGCACCGGCCTGCTTGCGCTTCGGGTCGTAGACGATCTTGTAGAGTTGCGTGGGCACCATCACCCGATCGCCGACCTGCGTGATCGACTTGCCCTTGAACAGCGGTCCGGTAATGACGAACAACTCGCCGCGATCCTGCGCAAGCTTGCGCACGCTCGACTCGATGCCCGCCCACAGATACCGATTGTTCTCGCTGTTCTGCGGCACCATGTTCGACAGCGAAAAGCTTTCCGACTGCGCTTGCGCATCCGGCATGTCGGCCGACGGCGCCATGTGCCCCCGGTCGTATCCCGAACGCACGTAATCGCGAAGCTCGGCCCGCTCATCGGCGGGAAGGCGCGATTCGGCGTGGAAATTGTTGACGCGCGAGATCTGGCGCGCGTCACGCAAACCCACTGAGGTCAGGTGCTCGGCCGACCAGAGCGGGGTGCGTGTCACGCCCGAGTGCATGACACCGAACGCGCTGAAGCACACTTCGCGCGCGTCGCGATTCATGGCGGACTGGGTAATGTCGGGCGCGGTAGCGGCCCAGTAATGATCGCCGCAGGCCGAAGCGGCGGCGATTGCATGGCCCGACAAGGTCATGACGGACGTCACGACCCCGACTCGGGTAAGGGTGGCCAGAGAGGCGGCCAACTGCCCGGCCATCGCGCGCAAGCGGCTTGCGCGCACCGCGGTGACCGTCCATCGAAACTGCTTCATCGCACTGCTTACGGTAAGACGTGAGGGGGTGCGATTGTAGCGGATGAACCGCTATTCGGGGACGGCACTGCCCACACCGTAAGCGGCGCATTGCAGGGTCTGGGTGGGGCCGAGGTTGTCGCACTCGTCGGCGTGAGCACTCGGCAGCCAGTCCCGCGCCAGGAACAGCACGCAGAGCACCAGCGCGAGCACGAGCAGCAGCGTCTTCATTGCGGCATCCGAGTTGGGATGCGGCATTGTATGCGGGGACGCCCCCGCACAACCTGTCCGGCGCGCCAGAAAATTGTTTCGTATCGTTACCGCGCCAAGGGCTGGACGTTCGCCGCCATCAGCCCTCGGGCACCTCGCCTCGCAGCGCAACGAGCGCGGCCAACGGCTCGCTCCATGCGCCCTCGGCACGCAGGCCATCGACCACGCCAACGCGATCGGGCATCGCGCGATTTTGCGACATCTTGAATTTGCCTTCGATGCGGCGAATCGGAATTTCCACGCCGACGATCGCCCGCAGCATGCCATCGATGTAATCGGCCGGCGCGTCTTCCACCGCCCACGGCGCCGCGCGTGCACGCTCCTGCGACTGTGTGAGATCGCCAACGAGACGGCGCAACCACGAGGCATCGTCGATCACGCGAGGTTTGCCCCACACATGCACCGCCGCGTAGTTCCAGGTCGGCACGACTTTGCCGTGCTCCGCCTTGGCGGCATACCACGAGGGAGTGATGTACCCTTGCGGGCCGGTAAACGCCACGAGGCAATCGTCGACATCGCGCAGCGCCGCACCATGCGGATTGGCCCGCGCCAGATGCCCACGCAAGAGGCCGAACTCGCCTTCGTCCGGATACATCAGAAACGGGATCGAATCGGCGATCAGCCCCTGCGATCCGGCGCTAACGAGCAGGCCAAGCGGATGGGTGCGAATGAGGTCGTGCAGGATTTCAGGGCGATCCTCGGCAAAGGCGACGGGCTGGTACATCGACGACTCCGGACAAAAGCAGCGGGAAGGGAATGACGCCGAGCCTACGCCCCTCCATGGCCCTTGGCAAAGACCCAAAACCGATCAGTTTTTTGGTGCCACGATACGGTCAGAGCGGCGCGGCGGCGGGGGCGAGTACCTCGGGCACCACGACGCTGGCATCGACGCCCGCGTTCTCCTTGAGCAGGAAGACCAGATGATGTCCGGCGAGCAGCTCGATGCGACGATCGCGTGCGAACTCTTCCACCCCATCGTCGAACGCCCCCGTGGTAATCAACATGCCACGGGCGGCGCCAATCTTCTGCATCTCGGCGAGCATGGTGCGCGCGGCGGCGATCTCCAGACGTGCGCCGTGGTGCATTTCGCGATAGACGTGCACGACAACGTCGCCCCCGAAAATCGGATGCGGATCCCACGCGCGGCAGGTCAGCATGCCCGCCTGCTCGCCGGGCAGGAGCGGCGGCCCTTCGAAACCGTGCGAGCGCAGCAGGTGGAACATCACCTGCATGAAGTCCTTGTCGGTGAGTGTCATCAGATTGAAGCGGCGGTCGACGGCGACGTCGGCGTCCGTGACGACCTTCGTCATGTCGACGCCGGCCACCGGTGCGACCGCCTCCAGCGCCTCGGGGCACGCTGATATGCGCGCCCCCAGCGCCGCCAAATGTTCCGCCGGATCGCCCTCGGCCAAGGTGAGCGCCGCGAAGTCGGCGCGCGCCACATGGGCGCTCGCCAGACACACGCGCGTATCGCCATCGCTGGCGTACGCATTGAAGACGATGGCGTTCACTTGACGCAGCGGATCGGCCGAGAACAGCTCGTACAGCGAGCGGAGCACGAGCTGGCGCAACGCGTTGGCATACACCTTCGCGCGGACCGCATCGCTTGCCGGCACGCCCTCCACGTGCCCCTGCGCCGCGTGATAGTGATAGTCGAACGCGACGGGTACGGCAGCGTCGAGCGTCGGCACGTCATAGCCAATGGCGAGCAGCTTGTGATTCTCGACGTAGTGCGCGGCGAGCGTCTGCGTGAACGCTTCGGGATACGGGCTGCGGCTGAGCACGATGCGCGCATAGCCCGTGATGGCCGCCGCTTCGCCACGCAGCAGCGCGCCTTCGAAGTCAGCCACCGCTGCGTTGTGACGCGCACTATCGGCACGCGCCGCTTCCGTGGCTTTCTGCTGCGCGATCTGGAGAATCATCGAGCCTTGCGCGCGCCGGATCTTCGACGCCTCGTACTCGCGTTCCGCATGCACGAATTCGCTGCGCGCCTTGGCGACCGCTTGCTCGTAGCGTCCCGACGCACCCGGCATGGCCAGCGCGAGCCGGCCCGGCTTTTCGGGCGCAAAGCTTTCCCATTCGGGCTTGGGCAGGATCTTCGGGAGATGCCGGGTATCGAGCACCGGCGGCGTGGTGCTCGCGCGCAGGTCGGCTGGCGCAATGCGCAGATCGCGCGCGAGACCGTCGGCGAGCAAACGCTCCAGCCGCGCGACCTCCAATTTGGCCTGGGCGCCCTGCGCTGCAGCTTCGGCTTGTCGCCACGCCACATGCGTACGCTCAGTCGCGGCGGCGTCGGCGACCGGCGCCGCCTCCACGGCGCGCAATGCCTGATCCACGGCGCGGACTTCCGCCAGCGAGCGCGCCTGCATTTGGGCGTGCTGCTGCTCGCGCACATGCGCGGCGCGCCAAAACTCGCGCGCCAGACGATCAATGATGCTCTCGAATCCCCGGTTCACTACTGCCCCCGCAAGCGATATTGGTTTTGTTTTGTCAAGCGAACTACCCCATCCAAGACGACTGTTCCTTCGTTCGACTTCAGTATTGACGGCCGGCTACTCACCGCCGGGCTCAGCGGCCCGGTGGCCACCCCCGAAACGCGGCACATCGCGATAATCGAGCCACCGCACGTCGTGCGACGTCCCGATATGGAACGCGCCCTCCCCCGGAAAGCGCCCGCTGCGCCTTATGACACACGACTTTTACGTAGGGGACGATTGTAGGACGATGCCCCCTTGCTCAGCAAAAAATCTTTCGCTTCCTTGCCGGGCGAGCATGTCATGCGCGCAACAGGTACGCCCTGATCGTCATCAAATCGCCATGGCGTCATCGACGCCTCCCGTCCGGGGAAAACGTTGCCCCGTTGTCATCAATGACGGCTACCATGTCGCGGTTTCCCCGACGGTCGATTCCGTCAGCACCCGCTCGGATCCGGCTTATCTTCTCTACCGACATCGCGTCATGAACGAGCTAGCGCCTGCCTCCACCGCCCCTGCCGCCGCCTCCCAATGCCTGCGCACCGCATGGCTGAGCGCGTTCGCGTGCCTGTTGCTGGCACTGGTCGCCATCCCGTGGATCGACCGGCCGGTGGTGGACTTCGCGCATGTGCATACGCAGGGTACGCGGTGGATTCAGCACATTGCGGAGTTGCCTTCACCGCTGTTTGTGCTGGCCTTGCCGACCTTCGGGATCCTCGGTGCCGCGCTTGTCTGGCGACGCCGCCTCCCGGCGTGGGCGGCAACGCTGTGGCTCGCGGCGGGTGCGGTCGGCGTCGGCAGCGTGCTCAAGCAAGGACTGAAGCTCGTTTTCGGGCGGACGTGGCCGGCCACGTGGATTCATGACAATCCGTCGTATCTGCGCGACGGCGTGTTCCAGTTCCGGTGGTTCGGCGGCGATGGTGCCGCTCATGCGTCGTTCCCCTCGGGGCATCTCACCGTCATGCTGGCGTTCGCCACCGTGCTCGCGCTGCGACACCCTGCGCTGCGCTGGCCGTGCGCCGTTGCCGTTACGCTGACGGCCTTCGGCCAGCTCGCCGCCGCGTATCACTGGACCAGCGATGTGCTCGCAGGGGCGTCCCTAGGCATCGCGGTGGGCACGATGTTTGTCTGGGCTTGGCAACGCTGGGCCACTCGGCGCATGGTTGCGGTGTAGATGGATTGGCGGGCATGCCGTAGCGGCGCACCGCACGATTGCACTACACTTGAACCTGCTGCGCGCATCGCTCCCCATCGGAGAACGAGCGCGCTGTCTGCGCCGCCTCTTGCCCCTCAGTTTCGACGGAGCCTGTGATGACGACGTCCCTGATTCTCAATGTGATTGGCCCGGATCGTCCGGGTCTGGTCAACGCGATCGCCGATCGCGCGAGCGCCGCCGGTGCCAACTGGCTGGAGAGCCGTCTGGCCAATCTTGCCGGCCAGTTCGCCGGCATCATCCACCTGCAAGTCTCCGACGAACACGCCGACGCGCTCACGCAAGCCCTGCAGGCGATGGAAACCCAAGGCCTGCGCATCGCCGTCACGCGCGCCCAGAGCGCCGCCGCCGACCCGGCCGCACGCGCGCTTCAGCTCGATCTCGTCGGGCAGGATCATCCGGGAATCGTCAGGGAAATCTCGCACGTGCTCTTCTCGCGCGGCATCAGCATCGACGAACTCGCCACGGAATGCGTCGAAGGATCGATGTCGGGCGGCACGCTGTTTCGCGCGACGGCTCGGCTACACGTTCCCGCGAGCGTCAGCACGGAATCGCTGCGTCAAACGCTCGAAAGCCTGGCCGACGACCTGATGGTCGATGTCGAACTCGATTCGCCTTCCGGTGCGTGAGCGCGCGCCGATGAAGCGGGTCTTCCTGTTCCTCCTCGGAGCGGCCGCCGTCGTCGCCCTGCTCTCGCTGCTGCCCCTGCCCGTCGAGCGCCAGACCCACGTCGTGAACACGGTCACGGTGCAGGCGCCGCCGCAGGCCGTCTACGACTACGTGACCACGCCGGCCAACTGGCCGAAATGGCATCCGGCATCGCTCGCCGTGCAAGGTGCGACCGATCACTCGCTCGCCGTGGGAGAAAAAGTCGCCGAGGAATTTCGCCTCGCCGGACGTCACGGCATCATTCACTGGAAGGTCGTCGAGGCGAAGCCGCCGCTCGAATGGCGTCTCGAGGGCGAGATGAACCGGCGTCCGTCGGGCGAAGTCCGCTACACGCTCACGCCTGACGGCACGGGCACCCGCTTCGAGCGCGACGTCGTCTATCGAACCCCGAATTTGCTGTTCCTGATGCTCGATCCGATCTTCATCGGCCCGCGCATGCGCGCTGAGTCGGCGCAGGGCGCGAAGCAACTCGAACAAGTCTTCGAGACGGCGGCAACGCCCATCCCAGCGCCTGCGTCGATGTCGTCAGCCGCCATGAGTCCTGCGCGCGCGCAATAAAGATGCGTGTGGCAATGCCGCGGTGTCGCCGCGCAGCGCTGGCCTTACTCGTTGAACGTGGCCGCCATCGCCTCGGCCGCCGCCTGAAGCTCCGGCAGAAACGTCATGAGCGCGTCAAGCGTGCGACGCTGCGCGCTCGCCTGCACCGCGATGGCCGCGCAAGCGCGATTGCGGTCGAGCATCACGGGCACGGCCACGGCGATCATGCCCGGCACATGCTCTTCGTTATTGGTGCCGACCCGGCGCTTGCGCGTCTCGGTCAACTCCTCGCGCAGGTCTTCGAGATCGGTGATGGTGTTCTCCGCACGCGGTCGCAGCGGCAGATGCGCGATCAACTTCTCGCGGCGCGCGCGCGGCAGGAACGCCAATAACAGCTTGCCGCTCGCCGTGCAGTGCAACGGCACACGCGAGCCCGGCGCGAGCTTGAGCTGACGCGACCAATCCGTCTCGACACGGTCGAGGTAGACCAGGTCGTCGCCCGAGAGCATCGACAGATTGCACGTCTCACCCAGCTTGTCGACCAGTTGCTGAAGAATCGCATGACGCGCGGCCGCAGGGCCGACGTGCATCAACGCATTGACGGCCATCGCGCGCACCCGCGACGACGGCTCGTAATGCCGGCTGCCCGCTTCGCGCGACACGAGAAACGCCGCTTCTAGTTGCTTGAGAATGCGATGCACCGTCTGCTTGGGCAGACCGATGGCGACGACGATCTCCGCCAATGTCATTGGCGTGCCTGACGCACTGAGAATTTCGAGAATGCGAAATGCGCGGACGGCCGCGGCGTTCGACTGATTGCTCATGTCAGTACTGGGGTCTCGGGGTCGAGTTGTGTTCTGGATCGTTATCGCTCGCGGTGGTCTCCCTGCTGCCCGACGTCGACACGCCACCGCCCCAACCCGCTCCCGAGCTGCCACGCCGCCATGCCGTCGCACCGCGACGTCCCGTTTTCCGCATTCTAGTGCCAATCGGCCTTCGCTGACGATTGGAGACAAACCCGGAGATATGCCAAATACCTGATATCTGCGCCCCCGTGACGGTCCGCGAAGACCCGGCCGGCTCTCGGGTCTTCCGCCGCCGCCAACGTCTCGACCAAGGCGCTACGATGCCGTGACCGAGGCGCCGTGGCCGCTCAGGCCTTGCCCGACAGCATGCGCAGACGATGAATCAGGCTTGAGGTGTCCCAGCGCGAACCGCCGAGCGACTGCACATCCCCATAGAACTGGTCGACGAGCGCCGTGACCGGCAGCGATACGCCGTTGCGCTGTGCTTCGGCCAGGCAAAGGCCCAGATCCTTGCGCATCCAGTCCACCGCGAAGCCGAAATCGAACTTGCCGTCGATCATCGTCTTGCCGCGATTGTCCATTTGCCAGCTCGCTGCCGCCCCTTTACTGATGACGTCGAGCACAAGCGGCATGTCCAGACCGGCACCCTGGCCGAAGTGGATCGCTTCCGACAGTCCCTGCACGAGACCGGCGATGCAGATCTGGTTGACCATCTTGGCAACCTGCCCTGCGCCGGCCTCGCCCACGCGCGTGACGGCTCGGCCGTAGGCGCCCAGCGTTGGGGCAACCCGGTCGAACGCCGGTGCATCACCGCCGCACATGATGGTCAGCACGCCGTTCTTGGCACCGGCTTCGCCGCCCGAGACGGGGGCGTCGACAAAGTGCAGCCCCTTCGCGCGCGCGGCGGCGTAGAGTTCGCGTGCCACGTCGGCCGAGGCCGTCGTGTGGTCGACGAAGACGGCGTTCGCCTTCATGCCGGCGAAGGCGCCATGCTCGCCGAGCACGATACTGCGCAGGTCGTCGTCATTGCCCACGCAGGCGGCCACGATCTCGGCGTCGCGCGCCGCCTCGGCCGGGGTGGCGGCGGCCGCACCGCCATATTCCTTGGCCCATTGCTGCGCCTTGGCGACCGTACGGTTATAGACCGTGACCTGATGACCGGCACGTTGCAGATGGCCGGCCATGGGATAACCCATCACGCCCAGGCCGAGAAACGCGACGCGGACGGACGTTGCTTGCGATGAAGGGGAAGTCAATTCGAGGGCCTCGCAGGTTGATTCGCTATGAGGGAACCCAGGGGCGCAAGATGCAGGGGGCACCCACGGGGTCCTGTCTGAAATTCAGGGGGCTTGCGAGCCACCATTATAAAGATGGCCTGCGCTCGGGCGCCAGCGCAATCCCCCGTCACACGGGGGATCTGCGCAAACCGGCCCCAACTTGGTGCATCGCTGGGCTTTCAGTAATTCCTCGTAAACATGAGGCCGTCGTTACCGTTTGAAAAATTGTGTTTCCGTGACTGGCGTTGGTCCAAGGTTCCGCTACAATGCGCGGCATGGCTGATTTTGATACCTGTTGGTCAATTCGCGTTTACTACGAGGACACGGACGCCGGAGGCGTAGTCTTCTATGCCAACTATCTGAAATTCTTTGAACGGGCCCGTACCGAGTGGCTCCGTTCGCTCGGCATCGAGCAACTCGCGCTGGCCCGCGAAACCGGCATGATTTTCATCGTGCGCGCAACCGCACTCGACTATCTGGCCCCCGCCCGGCTGGACGATCTCCTCACTGTCAAAAGCCGCATCGAGCGCGTTGGCGGCGCCTCTGTCGATTTTCACCAGGAAGCCTGGCGAGACGCGCCGGACGGCAGCAGCGAACTGTTGGTGCGTGGCAGCATCAAAATCGGCTGTGTGGCGGCCAACACCCTGCGCCCAGGCAAGATTCCCGTGAACGTGCGCCTCGCCATGCAATCGGCCGCCGCAGCGGGTGAGCCGCCCCGTTCGGCAGCCGCCTGAAGCCAACAACAAGAATTCCGGTCAGTCAATAACCACACCATGCCCGATCAAGACCTTTCCATTATTTCGCTGGTCCTGCATGCCAGCGTGCTCGCTCAGGCCGTCATGGGCCTGCTGCTGCTGCTCTCGCTGCTTTCGTGGACCCACATCTTCCGCAAGATCTTCGCGATTCGCCGCGCCCGCACCCAGACCGAGCGCTTCGAACGCGATTTCTGGTCGGGTGGCGATCTTCAGGCGCTCTATCAAAGCGCGCTGAACAACCGTCATCAGACGGGGGCACTCGAACGCATCTTTGAATCGGGCATGCGCGAGTACATCAAGGCGAGCGAGAAGGGTCTGCACGATCCGAGCGCCATTCTGGACGGCGCGCGTCGTGCGATGCGCGCTTGCTATCAACGTGAAATGGACTCGCTCGAAGCCAATCTGCCGTTCCTCGCATCGGTCGGTTCGGTGAGCCCGTACATTGGTCTGTTCGGCACGGTGTGGGGTATCATGAACGCTTTCCGCGGCCTGTCGAACGTGCAACAAGCCACGCTCGCCAATGTGGCGCCGGGCATCGCGGAAGCGCTGGTGGCGACCGCCATCGGTCTGTTCGCCGCAATCCCTGCCGTGGTTGCCTACAACCGCTTCGCCAACGACATCGACCGACTGTCGATCCGCTTCGAAAGTTTCGTCGAAGAATTCTCCAACATCCTGCAACGGCAGATTCACTAAGCACTCCGGGAGCGCCGAGACATGGCAGGTTCTATGCGCAATGCTCGCCGCGGCCGTCGCGCCATGGCGGATATCAACGTCGTACCGTACATCGACGTGATGTTGGTGCTGCTCGTCATTTTCATGGTGGCCGCGCCATTGGTCGCGCCGTCGATCGTCAATCTGCCGAGCGTCGCCAACGCGAGCCCGCAACAGCAGACGCCCCCCGTGGTCGTGAACATCGAAGCCGACAATCGGATGCTGGTGCGCTACAAGGACGGTGAGAACACCATCGAGCAGCGCATGGGCGCCGCCGATCTGACGGGGTTCCTGCAAGGACGCCAGGCCGCAAATCCGGATCAACCGGTCGTCATCGCCGCCGACAAGTCGGTGCGCTATGAAATCGTCATGAACGTGATGTCCGATCTCAAGGCCCAGGGCGTCAAGCGCGTGGGCCTGCTCGTCAAGCAGAAATGAGCCGCACCGCAGCCCGCACCGACCGTCCCAATCCCCCTATCGGCCCACGCAACGATGAGCGGGGCACGGGTCGGGCATTTCTCCTCGCGCTGTTCATGCACGCGCTGCTGTTCGCGCTGCTCTTCTATGGCATGCGCTGGCAGAACAGTTCGCCGGCCGGGTCCGAGGCCGAGTTGTGGACACCGTCCGAAGTCGCGGAGCCGACGCCGCCCGTGGTGACGCCACCGCCGACGCCCGCGCCGCCCGCCGTGGCCGCGCCGACGCCGCCGGTCGAAGACGCCGACATCGCCCTCCAGCAAAAGAAGCGCAAGCAGGAGCAGCAGGCCGCCGAGCAGGCACGCCTGCTCGAAGCGCAGCAGGAGAAGGCACGTCAGGAAGCGCTCAAGCAGAGGCAACTTGCCGAGCAGCAGGCAGCAGCCGACATCGCTCGCAAGAAGGCGGCGGAGGAAGCCGCCCGTCAGCAGAAGCTGGCCGACCAGAAGAAGGCTGACGAGTTGAAGCATCAGAAGGATGAAGCGGCGAAGAAGGCCGAAGCGCTCAAGCAGCAGCAACTCGTCGATGCACAGAAGAAGGCAGACGCCGAGAAGAAGGCCCAACAAGACAAGGCGGCCAAGGCCAAGGCCGCGCAGGAAGCGGCGGCGCAAAAAGCAGCCGACGCGGCACGCGCCCAGCGTCTGGCGGCGTTGCGCGGGATGGCCGGGGGCACGGCCGGCGCGACCGGCAACGGTCTGGGCTCGCAGGCCGGCGGCACGGGCTCGGGGAGCGGTGGTACCGGTGAAGCTGGCTATGCAGAACGCGTGCGTGCCAAGGTCATGCCAAATATTGCCTATGCCGGCGATACGACGGGCAATCCGCAGGCCATCGTCGCCGTGCGCATTGCGCCGGACGGCAGCATCCTGTCGATGCAGTTGACGAAGTCGAGCGGCAATCCGGCGTGGGACGCCGCAGCCATGGCCGCCATCAAAAAATCAGACCCCTTGCCGCGCGGTGTCGGCGGCAAAGCCCCGCCCCCGACGCTCGACATCCACCTCCGGCCAAAGGGCTGAGGAATGTTGTCAAACGGGAACGAAAACCGAGCGATGCAAGTCCATTTTCATCAGGATGTGGTAAAAATGGCGACTGCACCGCGTAACTGACTAATCGAACGCATGCGAATTTCCAGTCAATATGCATGGCGTGCGCTGGTAGCCACCTGGCTTACTGCGGCGTGCACGATCGCCCATGCGCAGACCCCGCTCACCGTCGAGATCAATGGCGTGGGCACCAACCGTTACCCGATCGCCGTGTCCAATTTCAAGGGCGCCGCGCCGACGGACATCGTGTCCGTCGTCAAGGCCGACCTGAGCAACAGCGGACGCTTCAATCAGATCGATACGGGCGGCGCCGCCATCGGCGTGGACGATTCGGTCGATCTCGGCACGTGGCGCGCCAAGGGGGCGAATGCCTTTGTCTCGGGCACGATCGTCCCCGCGGGCAACGGCAACTTCCAGGTCAGCTTCCGTTTGTACGATGCCGTGAACGGACAACCGCTCGGCGGCCTGGCCCTCACCTCGTCGGCCGCGAACTTGCGTCTGACGGCGCACAAGATCGCCGACTACATCTACCAGAAGCTGCTGGGCGACCGCGGCGTATTCGCCACGCGTCTGTCTTACGTGTTGCATAGCGGGAATCACTACCAGTTGCAGATTTCGGATTCGGACGGCCAGGATGCGCGCGTCGCGCTCAACAGCCGCGAGCCGATCATCTCGCCGGCCTGGTCGCCGGATGGCACGAAGGTCGCCTACGTCTCGTTCGAGAAGCGCAAGCCGGTCGTGTACATCCACGATCTGCCGACCGGCCGTCGTGCCGTGTTGGCGAACGAGAAGGGCAACAACTCGGCGCCCGCGTGGTCGCCGGACGGCAGCAAGCTTGCCGTAGCGCTCTCGCGCGACGGCAACACCCAGATCTATCAGGTCAACGCCAATGGCGGCGGCCTCAAGCGGCTGTCGCGCAGCGGCGCGATCGACACCGAACCGCAGTATTCCCCGGACGGCAAATGGATCTACTTCACGAGCGATCGTGGCGGTGGTCCGCAAATCTACAAAATGCCGGCCGGTGGCGAAGGGGCAGGCGCTGCGCAGCGCGTGACCTTCAAGGGGAGTTACAACGTCAGCCCGCGAATCAGTCCCGACGGCAAGTTGCTCGCGTTCATTGCGCGACAAGGCGGCGGATTCAAACTGTGCGTGCAGGATATGAGTACTGGCGATGTTACGGCTCTGACCGACACCAGCCACGACGAGTCACCGAGTTTTGCCGCAAACGGCAAGTACATTCTTTATGCAACGCAGTCGGGGGGCCGCAAGGTTCTCGCGGCAGTCTCGGTGGACGGGCAAACCCGGCAGATTCTTCAGGTTCGGGGAGGGGAAGTTCGCGAACCCTCCTGGGGCCCTTTCATGCAATAACATCAACAGCAACATCAATCGGAGGCTCAAATGAGTTCCCTGCTTCGTAATATCCTCGCCATCTCTTCGCTGGCCGCTCTGGCCGCTTGCTCATCGGGTGTGAAGCTCGACGACCAGGCTAACGCCAACAAGGGTCAAGCCACGGACGCCCGCGCTGTCGCCCCCGTCGACGCCTCGGCTGACGAACTGAACAACCCGAACGGCCCGCTCGCCAAGCGCAGCGTGTACTTCGGCTTCGACCAGTACAGCGTCGATGCTCAGTACACCCCGCTGCTCCAGGCGCACGCTGCGTTCCTGAACAAGTACTCGCAGCGCCACGTGCTGGTGCAGGGCAATACCGACCCGCGTGGCACGAGCGAGTACAACCTGGCACTGGGCCAGAAGCGTGCTGAATCCGTGGTGAAGGCCATGTCGGCACTGGGCGCCAACACCAACCAGATGGAAGCCGTTTCGCTGGGCAAGGAAAAGGCAACGGGTACGGACGAGGCCAGCTGGGCTCAGGACCGTCGCGCCGATCTGGCTTATTGATTGAATCGTCATGACGTCTCGTTTGCTTAAAAACATGATCTGCGCGGTGACGCTCGGCACTGCGGTGCTGAGTCCGCTGGCGCATGCCGGATTGTTCGATGACGACGAGGCGCGCAAAGCGATCCTCGATATCCGCAGCCGTCTGGATTCGGACAAGCAGCGGATCGAGGGGCTCACGCGCAACGTGCTGGATTTGAACAATCAGATTCAGCAGTTGCAACGTGATCTGGCCGACCAGCGCGGTCAGAACGAAGATCTGAAAAACCAGCTTGCGAACCTGCAACAGAGTCAAAAGGATTTCTACAACGACCTCGACGGTCGGCTGAAGAAATTCGAACCGCAGCAGATGACCGTCGGCGGCGTGACAGGCACCGTCCAACCGGGCGAGAAAGATGTCTTTGACGCCGCGCTGACGAAATTCCGCAATGGTGACTACAAGGGTGCGCAAACGGCATTCCGAACCTTCTCGGCCAAGTATCCCGACAGCCCGTATCAACCCGAAGCTCAGTTCTGGCTTGGCAATGCGCAGTACGCCAACAAGGATCTGAAGGGGTCGACCGCGACGCTGCAGGGGATCGTGACGAAGTACCCGACGAGCCCGAAGGCTGCCGAGGCAATGCTGGCAATCGCCAGCAACCAGGCGGAATCCGGGCAGATTGCGACAGCGAAGAAAACGTTGCACGATTTGGTGGCCAAGTACCCGGACAGCGAATCGGCGGCCGAGGCCAAGAAGCGTGTGGCCAAGCTGAAGTAAGACGTCTCGCGGGAGACTGTGCGAACCAGCCTACCGTGTGAGGTCAATCGTCAAACGCATAACGCCGCCTTTGGGCGGCGTTGTCGTTTCCGGGGCATGCCGGATGACCGTCGTTGCCGTCATCATCAACGCTGCCGCGACCGCCGGGCGTTCCCATCCTTCCGGGCTTTGCGGATGCCGAACGCGACCTCAAGTAGAATACGGGCTTTGCAAGCGTTCGAAGTGCGGCGTCACAGGGGATGTGTGCGGGTCCAACCGGGTCTGCATGGCATGACGACCGCACCCGCGATGTGATCGCGCGCAGACTGCGCGCGGCACGTCTGATAAACACAATGCCGGCTACGCCCCGTGGCTCGCGACAATGAATCGAACGGCCGGGCACGGCCGCCATCGCCTTCTCGCCTAATGACCGACGTCGATCTCACCGCCCTCTCCCACACCGTCGTGTGGTTCACCTTTGCGCTGGCCTTCGTGTTTGGCGCTGTGCTGCAGCGCACGCATTTCTGCACGATGGGCGCGCTATCCGACATCGTGAACATCGGCGATTGGAACCGCATGCGGATGTGGTCGCTCGCCATCGGTGTCGCGACCATCGGCACGGGGGTACTGGCGTCGCAGGGTGTCATCGATCCGGTCAAGGCGATCTACACGACGCCGCGCTTTACCTGGCTGTCATATCTCGTTGGCGGCTGGCTGTTCGGATTCGGCATGGTGCTGGCGTCCGGTTGCGGCAGCAAGACACTCGTGCGCATCGGCGGTGGGAATCTGAAGTCGCTGCTGGTTTTCGTGATGATCGGTCTGTCGGGCTACATGACGCTCAAGGGCTTGTTCGCGGTATTGCGCGTGACGGCCATCGACAGCGTGCAAACCACGTTTGCGACATCGCAGGATCTGCCGACATTGCTGGGCGGCTGGTTCGGTGGCGACGTACACCGCGCACAGCTCATTCTCGGGTTGGCCATTGGCGGAGCGTTCGTGATTGCGGCGCTCGCACGACGCGAGTTCTGGACGTTCGACAACCTGCTGGGTGGTCTTGTCGTGGGCGCGATCATCGTGGCGCTGTGGTACGTCTCGGGCAAGTTAGGGTACGTGGCGGAGAATCCGAATACGTTGGAGGAGAGTTTCGTTGCCACGAATTCCGGGAAGATGGAAGCGTTGTCGTTCGTCTCGCCGCTGGCGTACACGATGTATTGGCTGATGATGTGGAGCGACACGAGCAACGTCATCACGCTGGGCATTTCGAGTGTGTTGGGCGTGATTGCCGGCTCGTTCGTCTATGCACTGGTGTCGCGCAATTTCCGTTGGGAAGGCTTCCAGGGCACGGAAGACACGGCGAATCACATGGTGGGTGGCGTGCTGATGGGCTTCGGCGGCGTGACGGCCTTGGGCTGCACGGTCGGCCAGGGGTTGTCGGGCGTGTCGACGCTGGCGCTGGGGTCGTTCCTCGCGACGGCGGCGATTCTCGTGGGCGGCGTCTGCGCGTTCAAGTACCAGATGTGGCGCATTGAGCGCAGCGTTTAAGCGTAATTCGCGCACTACCGCTCGAATCGCCCCTGAAATAGCCACCTTCACGCCACCCAGGTATTGACACTATGGTGACAGCGCCGCTATAATTTTGGTCTTCGTTGGGTCGTTAGCTCAGCTGGTAGAGCAGCGGACTTTTAATCCGTTGGTCGCAGGTTCGAATCCCGCACGGCCTACCAAACGAATTCAAGGGGCTTGCAGAGATGCAGGCCCCTTCTCATTTACTCCGCAAATTCCCTCTTGCTCCGCAAAACTCATTTTGTCGAGGCAACACGATCACCCCTTCTCTCCCGCACCTAGTGTAGTGGCCAAATCCTCCCGGACACCAATTTAGGCGAGGATGTTCGCCGTGAAGCGGTGTCTGATGAGCAAGCAACGTCGTACGTTCCCCCAATTCATCCGCATCACAAACGAATTTCAGCTCACCAACCCTTCAATCCAGAATGGTCTGAAGGCGCGCGAGTGCGTCCTCTACAACCTCGACGGGTGCGCGCTCAATCTTCTTCGCCCCACGCGCCTCAAGGTCGAGCGTGCGTACCATGTTCACCAATGCAACGCCCTGCGTCTGCGTGCCCGCGCCAGACAACGGCACCGCAAAACCCGCAAAACGAGCGAATTCTCCACCTTGGGTGATCGGTGCGACCAAGACCACGCCCAGCGCATTAAAAGACGCCGGCGACAAAACAAGAACAGGGCGGAAATCGCCCTGCTGTTCGTGCCCAATTGTCGGGTTCAAGCTCACGCGCACAATGTCGCCACGGTCGAAGCGCGCGCGTCTCACCATGCCTCGCGCCCCACAGGTTTGATCTCACCCCACCCTGCGAGATCTGCGGGTTGTGGCGCTTTCGGGTCGCACTGCGCAACCAGGTCGTCCAACGAATACTTGTGACGGGCGGGAGACAGAAAGACACCATCCGAGCGAACGACGGCAGTCAACGAACTGCCCACTACCACGTGAATCTGTTCGAGCAACACGCTCGGCAGTCGCACCGCAGCACTGTTGCCCCATTTTTGAATCTTGAGTTCCATATTTGCCCCCAAATGTTGATCCATTGTAGAAACATTGCGCGCAAAATGCAAGCACCAGTGTATCTACAATGGATATACGTAACGATCGTACAGTAGACGGATTTTGGCAAGTACTGTCAGAGACACGTACCCCGCATACGTCATGGCGGGTGCTGCGTCGTCGCAGTCGACGTGAGCGAGGAAAAGCAAACCGCCTCACAGGTGTTTCCCGAACCTTCACGCAGGAACGCCGACCTTTAGCGAGAAGCCGAAAATTCGATGCATCCCCGTACTGCAGCCCCTGGATAGGCCAACAAAACCCACCGAGCCTTTTAATCCGTTGGCCACACGTTCGAATCCCCGCACGGCCTACCAAACGAATTCAAGGGGTTACAAGCGTTTCGCTTGTAACCCCTTTCTCGTTTCTGGCGTCATGGAACCGCCTTGCAGGCGGATTGCGTCAATGAGGCGCGGGGGCAACCGGCGCTACGCGCTGGCATACCACCTCACAACGCCCCCCTGCATTTCCTTCAGCGATCTTCGTCCTCGAACGGGTCGCCGCTCGTCGGCGCGGCCTCTCGTTGGACGGCTTGCCGCTTGCACTTGACGTGGTACGCCGTCAGCACTGCATGCGCCACCATGTCCAGCGCAGGGCGCGTCTCGCCGTTCTTGTCAGTCCATACCTTCGGCGTGAGCGCGCCAGACAGAGCAACGGAATCTCCGTCATCCAGCGCCAACAGTGCTGCCCGCGCATCATCGGCAAAGGCAATTACGTTCACGAACAGGGACTCGCCGTCGCCCCCGGCCGCGAGAACCTTCGCAGTGGCATATGCCGTGCCACCTTGCCCTTTACGCTCAGCGGGCGTTCCGTAGATCTTCCCACCAATCAGACCATCAATCATCTTTCACCTCGTTATCACGTGCGACTGCCGCCCGTGCTTCAATTGAATCCTCGAACGTCGAACCATACCCGTTCCACCCACCAGCGTGTTGAATACCCATGAAGACCCGCCTGAAACGCCCGATACAGTCTCCCACTTAAACCAACGGGTCGACATAGAACGTTGACGAACGAGATTCTCCAGGAGGCAGTCGAATGTAGCCGCGCAGAAAATGGTGAGCCGCGACGTGAAGCTTGCTGGGATGGAAAATCGCGTCGCGTTTGCGTTGCGTACGCTATCCGAAATCAAGCGGTTGAGCGACAACGGTTCAGGCGATACGGCCAACGAGACACGCAGGTTCGCCATGCGATGGATTTAGCAATTTTAGTGTGACGCTGTGCCCGGAATTTCGGGGCAAACGCCATCAAGGACGGCAAGCCGGCAACATGTGATGTGACTTGGCATACTCCCGCAAAGCGTCATTCATTCGCGTCTGCCACCCGTCGCCCGACGCCTTGAACGCCTCCACCACATCACGATCAGCGCGCATGTTCAGCGTCACTTTACGTTGCCCTTCCGGCAACGCCGGGCGTCCGCGACGCCTCAACACAGCATCCGCACGCCCTTTCCCCAACACCTCGGTCAGCACTTCGCGCGCCGGACGCATCTGCCCCAACTGCTGGTCGGTCAACGGTGGGTTATCGGGATCCGTCTCGGCGGCACGCGTGATGGTCGCATCCTCGGCGTCGGTCAATGGGGGGGGTCTACGTTTCGTCATACTTTCGTACCTCGCGTCGGTTGGCTTTGCGACGACTGATCACTCGAATCGATTCGTCTAGCACTGTCAACACCATCACTTGGAGCCTGTCCCCGAGCGGGCCAAGCGCAACAAACCGCGTTTCGTTGTAGTTGGCGCGCGCGTCGACCTCAAGCAACGCAGCCTCCAAGTCGAAAAACTCGGCGAGCGCCAGCGACAGTCCATGTTTTCTACAATTTGCCTCGTCTTTCGCTGGATCGAACTCGATTTGCATCTATTTATTGTATGGGCATAAATTTACATACGTCAACGATTTTTTGTATGGACGGAAATCCACGACAAGACACCCGTTGACGAGCCGCACCCATCATCTCAGCAACACCGAATTCGAAATCTCAGCAAACGCCGAATCTACAACCGCCACCCGCCGGAACGCTGACAACTTCAGGTCTCCCTAGTCGTATCCACTCCCGCATTGCTGCGCTAAACGCCCCACGAGAGTTCTCCCTGTTGAAAGCTCGGGGAGCGACAACATGCGGAGAATATCGAGACCTTGGAGCGCTCGCACGTTTCGAGTGCCACGCTCGGCGTGGTGCCCCGCCGCCGGGCAACGCTGGCGGCGAGCCTACCGTGACTCCGCCCCCACCGAAGCCCCGCCGGCATCCGCGGCGCCCACGTCGACCAGTGCCAGCAATTCGTCGGACGTGCGCACGTCAGCAAACCACAACACCATGTTGCACAGCGTCGCGTTGTGCTCGTCGTCGGTGCGGGCTGCGTTCGCGTCGGCGACGAAGTGGACCTTGTAGTCGAGCATCATCGCATCGCGGGCAGTCGATTCGCAGCAGACGTTCGTCACCGTGCCAGTCACGATCACGGTGTCGATGCCGGGCGCGGCAAGGCGTTGATGCAGATCGGACGAGCCCTGGATAAACGCGCTGAACCGCGTCTTGTCGACGATCTCATCCGCATCGCGAACGTCGAGCGGCGGATACAACGCGCGTCCGGGATGTCCGTCGACCAACGTCTCGCCCAGACTCGCCCCCATCCCGCGCCGAATTCGTCGAAGCGCTGCCACGGCGCTTCGCCTGGCACGACCTGCGTGTGACGAATCCAGTACACATGACCACCCGCCTGACGCAGCGCGCTCGCGAGCCGATTCACATTCGGCACGATCTTGCGCGCCATCGGCAATTCGCCGGGAAAGCCTGGGGCGACAAAGCCGTTCTGCAGGTCGATGGTGTGAAGCGCGGCGCCGACGAGATCGCGCCCCTGGCGTGGGGATGATTTTCTCAGGCATCGCTCGGCCATGAGCGGCGAAGACCGACTATGCGGATCGTCTCGGACGCGACCCACGCTGCGATGAGCCATCGGCACCGGTCTGACGGCTCTCGATGACAGCGCGCGTGCGCTGTGAAATCCGCGACGCGGCCTCCTTGATCGATTCAACGAGCCGGTCGAGATTGGCGAACTGCAGACGCGGCGTCGGCACGATCACCGCGAGAGCGCCGACCGCCTCCCCCGAGTCGTCGGTAAACAGCGGCGACGCCAGCGCCGAAATCCCGACTTCGAGTTCGTCTTTCGAGAGATAGAAGCCTGCGCGCCGAATCCTGAGCAGCGATCCGCGGAAGTCCTCGAGCGTCGTACCGAGTCCGCTCTGCGCAATCTCCTCGGCGTATTGATCGAACAAGCCCGCGAGCTTGGCCTTGGGGAAGGTCGACAGGATCGCCTTCGACGCGGCACCGAGAAAAAGCGGACGTGGACGCCCGCGGCCGTATCGGAGGTCAAGCGATGCGTCGTGCGTCTCTCGATGGGTGTCGACAAGCTCGTTCCCGTACCACCGAGACATCACGGTGTCGAAGCCCGAATGCTCGCTCAGCTCGCGCATGATCGGCCGGCCGACGGCAAGCAGCGGATCGGACACGCGCAAGTGATAGTCGAGCTTGATGATGCGAGGCCCAAGCCCATAGTCCCCTCCCGCAAAACGCACGAGCAAGCCCGCATCGACCAGCTCTCGCACATAGCGGTAAGCCGTCGGAATCGAGCAATCGAGTTCGGCGCCAACGTCTTCGGCGGACAGGAATAGCTTGTCCTCGGAAAAAAGATCGAGGATGGATAAGACTCTGGTGATGCTCGACATCTGGACAGTGAACCCTATGGACGTGAGTGAATTATAGCCAGCGCACGAAGCCCCCTGCTCAGACGCACTCGCACAAGCAAAGCGCGCGCGGGGGCGATAACGTCCGGTAGCATCAACCGACGGCCGGCCCCGACGCTAGCGGCGACGCATTCCCCCTGCGTCGCTTCACCCCATCACACAAGCCCCATGCGTTCAGCCATTTCCGCCTGCCAGACGCTTCGAGGCCGGAAACCCGACAGCGTACGGGCGTGGCGCTCGACATCCGCCATCAACTCAGCATCTGGCCGGTCGAAGTCGACCGGCACGCGCATCGGCTGATCAACGTACCACGGCGTATCGATGAACAGTTCCAGCCGGTTGCCCTCCGGATCTCGCGCATAGATCGACACCGCATTACCGTGGGTCACGGGGCGGATCTCGTCGAGCCCCTCCGCCACGAACTTTTGGTGGAACTGCCTGAGCGTGGCAAGACTGTCCGCCTCCAGCGAAATCTGGTTGATCGGATTGAATGCCAGATGCGCCGGGCGCCCGCTCGCAAGCACGATCTGATGGTGTACCGCCGGATCGCGACTCAGAAACACCAACCGCACTTCGCCATTCGACGTCTGCAGCTTGCCACGATCCGTCACGGTGAACTCCAACACCCGCGAATAGAAATCCTCGACCCGCGCCATGTCGCTCACATAGAACCCCATGTGGCTCAACGAGAGACCCTGCCGCTTCTGCTTCATCCCTTCCATGTCTGTCTCCGATAGTGATAAACCCTAACGAAAAACACGTTGTGTCATTCGTTAAATATAGTTTATTCTCAAAATACGATAAACACACCACTTTTCTGTGGCGGTGTGCCGATCAAAACTACCGTTATTTATCATCGGAGCATCAATGAAACTCGTCAGCTTCTCCACCTCTCAGGGTCCTTCGTTCGGCGTGGTTCGCGACGACGTCATCTTCGACCTGGGCAAGCGCCTTGAGGGGCGCTTCGCGGACCTCAAGGCGTTGATTGCCGCCGACGCCTTCAGGGAAGCGGCCCAGGCCATCGAAGGTGCGCAGGCCGACTACGCGCTCTCGGACGTGACCCTGCTGCCGGTCATTCCCAATCCGGAGCAGATCTTCTGCGTTGGACTGAATTACGCCGAGCACGTCAAGGAAACGCAGCGCGAAGTGACCGAACAGCCCGTGATTTTCATGCGGCTGCCCGCGTCCCAGGTCGGCCACGCTCAGCCGATGCTGCGCCCGCCCGAGTCCCAGCAGTTCGACTACGAGGGCGAGATCGCGGTCATCATCGGCCGCGGCGGACGGCGCATCGCCGAAGCCGACGCCTGGCAGCACATCGCGGGCTACGCCTGCTACAACGACGGCTCCGTGCGTGACTGGCAGCGTCACACGACGCAATGGGGGCCGGGCAAGAACTTCTATCGCACCGGCGCGTTCGGGCCGTGGATGGTCACGCGCGACGAGATCGCGCCGAACGCGCTGATGACACTCGTCACCCGCCTGAATGGGCAGGAGGTCCAGCGTGCAACCACGGAGATGCTCATTCACGGCATCGCCAGGCAGATTGCCTACCTCTCGACGTTTACGCCGCTGTTCGCCGGCGACGTGATCGTGACCGGCACGCCGGGCGGCGTGGGTGCGAAACGTAACCCGCCGCTGTTCATGAAACCGGGCGACGTGGTCGAAGTGGAAGTGGATCGCATTGGCGTGCTGCGCAATTCGATTGCCGACGAAGCGTAAGGGTCGTGGCCGGGTGCGGCAGCGGCACGCCGCGCCCGGTGTCTGAACAGCGGGAAACGAACATGTCAAATCAAACTATTCCAACGCCTACATGCGACTACGATGTCGCGATCATCGGCCTCGGCCCCACCGGCGCCACATTGGGTAATCTGCTTGCGATCCAGGGGTTGCGGGTGCTGGTGCTGGAGCGCGACAAAGACATCTTTGCGCTGCCCCGCGCGGTGCATTTCGATGGCGAATGCATGCGCGTGTTCCAGACGATCGGGATTGCAGACACGCTGCTCCCCAACCTGTTCGTCGGCCCTGGAATGAAGTTCGTGAACGCGCAAGGCCAATTGCTGATCGACTGGCCGCGTCCGACCCACATTGGACCTCACGGCTGGTGTGCCAGCTACAAATTCCACCAGCCCGATCTGGAGAATGCATTGCGCGAGCGCCTCGCGCAGCAACCCAACGTTGAAGTCCGTCTGCGTCATGAGGTGTTTTCCCTCGATGAGACAGCCGACGGCGTTCAAGTCCGCTTCGAGGACACGCGTTGCGGCAAACTGGGACGCGCCACCGCACGATATGTCGTCGGCTGCGACGGCGCGCGCTCCATTGCCCGGCGCTTCATGGGCACCGAGCTAACCGATCTGAAATCGCACGAACGTTGGGTCGTCGTGGACGTGATGCTCAATGCCCCACGGCCTGAACTGGGCGACGTCTCGATTCAGTATTGCGATCCGGCGCGGCCGACCACTTATACAAGAGGCCCGGGCAACCGTCGTCGCTGGGAAATCATGGTGATGCCCGACGACGATTCAACGCAACTCACAACGTCGGAATGGCTGTGGGACAAGCTCGCGCGCTGGATCTCGCCGACCGATGCACGGCTCGAGCGATCGGCCGTCTACACGTTTCATTCCGTGGTCGCCAACGGGTGGCGCCGTGGCCGGTTGCTGCTGGCGGGAGACGCCGCGCATCAGACACCGCCCTTCATGGGCCAAGGCATGGCCGCCGGCATTCGCGATGCGTCGAATCTCGCATGGAAGCTGGGTGCCGTGCTTCGTGACGAAGCCTCCGATGCGCTTCTCGACACCTATGAATCGGAACGCTCGCCGCACGTGCGCGAATTCATCGAAACCGCCGTCCAGCTCGGCGCGGTCATACAGACCACTCACCCTGACCTTGCGAACGCTCGCGACGACGAGATGGCCGCAGCGATCCGCAATTTCGTCACGCCGCAACCGAAGCTTGGACCCGGGGAGTGGGTGGACGACCCCTCAGGCACTGCGGGACAGATTGCCCCGCAGCCCCGCCTGGACGACGGACGGCGGCTTGACGACGTCGTCGGCTACCGATTCGCACTGGTTGCCTTACCGGAGTTGCTCAGCGAGTGCCCGGATCTGCCGGACCAGGCGGCCCGCGCGGATGTCGAACTGATCGCGAGCGACGATGCCTCGATCCGCGAGTGGTTCAGATCAACCGGCGCCGTCGCCCAATTGGTGCGCCCCGACCGTTACGTATTCGGTGTCGCGCCTGACCGGCGTGCGCTGGACCACCTGCTTGAACGGACACTGCCGCATCAGCGCGCCACAAACGCCTGATCGGCAGCCATCGGGTCGCCGTCGGCCGACACCATCGCGCATACCCCACGTTGGACAAAGAAGCCAACCCTTACTGGAGAAATCATGGAGACAACCCACAACCCCCTCGGCGAGTTCAGCCGTTCGCCATCCGCCGGTCTGACACGGTCGCAATGGAAGATGATTCTCATCGCGAGCCTTGGCGGCTCACTGGAGTTTTACGACTTCATTGTGTACGGCTTTTTTGCGCAGTACATCGCCGCGCAGTTCTTTCCGAACGCTTCGGCACTGTTGAGCATGCTCGCCGCCTACTCCGTGCTGGCCATCGGCTATGTGATTCGACCGCTCGGCGGCATCGTGCTGAGTAGCTGGGGAGATCGTTATGGACGCAGACCGGTCTTTCTCGGCTCCATCGTTGTCGTGACCACCGCGACGATTTGCCTTGGCCTGCTGCCGAACTACGAGCACTGGGGAATCACCGCGTCGATCCTGCTGATTGTCCTGCGCATGCTTCAGGGGTTCTGTGTCGGGGGTGAAATGCCCGGCGCCATTACATATGCGGTGGAAGCGGCGCCGCATCGCGCCGGCCTGGCCGCCGGCGTCATCATCTGCGCGGTGAACGTGGGCGTATTGCTCGCGACGGTCGTCAACCTCGTCATCCAGAGTTCCCTGTCGAGCGCGGATGCCGCGGCGTATGGCTGGCGAGCCGCATTTCTGTTCGGCGGCCTCTGCGGCATCGTGTCGTACTGGATGCGACGCAACCTCGACGAGTCGCCGGAGTTCAAGAAGATGCATGGCGCCGTAGTCAAGCAGCCGTTTCGCGAGACGCTTCGCCACCACGGTAAATCGGTCGCCGCTGCGGCGCTCACGATCGCGGTCATGGCCGGGGTCAATGGCATCTTGTACGGACACATGCCGGCTTACCTCGTGCAACAACTTCACTATGCGCCTCAGACGGCGGCGATCGCCCAAAACGCTTATCTGATCGTCAGTTCGTTTGGCTTGCTTGCTGCGGGTTGGCTTGGGGACAAGGTGCCGCGCCGGCATCTTCTGCGGGCGTCGGCTGCCTTGTTGGTGGTATTGAGCTATCCGTTCTATCACGCACTGGTCAACCACAGCGTGAATCTGACCACCCTGTTCATCCTCGCGGGCGTGGTCTTCTCGCTGGCTAGCGGTACCTGGGCGTCCGTGCTTGCCGATCAGTTCCCGGTGCAGGTGAGGTTCAGCGGCATCGCACTCTCGTATAACGCCTCCGTCCTGGTCTTCAGCGGTTTTGCCCCCTTGCTGGCGACGATGCTGATCCGCGAAACCGGCTCACTGGCCGCGCCAGCGTACTTCGTGATCGGCGCCTGCGCGATCGCGTTGCTCGCGAGCTTTGCCCTGCCCGCCAGCCGATCGACATCGCCACGCGCATTGCCGACGGACCGACTCAACGGCGAACCATCGCGCTGAACCTGCACCGCCGCGCCGCCACGAGTACGGCGAAAGTCACTGATTGTGCCTTTCGCCGCCAGCACTCACTCAGTCCGCGTGAGCGCGATCAAACGCCCACACTTCCGGAAAGCCCATCAACTCGCACATCTGCGAGAACGGATACAGCGCGCTGTCGATGCCCATCGTGCCATTGCCGGCCTTGATCTGCGCGTAGGCGTGCTCAAGGGCGCGCGCGGCGGCCAGGAAGCCCGTCGCCGGATAGATCGCGATGGAGAACCCGAGCGACTGCAATTGCGCCGGCGACAACTGCGGTGTGCGTCCGCCCTCGACGATATTGCACAGCAACGGCACATCGAAGGACTTGCCGATCGTCTCCAGCTCCTCCACGCTCTCGGGCGACTCGATGAACAGGACATCTGCGCCCGCCTTCACATAGGCCTCGCCTCGGCGCAATGCCTCGTCCAATCCGAGCGATGTGCGGGCATCGGTACGCGCCACGATCTGGAAGTTCGCGTCGTCGCGCGTCTGCGCCGCGACCTGGATCTTCTTGACCATATCGCCGGCCGGAATCACCCGGCGCCCCGGCGTGTGGCCGCACTTCTTCGGAAACTCCTGGTCCTCAAGCTGAATACCCGCGGCCCCCGCCCGCTCGTAGCCACGCACTGTGTGCATGACATTGAGCAATCCACCGTAACCGGTGTCGCCATCGCAGATCAACGGCGTGCGGCTGTTGCCGCAAAACGCCGTCACACGATTGACCATGTCGGTATAGGTCGCCAGGCCGGCATCGGGCACGCCCAGATACGAGGCCACCGTACCGAAGCCGGTCATGTACAGGCAGTCGAACTGCATCGCGTCAGCCATCGCGACCGAGATCATGTCGTAAATCCCCGGCGCGACCACAATGTCGTGCCGAGCCAGTTTCGCTTTGAGTTGACTGCGTTTTTCTTGGGCGTTCATCACAATTCCAATAAGTCGGTGAAGCAAGATTTCCGACGCGCGGGGCGATCGACCCGCGCGTCGTTTCGAATCCGGACGCCGTATTGCGCCAGACGTCAGCGTTGCGATTTCCCGGAGAATTCCGACTCGCCGAGACCGGCCGTTCCAAGCCCGCCCGCGTTCGGTGCGATGTCCTCCAGCGAGCGGCGGTTGGTCTCGATGCCGAACAGCGCGAGCACGATCGACATGGCCGCCAGCACGCACGCAATCGTCGTGAGGACTTGCTGGATGCCGCCGGATGCGTAGAGTGCGACGACCATCTGCGGCGCGAGAATCCCGGCGATCCGGCCGGCACAGCCCGCCACGCCATTGCCGCGCATGCGGTTCTCCGTCGCGAACAGTTCGGGACAATAGGTCGCGATACCCAGCGCCACCATCAGATAGGTCAGCGTGAACAGCAGGAAGCCGAGCGCGGTCGCCATCTCCACGCTGCTCGAGTGACCATAGGCCCACCCCACCACCGCCGCGAGTGCCGACACCGCGATCATGCCGTTCTTGCGACCGATCCGGTCGGCCACGAGCACGCCCACCAGCGCGCCTGCCGGACCGCCGAGCGACATCAACGTGGTGTAGCCGAGCGACGACGCCATGCCGATCCCCTGCTTCATCAGGAACGTCGGCACCCAGACGATGAAGCCGTAGATCACCACGTTGATACCGATCTGCACGCAGATCGCCACCACCGTGCGACGAATCTGCGAAGGTGTAAACAGGTCCAGCAGCGTGGTGGGTCGCGTGACGACCGGTGGCATCTGGCGCACCGGGGGCAATTCGCCGCCGCGCGCAGACTCGGCTTCGGCCGCACGCAGGATCGCGTCGGCCTCGTCGAAACGTCCCTTCGATTCCAGCCAGCGCGGCGACTCGGGCATCTTGGCGCGCACGAACCACATGACCAACGCCCCCACGCCCACGATCGCGAACATCGCGCGCCAGCCAATCGAGGGAATGATCAGATAACCGAGGAACGTCGAGAAGAACAACGCCGAATTCGTGATCAGCGAGAGGTAGGCCGACCACTTGCCGCGCACCGCGGGCGGCACGAATTCACCGAGCGAGCCGTAGCCGACCACGATCTCAGCGCCAAGCCCAAGCCCCATGAAGAAGCGGCATACGATCAGCCACGTCATGTTGGGCGCGAACGCACCGGCGAGCGACGCCAAACCAAAGATCGCCAGGTTGAACTGATAGGTGAACTTGCGCCCCTTGCGGTCGCCCAGCACACCCGCCGTCAACGCACCGAGCAGCATGCCGACGAAGGTCGCCGACAGAAACGTGGCGTTGAGCTGCATCGTCGACCATCCGCTCTTGGCCAGGGCCCCCAGCACGCCGCCGGCCAGATAGATGTCGAACGAATCGAGGAACATGCCGCCCCCGATCAGCCACAGGATCCGGCGATGGAACCCGGAAATGGGCAGCCGGTCCAGCCGGGGCCCCGCGTTTATCGAACTCAACATGCGCTGTCTCCTCCGTCGTTATCGACGTGATGTTTTCAGGTACTGCTGATGGAACCGGCTAATCCCCTGCCGACGCGGAGGCCACGACGTCGTCACCCTGCGTTCGTTGCGCACGGCCAAGCACCACGCTCTGCGCCGCCGCGATATGGCAGCGCACGATCGCCTCGGACCAGACGCCGTTGCGCTGTGCGAACGCGTCGACAATTTCGAGGTGCTGCCGTGCGCTGCGCTCGCGGTCTTCGGGGTTGTAGGTGTCGAACGTCCACTTGACGAGTGGCGTCTCTTTCATCGATTTGAGCGAGCGGTCGAGGCGGCCGTTGCCAGCGCCGCCGCTGATGATCGCGTGGAAGGTGTCGTTCAGCGCAAACCAGCGTTCGGTCAGCGCCGCCGTCGGCGGCTCGCGCGCAATGTCGAACATCGTCACGGCCAGTTCACGCAGCCGCGCGACATCGTCGTCGGTCGCCCGTTGCGCCGCGCGCCCCGCCAGATACGGCTCGATCAGCAACCGAGCCTCGAAAATCTCGCGCGCGTCCTGTTCGGTCCACGCCCGCACGCGTACGCCATAGTTGGGCACCGATTCAACCCAGCCCTCCGCATCAAGCCGGCGCAAGGCCTCGCGCACCGGCGTGCGGCTCACGCCGAAGCGCTCCGCCAGTTGGGTCTCACGCAGATACTGCCCCGCGGCGTACTCATGTTCGGCCAGCGAGGTCTTGATGGCCAGGTAGACATCGGCAGAGGACAGGGTGAGCGGCGTAGACGACATTGTATGCAATGTTTAAATATTTACGAGATTGCCTATTAACTTCAGGCGAATTTTGTAAACATTGTATGCAATGTTGCGAATCGCTGGATCGGTAATTCCCCCTAGACATGCCCACGCGGCGACAGCGATGGCTTCGCCGCGCCCTTTTCAGGTTCCCGCGCCGCCGCGGACGCGGCGGCACACGATGCCAACGCCGTTCAGGCCTTTGGGCGACGCAAATCGAACATCGGCCCGATCTCGGCATAGTCGCCGAGATAGCCCGCGCGCATCACCGGATGCGCCTTCGCCGTATCGAAGATGCCGTCTTCGCGCAGATACTCGCGGCGGATGTGCACGCCGACGACCTGCCCCAGGGCGAGCCAGTTGTCCATCGGCTTGCCGTCGAGATTGTGCAGGCGCACGATCTGCAGCAACTTGCATTCGAGCGAGGCGGGCGACTCGGCCACATGCGGTACGTCGACATTGACGCCGGCGGCCTTCGTCAGCCCCGCCAGTTCGAACTCGTCGACGTCGTGCGGCACGGGGGCCGACGTCCGGTTCATCTGCGCGACCAGCGACTTGCTCGTGAAATTCCAGACGAACTCGCGCGTGGCTTCGATGTTGGCAATCGAGTCTTTGTAGCCCTCGCTGCAAAACCCGACGATCGGCGGGAACGTCGCGAAAGCGCCGAAGAAGCTGTAGGGCGCGAGGTTGCCCCGGCCGTGCGCGTCGCAGCTGGAGATCCAGCCGATTACGCGCGGCGCGACAATCGCCTTGAACGGATCGTGAGACAGACCGTGACCCTTGGCCGGGTCATAGAAGTGAACATCGTTGGACATGAGGCAGTGAAGATCCACGTGAATGAATGCCCCACACGATATCGCATTGCCGCAGGTCTCAGGCAACTCGCCCATCGCCGATTCATCAGGCGAAACATAGATTCCGACAGACGAAACTCAACATCACATGGGCAACCGGCCCACCTGCACCTCGAACTCGGCATGGATAAAGGCTTACGGCGTCGACCTGGGGGTCTCCGGCGAGAATTATCGATTTATGCGAGGATTGCGCGTTGCGTCGCGCAAGGCGACGCGTTTTTCATTGCGCGCGCCACCACGGCGCCGACAGACCATGCCCGCCACGCTCAAGATCGATTTTGTCTCCGATGTCGCCTGTCCCTGGTGTGCCATCGGCCTTGCCTCATTGAAGACGGCCCTCGGCCGTCTGGGCGACGAGGTCGAAGCCGACCTTCATTTCAGCCCCTTCGAACTCAATCCCGACATGCCGGTCGACGGCGTTCCGCTCGCCGATTACATGTCGCGCAAGTACGGCCTGTCGCCGGAACAGTTGGCACAGAATCAGGCCAACATCGGCGCGCGGGCGGCGGCCGAAGGGTTCCCGATGCGCATGGACCTGCGCACGCACGCCTACAACACGTTCGACGCGCATCGTCTGCTGCACTGGGCACAGACCGTCGGCAACGACACGCAGCTCGCCCTGAAGGAAGCGCTGTTGCGCGCCTACTTCGTCGAGGGCAAGCGCACGAGCGACCCGGAAGTGCTCGTCGACGCCGCGCGGCAAGCCGGCCTCGACACGGCGCGTGCGCGCGAGATCCTCGCCTCCGACGAGTATGCGGAGCAGGTGCGCGCGCTTGAGCGCCACTACCAGAATCTCGGCATCCAGTCGGTGCCGGCGATCATCTTCAACAACCGGCATCTCGTGAGCGGCGGACAACCGCCGGAAGTGTTCGAACAGGCCATTCGTCAGATTCTGGCCGAAGGCTGATCCGTCATGTCGTCCCTGCCCCCGATCGCCGATACCGCGGCGGCCAGCGCCCCAGCGGCGGCGCACACGCACGAGCCGCCCGCCACCGGGCGCGGACTCGCCATGACGGCGATTCTGCTCGCCGTCTCGCTCGCCAGTCTCGACACGGCGATCGCCAACACGGCCCTGCCGCAGATGGCACTCGATCTGAAAACGACGCCGTCGGCATCGGTCTGGATCGTGAACGCGTACCAATTGGCGATGGTGGCGACCCTGCTTCCGTTCGCTTCACTGGGCGAGCGCGTCGGCCACAAACGCGTCTTCATGTCGGGCGTGGCGGTGTTTCTCGTGGCGTCGCTGCTGTGCGCCCTGTCGCCGACACTCGGCTTTCTCGCAGGCGCTCGCGTCTTGCAGGGCGTGGGGGCTGCTGCGGTCATGAGCGTGAACATCGCGCTTATCCGGTTCCTGTATCCGGCGCATCAACTTGGGCGCGGTGTGGGCCTGAACGCGCTGATCGTTGGTATTTCGTTCGCCATCGGGCCAACGTTGGCGTCGCTCGTCCTCGCATTCGGGAGCTGGCCGTGGCTGTTCCTGATCAACGTGCCGACGGCGTTGCTGGCGCTGGCGTTCTCGCGCCGCAATCTACCTGACACGCCGCGCAGCGCGCACAAGCCGGACATGATCGCCGCGTTGCTCAATGTGGCGACGTTTGCGCTGCTGATCTTCGCGCTGAGCCAGAGCGCACAACGGGCCGATTGGCGTCTGACGGTGACGTGCTTCGTGGGCGCGATTGTGTTTGGCTGGGCTCTGATTCGCCGCGAGCGCGACCATCGTGCGCCTATGCTGCCGGTCGACTTGTTGCGTCTGCCCGCATTTGCGCTCTCGACGCTCACGGCCATCTGTGCGTTTGCGACGCAGGGGCTGGGACTCGTGTCGTTGCCGTTCTATTTCGAGAACGTGCTGCATCGCAGTCCTATCGAGACAGGCTTTCTGATGACGCCCTGGCCGTTCTTCGTGGCCGCGATTGCGCCCTTGGCGGGACGTCTGTCCGACCGCTATCCGCCCGGCGCGCTGGGCGCGATTGGCCTGGCGATGCTGAGCGCAGGCATGGGGTTGCTGGCGATCATGCCCGAGCATGCGCAACTGTGGGATATCGGCTGGCGGATGGCGTTGTGCGGTCTGGGATTTGGTTTCTTTCAGTCGCCGAACCTGAAGGCGTTCATGCACAGCGCACCGCCGGAGCGCAGTGGCGGGGCAAGCGGCATGGTGGGAACGTCACGACTGCTGGGGCAAGCGACGGGCGCTGCACTCGTGGCCCTGGCGTTGGGCATCGCTGGCGCCCAAGGTTCGTTGTGGGCGTTGGCGTGGGGCGCCGCGTTCTCGGCCGCAGGGTGTCTCGCGAGCGGCTTGCGATTGGTGCGACGCGGCGCTTGATCGCGCGGTGGGGATGACACGACAGGAAACCGGCGTGCCCCCACCGATTCAGGAAGGCGACTCGGTGACGCGCCGTTTGACCTTGATGTCCGCCACGGGAATGACCGCGGCCACCGCATCCCCGAGCAGGCGACGCAACTCGGCGGGTTGGCTGACCAGATCGGCCAACGTGTAGCGGTCTAGCACCGCAAAGTAGGTGCGCAATGCCTCGCCCAGCACGCCGCGCAGGTTGCATGCCGACGTGATGACACAGGCGTTATCGCCTTGGTGGAAGCACTCGACCATCGCGAAGTCGGGCTCCATGGCACGCACCACTTCGCCGAGCCCGATGCGCTCCGGTGCACGGCCCAGTCGAATCCCGCCCGAGCGCCCGCGCACCGTGTGCAAGTAGCCTAGTTGGCCGAGCTTTTGCACGATCTTCACGAGGTGGTTCTTGGGAATGTCGAACGCGTCCGCCACCGCCTGGACATGCACCAACTCGTCGGGGTGAACCGCGACGTAGATCAGGGTGCGCAAACTGTAATCGGTGTGGTCGGTAAGTCGCATTCGACGGGGGAAGCGCTGCAAGAACGGGTCAGGCGGCACCAAGTGCCGCCTGGAACTATCGCGAACCAGTTTAACATGGCTTTCATAGGCATCTTATGCTGCGCCGCAGCCATGCGCCGCCGGTATGCCTCGACTCGCCAAGGGATCGCCTTACCAGCGAACGGTCATCCCGCCCATCCAGGAATAGTCATACGTCTGCGGATTGAGGCCGCGTCGATAGCCGACGTCCAGATCCAGCCACGACTTCGGGCTGTAGATCGCCCCGAGAATCATGAACGCCGGGTGTGTCCGCTGCGTAAAGTCGGGGTTCTGCGAAGCGCCCACATCCAGAATGAGCTGCGTTGTCGGCAACACGCGATACAGCACCGCCCCTGAGACCTTCCACAAGGACTGGCGATCGCCTTGGCGGTTCGGCTGATAAGCGGCTCCGGCGTTGAACAGAAACGTCCATTTGTCGATCTCGTATTGCGTGAGCAACGTCGCGCCGGCGTTCACTCGACCGCTGCCGAGCCCGCGCTGGTCGTTGCCCGTCGGGAAGCTCAGGTATGGCTTGAGGCCGATGCTGAACGCCCCGTCGTCGTACATCCGCCACTTGGCGCCCGTTTCCACATCGCCGACACCATTGCCCGCCGCGTCCGAGCGGTTTTGAAGGTGCGTATAGGGAACGTCGACATACAGATCGAGCGCCTCTCCCACCCCTCGGGTGAGCGTGCTGTTCCAGAGCGTCTGGCGGCCGATTTCCGGCTGCTTCGACGTGACTTCGCCATTCGTCTCGAACTGCCAGTTGCCGTCGCCCTGTGTGCCGGTATCGTCGGACACCAGCGGATGGGCGGCGAAGGCGCTGAGCGGACAGAGCAGCGCCAAAGACATCAGTTGCTTCTTCATGAGTCGTTCTCTTGCTTACGTGTGCCGCCCCGGCGCGGCGAACGGCGGGGCGAGTTTGTGTGAGTGTCGGCTCCCGCCCGGCCGGGCGGCAGCGTTGTATCAAATCAATGGCGGTAATGATTCGGCCGTCTCGGCTGACGCGCCCGACGCCCGATCAGAACCAGCGGCCAAAGCGGCGGATGTAGATCGTCTTCACCACTTGGGCGAGGGCGATGTAGCCGAGCATGGTCGCGGCGAGCCAGTAGAAGTACGTCCCCGGCAGCGCGACGAAGCCAAGCGCTTCGGCAAACGGCGAGTAAGGCAGCCAGCAGGCCAGCGCGATCGCCACCGTCGTCGAGAGCATGATCGGCAGCGCTGGCGTGCTTTGCAGGAACGGGATCTTCTGCGTGCGCAGCAAGTGAACGACCAGCGTCTGCGACACCAACCCTTCGACGAACCAGCCCGAGTTCATGATGACCTGCCCCGCATCGCCGCCATGCGCGTGATACAGCGCGCCCGCACCGAACACCGTCCACATCAGCGCATAGGTCGTGATATCGAACACCGACGAGGTCGGTCCAAGCCACAGCATGAAGCGCCGGATGTTGCCCGCGTCCCACTTGCGCGGCTTCTTGAGGAATTCCGGATCCATGCGATCCCACGGCAGGAACATCTGCGAGATGTCGTACACGAGGTTCTGCACGAGCAATTGCATCGCGAGCATCGGCTGCCACGGCAGGAATGCGCTCGCCACCAGCACCGAGAACACGTTGCCGAAGTTCGAGCTGGCCGTCATGTTCAGGTACTTGAGGATGTTGCCGAAGGTCTCGCGGCCCTTGATCACGCCCTCCTCCAGCACCATCAGGCTCTTTTCGAGCAGGATGATGTCGGCGGTTTCCTTGGCGATATCCGCCCCGGTATCCACCGAGATGCCGACGTCGGCATCGCGCAGGGCGGGGGCGTCGTTAATGCCGTCGCCCAGGAAGCCCACCGTGTGACCGTTGGCCTGCAAGGCCTTGACCACGCGCGCCTTGTGCAGCGGCGCGAGCTTGGCGAACACAGTCGTGCGACCGACCGCCTCGCGCAGCGTGGCGTCGTCCATCGGCTCGATGTCCGTGCCGAGCAGCGGCGTGCCGGGTTCGAGGCCGACCTGACGGCACACGTTGATCGTGACGATCGGGTTGTCGCCGGTGAGCACCTTCACCGTCACGCCATGCTCGCGCAGTGCGGCAATGGCCGGGGCGGCCGAATCCTTGGGCGGATCGAGGAAGGTCAGGAAGCCGCAGACCGTCAGCCCCGCTTCGTCGGACGTCTTGTACTGCGTCTTCGTCTCGCTTGCCGGGATGTCGCGCGTCGCCACGACGAGCACGCGGAACCCGTCGGCGTTGTACGCCTCGGCGCGCGCCAGCAGGATGGCACGGGCCGTATCGTCGAGCGCGCGCACACCCTGTGGCGTCTGCACGTGTGTGGAGACGGACAGCATCTCTTCAACAGCGCCCTTCGTGATCATCAGGTGCTCGCCACGCGCGTCCGCCACCACGACCGACAGGCGCCGGCGCACAAAGTCGAACGGCAGCTCGTCGATCTTGGAGAATTCGCGGGGTTGCACCGCCTCGCCGATCTCGTTGGCACGGCGGATGATCGCGACGTCGATCAGGTTGCGCTGACCGCTTTGGTGATAGCTGTTGAGCCAGCCCAGACGCAATACGTCTTCGCGCTCATCGCCCGCCACATCGAGATGCTGCTCGAGAATGATGCGGTCCTGCGTGAGCGTGCCGGTCTTGTCGGTACACAGCACGTCCATGGCGCCGAAGTTCTGCACCGAATTCAGGCGCTTGACCACCACCTTGCGGCGCGACATCGCCATGGCGCCGCGCGCCAGATTGGCGCTCACGATCATCGGCAGCATTTCCGGTGTCAGCCCCACGGCCACGGCCAGCGCGAACGTCAGCGCGCTCACCCAGTCGCCCTTGGTCAGACCGTTGATCATGAAGACGACCGGCACCATCACCAGCATGAAGCGAATGAGCAGCCAGCTCACGCTGTTCACGCCGCGGTCGAAGCTCGTCTCGACCCGCTTGTGGCTCACCACGTTTGTCGCCAGCGCGCCGAAATACGTGTCGCCCGCCGTGGCGACGACTACGCCGGTGGCCGTGCCGCTGACCACGTTCGTGCCCATGAAGCAGATATTGGACAGATCGAGCAGGTTCGCATTGCCCTGCCCGGCCGTCGTCGCGGCGGACTTTTGCGCGACGGCACCCAGCGTGTCGTACTTCTCGACGGGCAGCGCTTCGCCCGTGAGGACCGCCTGACTGATGAACAGGTCGCGCGATTCGATCAAGCGCAGGTCGGCCGGGATCATGTCGCCCGCCTGGAGCGTCACGATGTCGCCCACCACCAGCTCGCGCATGGCGACCTCGTGACGCTCCGGCTCGCCCGTCGCCGTCACGCGTCGGCGAACGCTGGCCGTGGTGCGCACCATCGCCTTGAGCTTCTCCGCCGCGCGCAGCGACCGGAACTCGGAGAAGAAGCGCAACAGGCCACTGATGGTCACCATCGTGAGCAGGATGGAGATGCCCATGTAGTCTTCGTCGCCCGGATCGGCGAAGTAGACGTCGGTGAAATAGCTGACGGTGGCGAGCGCCAGCAGCACCATCACGAATGGGTTCTTGAAGGCGCTGAACAATTGCACCGTCCAGTGCGGCGGCTTGTCGTGCGCGATTTCGTTAGGGCCGTAGCGAGTCTGGCGCTGACCGACGTCGGCGAGCGTGAGCCCTTTCAGGTCGGTGTCGAGGGTGTGTACAACGTCCTGTAGCGGCTCATTGGCCAGCCGGGCGACGACGTCGGGGCCCACGGGCGGCAGGCCGGAGGTTGTCGAGCGTTCGACGAAACCGCGCTGCTTGCGGCGCGAGTGAAGGTGCTTGTTCATGACGAATTCCTGGCGCGGCTTACGCGGGTATGGCGGCCGGCCGGTCTCGTCAGGCGCTACCGGAGGTCATGTCTCCGAAAAAAACGCGCGAACGTACCCAGCCGCGCCGCGCGGCGCGCGGTCGGTGATGGTGAAAAGATTTGGGGATCGCCCGTCGGAAACCTACGCGCTAAGCACAGGGTTCCGACGGGCCTCATTCGGCTACTTCCATCTTCCATATTGGACTCCTTACATTTTCATATTCGGCACACCGGCAGGCACCGGCGCGCTGTCTGGCAGGAAACACGGTTGCGATAGAGGCTACGGAATCAACCGTGTGTAGACCTTGCGCCAGCGCTCGCGTGTCGGGTGGCATCGTCGGACCAGAACACGCGGCGTACGCTGCGCTCGCCGGACAGGCGCATGACGAGCGACGTGAGCGACGCGCGCGAGGCGGCCGGACAGTCGAGCGTGACGGTGGCCGAGGCCTCGTCGCGATCGCTCCAGCGGGTGATGCTGACCCGCGTGGCACGCAGGCCAAGCGCCGTGAGATCGATGAACATCTGCTTGCGCAATGCCCCAAGGGCATCGGCCAGGCAGACGATGGTCAGACGCGACACCGGGGTGGGGAGCGTCGGCGGGCTCTGGAAAGCCTGAAAAGTTTGCAACGTTTGAATAGCGCGCATGATTTCCTCGCATGGCTGCGAATCGTCCCTACCGCGCACGGCACGGACGGCCGGCCAGTGCGGGCGCGCCGTTGCGATGTCAAACGCATGCGCAAGACGACAACGCCCCTCACGGGCACGACAGTGAAATTTTTGCGGGAATTGCGCCGGAGCGGTCACGCTCGAGGCGAGCGTTCGGTGGCGCTAGACACCGCATCCTGCATGAGGACGCGGCACAGGGAATGGCTGTGGATCCTCAGGCAATCAGTCGATCAAAGGTCGACTACTACTGGCATCGGAATTCACGGACAAACCCCTTAAGTGGAAGACAGGGCGGATGGTAACTGCTGCCAAATTGCAGCGTCAAGCACAAATTGCTGCATCGCACATCAGATAGGAACTTGCCCATATCGCTCGGCGCTTCCGTCGAAGCGAACCGCGCGATGGGTCCGCCAAACGTCGGACGGTTCGGCCAACCGTATGGCGAATGCCCTCCTCGCCGGCAGGATGTTCCTGTCAATCGAGAAGCCCGTCGCGCCGCTGCGCGACACGTCCTTACTCGTTCTCTTCGAAGTAATGCCCGAACTTGACCTGCTTGGTGCGGATATAGCGTTCGTTCTCTTCGCGCATCGGGATGTCGAGCGTCACGCGCTCGCACACCGGGATGCCGTGCTTCGCGAGCGTGTCGAACTTCTTCGGATTGTTGCTCATGAGGCGCACCGAACGCACGCCCAGAATGCGCAGAATCGCGGCTGCCGAGTCGTATTCTCTGGCGTCGTCGGGTAATCCCAAATCGAGATTGGCCTCGACGGTATCGCGGCCCTGTTCCTGCAGCAAATACGCGCGAATCTTGTTGCTCAGGCCAATACCCCGCCCTTCGTGGCCCCGCAGGTACAGCATCACGCCGCGCCCTTCCTCGGCAATCTTGCGCATCCCCGCATCGAGTTGCTCTCCGCAATCGCAGCGATAGGAACCGAAGACGTCCCCCGTCAGGCATTCGGAGTGCAGACGCACGAGCGTAGGCGCATCGCCGCCGACATTGCCCATGACCAGCGCGAGGTGCTCGTTGTCGCTGCCCTTGACGCGAAACGCGTGAGAGGTGAAGGTGCCGTATCGGGTCGGCAGGGTCGCCGTTGCGACAAGCTCGACGCATTCGCCAGCGTCGCATGCGGGCGTGGCAGAGGCAGTACCAGGGGACTTCATGTTGACGTTCAAACAGGCCGAAATTGGGGAGTCGCCCGCCACCGGATGGCGGGGCGTGCGCTAGAAGTGTAACGCCATTTCCGAATTTCGGCCGGCAGAGGCATGCAACACACCGTTTCACGCCGCCCGATCATCGACTGACACCCGGCCAGCGTCCAGTCAACGTCGATCTAACGTATTAAGCGCTGCGGCACGTCGCGCACTGGGTAAGCTACGGCACCGTGTCGCACCGCGCCGACCGGGCAAGGACGCCAACGAGACCATCGTGCCCCCCATTGCGCCAGCCGTCACGATGTTACGATGCCCGGGCGCACCGTCATGTCTGCGACACCGGCCAATGCTTCTGCGCCTTCGGTTGCGTCAACGATAGCGCCGCTTCCTCTGCCCCATGATCGATATCACCGTGCTTCCCTACTTTCTGGTCACCGTCGCCGTACTCGTCGCGATTCCGGGACCGAATACGATCTACATCGCGACGGCGAGCGCCAGCCAGGGATTTCGTTTCGGGTTGGCGTCGTGCTTCGGCGTAATGCTGGCCACGCTTGTCCACGTTGCCCTCGCGGCTGGCGGACTGACCGCCCTGCTACTGGCCTCGCCACTGCTGTTCGGCGCGATCAAGTCGTTCGGCGCGGCCTATCTCATCTTTCTCGGCGTCAAGGCGATGCGCAGCCGACCCGCGGCGCTCGGCACCGCGCCGCTGCCGCCAGCACGCATGCTCGGCACATCGATCAAGAAAGGCTTTCTCGTCAATCTGTTCAATCCGAAGACGGGGCTCTTCATCGCCGCCTTCCTGCCGCAATTCGTGAACCCCGAGTCTGGCCATGTGCCGCTGCAAATCGCGACGCTCGGCGTATTGCTGGTGTGCGTCGGTGCGTTGAGCGACATCACTTACGCGGCACTCGCCCGCACCATCGGCAAGGCGCTCACCCACCGGCGCGCAAAGCCAGGGGCCGGGAAATACGTGACCGGTCTGCTGTACATCGGCCTTGGCGTCGCGGCGCTGGCAACGTCGAACGGTTCAACGCGGTAACGCCGCTTCCCACGCGTTCCGGGACCTCACCCGCCCCACCGCCCTGCTTCCTGCCCGCGCCCGCAGACACATTTCAATTTTGTAATCTCCCAGTAACGATCGGGTCAGCCCTCGACCCGCAAAATGCCTTCAACGCTGAGACGCCAACGTCACGGCGGGACCTGCCGGCGCGAAAGGTTCGCGTTGGCACTCACATCAAAACCGTTGAGGCAAAACATCATGAAATCGATCGTAAAGTCCGTCATCGTCGCTTGCGCGTTCGCCATCCCCGCCCTGTCTTTTGCGCAGGCATCGGAAACGACGCGTGCGAGCGTTCAGCATGAGCTCGTTCAGATGGAGAAGGCTGGCTATGTTCCCTCCGCAAGCAACGCTCACTATCCGGACAACATTCAGGCGGCAGAAGCCAGGCTGCAATCGCAACCCCAAACCGCGAGCACGTCGAGCCTTGGCGCGGCACCGCAAGTCCTGAGCCAGCAAAGCACGAGCGACACGGCGGCGATGTACGTTGGCTCGTGATCGTGTCGCGAGTTGATGCGCACGGCGAACGGTGACCGGCGGTAATGGAATTTGCACCGTGGCTCGTCCGCCGTGCCGCAAGGCTCGTCAACAGGTCAGCCGCCGCGAAGCCGCTCGCACGTGACAACGCGCCGACACAATGCCCGGAGCGGACTATCGCCGATTTGGCGTTCAGGACGCGTTCCGCGTTCGGCTATCATGGGCAAGCGTAGCGTCGGCCAACGCGGCGCGACGCGCCTATTCCGAGGCGACAAAGCATGCGCGTTCTGTTGATTGAAGATGAACCGAAGACCGGCGCCTACCTGAAAAAGGGATTCGAGGAATCCGGCATCTCGTTGGATTTGGCAACCGACGGCGCGCAGGGGCTGCTGCTTGCACAGGAAGAGGAGTACGACGTCATCATTCTGGACGTCATGCTTCCCGTCATGGACGGATGGGCAGTGGTCAAGCGCCTTCGCGCGACCAAGGAGACGCCAGTGTTGTTTCTTACGGCGCTGGACGACGTTCACGATCGGGTTCGCGGCCTCGAGGCCGGCGGCGACGACTACCTCGTCAAACCTTTCGCCTTCGTTGAACTGCTGGCCAGAGTCCGTACACTCGCCCGGCGTGGTCCTCCGCGCGACTCGGAAACGCTGCGCGTCGGGGATCTGGACATCGACCTGCTGCGCCGGCGTGTCAAACGGGCCGGCCATCGGATCGAACTCACGCCGCGGGAGTTTGCCTTGTTGCAACTGCTGGCAGGACGGCAAGGGGAAGTGCTCACGCGGACGCAAATCGCCTCGTATGTCTGGGACATGAACTTCGACAGCGATACCAACGTCGTCGAAGTTGCCATCCGCCGGCTACGGTCGAAAATCGACGATGACCAAGCGCTAAAGCTGATACATACCGTGCGTGGCGTAGGGTATGTGCTCGAGGTCCGGGACGAATCATGATTCGTCGCTCCCTTGCCGCAACGCTGGCGCTGTCGTTCGGCGTCACGCTACTTGCCGTCTTTGTCCTCGTGGGGTGCTACCTATATGTAGCGCTGGACCGTCAGGTCAAGACAGACCTCGACTCGGATGTCGTACTGGCCAGCCGTCACGTGCGACGTCTGGCGTCCGAACTCGACACCAAGGACGATGTGAAGTCGCACACGCCCCGCTTGGTGAGTGCCGTGCTGGGCGATCGCGCGTTGTCCCTCGTGCTGTTCGACCCGAAAGGCGATCGACTCCTCTCCTATGGCCCGAATCAGGTCATTGACGACCTGGATTCCGCACCGGACAAAGGCCTCCGGCTCGACCCCGCCACCATACCGTTGCAGCAGGCGCGGGTGTCCGACAACGCCAAGATCGCCTCGTCGGATGTCGTCGCGTGGACAACGGATCAGAAAATCCCTGTCAGGAGCGTTGCATTTGACGTTCGGCTTCGCGACGGGACCCGTTTGAACGGGATCGTGGTTCGCGATGTCAGGGCCCCGCTCCGGTTGCTGGACAAATACCGGGATCAGCTCACCATGGCTGGCATCGTCGGCAGCCTGGTCACGATGCTTGCCACCTATCTGTTGATTCAATTTGCCCTTCGGCCGCTACGTCAAATGACCGCTGACGCCACCGACATTACTGCGACCCGTCTCGATGCCCGCCTGCAGGTCGTGCAATCGCCAACGGAACTCAGCGCGTTGGCAATGTCGCTCAATCGAATGCTGGCGCGCCTGGAGGAAGGGTTTCAGCGACTGTTCCAGTTCACGGCGGACCTCGCCCATGACATGCGAACGCCCATTGGCAATATCAAAGGGGCGACAGAGGTCGCCCTTCGTCGACCGCGTAGCGTAGACGAATATGAAAGTTTGCTGGCGTCGAATCTCGAGGAGTGCGACCGCCTGTCTCGGATGATCGAGAATGTTCTGTTTCTCGCGCGAGCGGAACACCCCCAATTCATTACCCATATGCAAGTGTTCAATGTTGCCGACGAACTCGGGAACATAGCCGGCTATTTTGAAGGGTTGGCAGACGAGGACGGGTCGGCGATTCACGTATCAGGCCGCGCTGATACGATGCTGAAAGCCGATTTGGAATTGTTCCGCAGAGCCGTGGGGAATCTGCTCGCCAATGCGATCCGGCATACCCATGTCGGCACGATTGAAATTTCCACCGAGGTCAAGGCAGGCCGAGTCGACGTATCCGTGTCCAACCCCGGCGTCGCGATCGACAATGAAGATATCGAACGAATTTTCGACCGCTTTTACCGAGGTGACAAATCACGACGGCAATCGTCGGGCGTCGGCACCGGTGGCGCTTCGGCCGGGTTGGGGCTCGCCATTGTGCGAACGATCATGGGGCTTCACGACGGAAGCATCACAGTGGCGAGCCGTAACGGCCGAACGACGTTCTGCCTGTCGTGGCCCCAACGTTGACGGTGTTTTTGCCGGGCCAACTCCGGTGTCAAACGTCCCGGGCCCCGGGCGCTTCAAGCATCCGACTCACGGCGAGCGGCAGCCCCGCGTGCGGCTTCGCGGGCGGGCGCTGAAAACTGCCCAGGCGCGCCACGCCCGGTTGCAAGGCCACCAGCGACTCACAATGCCGCACCGCGCTGGAAACGCCATCGACGACCGGCACCGGAATGCGATCGCGCAATGTCCGCGCCAGTCCTGCCAGCGGCGCGCCCGCCACGACGATCACGTCGGCGCCGTCTTCCTCCACGGCTTGCCGACTCAGTTCGATGAGGCGCTCCGCGTGGTCCTCCTGCACGGTCGCAATATCGCGCAATGGCGACGTCAGGCTGCGAATGCTGGCGAGCCGCGACGTCAGCCCGTTCGCTTCGACACACTCCCGATACCAGGCTTGAATCCGGTGCGAGATGGCAATGATCGAAAAGCGTGCGCCGAGCAGGCACGCGCTCGCCAACGCCGCTTCGGTCATGCCGACCACCGGCACGTCGAATAGCTCCTTGATCCCGCCCAACCCCGGGTCGCCGAACGCCGCCACCACGAGACCATCGAACGTGCCCGCCTGTTCCGCAGCGGCACACGCCGTGGCGTAGCCGCCGACGAGCGCTTCGAAACGCGTCTCGATGTAGGCAACGCCAAACGACGCCGTCGCGAAGGCGAGCGTCGTTTGCGGCGATGCGGCGCGACGGGCTTCAGCTTCGATCAGCGCCGTCACGCTCGTCGAGATATTGGGATTTACCACAAGTAATCGCATGAAATCTCCTGCCACTGTCGTTGTCTTGCGTCACACCAGGGACGGCGCGTCTGCCGGCAGAAAGCGCCCTCGCCCGGCGGCCGGCGCCAGATATTGCCCACTGGCGACGAGTTGTTCGCCACGCGAGAAGCAGTGCACCGGCCAACCAACGACCTCGCGCCCCTCGTACGGCGTGTAGTCGACGGCATGATGCAGTTGGGTGTTGCGAATCGTCGTGCGCATCTCCGGGTCCCACAGCACGATGTCGGCGTCCGCCCCCACCGCGATGGTGCCCTTGCGCGGATACAGACCGTAAAGCCGCGCCGGACGGTACGACGTCAGTTCCACGAACTGATGAATCGACAGGCGTCCGCGATGCACGCCATCGAACAGCAAGGGCAGGCGCGTCTCAATGCCGGGAATGCCGTTGGGGATATGCTCGAACGACTGCGGTTTGCCGCCGGGCTTCTTGCCTTGCGGATCTTCATAGTTGAACGGCGCGTGATCCGACGAGAACACCGAGAACACGCCTTGCTTCAACGCCTTCCACACGGCCTCCTGATTGTCGGCATCGCGCGGCGGCGGGCTGCAAACGCATTTGGCGCCCGCGTAACCGTCATCGCCCGGATGATTCATATCCTCGGCGCTCAAATACAGATACTGCGGACATGTCTCGGCCAGAATCTGCATGCCCCGGCCCTGTGCCCAACGAATCTGACCGATCGCCTCTTTGCCCGAGACGTGGACGATGAGAATCGGCACGTCCACCAGTTCAGCGAACGTGATCGCCCGGTGCGTCGCTTCGCGCTCGACGGCGGCGGGCCGCGCGAGGCCATGAAACTTCGGCGCAATGCGACCCTGCCCGACGAGCTTGTCCGTCAGCCATGCGATGCAATCCGAATTCTCCGCATGCACCATCACCAGCGCGCCGTGTTCGCGCGCCACCGACAGCACTTCCAGAATCTCGCGGTCCGAGAGCTTCAGATCGTCGTAGGTCATATAGATCTTGAACGACGTGTACCCTTCGCGAATCAATTGCGGCAGTTCTTCGCGGAGCACCTTCTCGGTCGGATCCGCAACGATCAGATGGAATCCGTAGTCCACCACCGCGCGCCCTTCGGCGCGGCGGTGATAGTCGTCGACGGCCGCGCGCAACGAACCGCCCTTCTCTTGCGCGGCAAACGGGATCACCGTCGTCGTGCCGCCGCACACGGCGGCGCGCGTACCGGTGAAGAAGTCATCGGCCATGCGCAGGCCGTCCGGCATCGGCTGGTCGAGATGGCAGTGGCCGTCGACACCGCCAGGCAGCGCGAGCAATCCCGAGGCGTCGAGCTCACGCGCACCACTGGCCAGGTTCCGGCCCAGCGCGGCGATCACGCCGTCGCGCACGCCGATGTCGCACGTGAAACGATCGGCGGCCGTGACCACGTCGGCATGTCGAATGACCAGATCGAAGGTGTCGCTCATCGTCTTACTCTCCTTGCTGGAACAGTTGACCCCAGCCGCTCAGGGCGCGCGTGTCGACGCCGGCGAGCCGCAGCGACTTCCAGAGCACCGTCGAGATGGTGTCGTACACGGGAATGCCGGTCTTGGCTTCCAGCGCGCGGGCGAGCGGCGCGGCGTGCAGGTTGGTGCAGAACGTGGTGATGGCTTGCGGGCGCGCTTGGGCCACCTCGTTGACGAGTGCCTCCAGCGTCTGCGCGCTGACCTCGGAGAACTCGAAGTTCTTGCTCAGCCCCAGATGGCGCTCTGCCGTGCAACGAATGCCTCGACGCGCATAGTTCGCGACGATGCGTTGCTGCACGTCTTCCAGATACGGGGTCACGAGACCGAGCTCTGTCACGCCCGTGCGCGCGAGGATCTCGTTGAGCGCCAGCACGGACGTGGTGGCGGGAATCCCGGTCGTCTCGGTGATCTGTCGGCACAGCGCTTCGTCGGTCTCGAAGCCCAGCCACCCGGCGGAAGTGCCGTTCCAAGCGATGACATCGACTTCGGCGTCGGCGAGGAGCTGCGCCGCGTCGAGAATCTTTTCCAGGTCGAATTGGCCGAGCGCGTTCTCGCCGAGAGAAATCTGCGTGACGCGAAAGCGGGAGAAATGGACAGAGACATGATCGAGGTCAGCCACCATCGCGCTGGTAATCGGTTCCAGCGCGGTGTTGGAAGACGGCGTGAGCATGCCAAGCAGTTTACGTTTTTGGGTCGTCATGGTCTTACCAAAAATGCGATGACCGGCCGCCTGGGCGGCGTGCCGATCAAGGGGAAAACGTGTGTCTGAAAAATCAAACCGGAAGCTTGCGTTCGTAGTCGATCAGCGTCGAGCAGATGAACAGCCCGACACCGGCGGCCGCGAAGAACATCAGCGCGAGGAAATACGAACCGGTGGTCTGCACGATCACGCCGACGATCAGCGGCACACTGATGCCCCCGATGTTGCCGCCGAGATTCATGACCCCACCAAGGAACCCGACCTTGTTGCGCGTGCCGAGAATGGACGGAATGCACCAGTACAGGCCACACCAGCGCAGGAAGAAGAGCGTCGAGGACAGCAGCACCACGGTGATGACATCGCTCTTCACATACGCCACGGAGAAGATCGAGGCGGTCGCGATCACGGCGGCAATGCCGAAGAGCGTGCGCATGACCTTGTTGGGTGCGCCGCCTGCCGCCTTCCACTTGTCGCCGACCCAGCCGCCGAACAGCTCGCCGATAAAGCCGCAGAAGAAGATGATGAAGCTGGCGCCGCCCATCTGCTTGATGTCGAACCCGTGAACCTTATGGAGGTAGTTCGGCATCCAGGTCAGCAGCCCGTAGAAGACCGTGTTGAAGCACATCCAGCCCAGCGCCATGCACCACACGGAACGGTATTTGAAGAAATCGAGCGAACGACCGGAGAGGTTGGCCGGTTCGGCGCGGTGCTCGTTTGCTTGCGCTTCCTCGATGTAGGTCGCCTCTTCGTCGTTCACGCCCGGGTGTTCGCGCGGGGTGTTGCGAATGTAGCGCCAGGCGACGTAGCCGGCGAGCACGGTGCCAACGCCCGCGACGACGAACGCCAGACGCCATGAGCCAAGCATCGTGATGAGCCAGGTGATGATGATGGCACCGAGGGCGGCGCCCAGCGGCGCGCCGCCGTCGAGCAACGTGGCGCCGCGGCCGCGTTCATACTGCGTCATCCAGATGGCATTCAACTTGCCGCCTGCCGGATAGATCGGCGCTTCCGCAGCGCCCAGTCCGAAGCGCGTGAACAGCAGGGACGTGGCATTCGTGCACACGGCGGCGGCCGCCTGGAAGATGCCCCAGAAGACCGTGGCCAGCGCGATCACGATGCGCGGCTTGTATTTGTCGGCCAGCATGCCGCCCGGAATCTGCATGACGGCATAGGTCCAGAAGAATCCGCTCAGGATCAACCCTTCCATCGTGGGCGTAAGGTCGAACTCCTTCGAGATCAGCGGCATGGCCACCGACAAAGACGCCCGATCGATGTAGTTGATCGAGATCAGACACAGCATCAAGAAAAAAATCTTCCAGCGCACAGCGCTCTTCGTGCCTGCCATAGCGGCAACCCTGCCTGTCGACTGCATGGTGAATCTCCAGAGTAGATGACTTACATAGCTTTCGTCGCGACTTGAGAGTGAGTATAGAATCTGTAATCTGTAATTACAATATCGGTAAATAATTGATTTTATTGAAATCTATTCTAGGGATTTCCCTATATGGTAGGATGTTTATGACACTGATAAACACGCTCGAGACCGTGACCCTCCCCCTCCAGAAGTCCCTCAAACTCCGCACGCTAGGCATGGCGGCCGAGATTACGGCGCGCTTGCGCGTCATGATCGAAGAAGGCGAGCTGCCACCGGGCGAGCGCATTGACGAGAAGGCGCTTTGCGAAATGTTCGACGTCTCGAAGACGCCGCTGCGCGAAGCGCTGAAGACGCTGGTGTCAGAAGGACTGGTGCTGCATCGGCAATACATCGGCTACCGGGTCGCGCCACTCGATCTCGACGAGCTTCGCGCGACGTTCGAGATCCTCCACGGCCTGGAGCGCATGGCGGGCGAACTGGCGTCTCGGCGATTGACCGAAAGCGCGCTGGCAGCGATCGAGCGGAAGCACGAGCAGATGCTCGACGCGCATGGCAAAGGGCTTCGGACGGAGTACTTCCGCATCAATCAGCAGATCCACCAGATGATCGTGGATGGCGCGGGCAACCCGGTCCTCTCGTCGCTCTATGCCACGTTGATGAGCAAGGTGCATCGCGCACGCGGCGCCGCGAACGCGGATCTTTCGCGTTGGCAGGAATCGCACGAAGAGCACGACCGGATCATGGCGGCCCTGCGCGAAGCCGGGCGGCCGCACTTGGGCGAGGTGCTCAAGGCGCACTCGGAGAACACCGGAACCGAAGTGCTGAGCGTAGTCGCCGAGGCCATTCGACTCGGCGAGACCCACCGTCGCGGGCGCGAGATCGGGGCAAGCTGAGGCGTCATGCCCTCGCATCGGCAGCCGCGACACTGGTGAGAAGGCGCGTCTTGATGGCCTGAGCGTTGGCGTGAGTCAATCTTACGGCCGGTACCGTTGTACCGAGCGCCCCTCTGCGCCACACCGTCGACGCCATCGGCAAGATTGCCGATATTCTCGAACCCCAGACCTCCCGATCCCGACCATGACGCTCGATTCGACCCTCCTTGCTGCGTTTGCGCCGACTGGCGTGCTGCGCGCCTGCATCAACCTTGGCAATCCGATTCTGGCGGGGCTTGATGGGCAGTCCCGGCCCATTGGCATTTCGGTCGATTTGGCGGGTGAATTGGCAAAGCGGTTGGGCGTCGAGCTCGCGCTTGTCGTGGTCGATGCCGCCGGCAAATCGGTGGAGACGGTGACGAACGAGCAGGCCGACGTGGGCTTTTTCGCCATCGATCCGCGCCGCGCCGCGACGATCGGTTTCACGGCACCGTACTTGCTCATCGAAGGCTTTTACCTGGTGCGCGACGCCTCGCCGGTGAAGACCAACGCCGATGTCGATCAGGCGGGCATGCGCGTTGTCGTCGGCAAAGGCAGCGCGTATGACCTGTTCCTGACGCGCGAACTCAAGCGCGCGGACATCGTGCGCTCGCCCACGTCGCCGACGGTGGTCAAGACGTTCATCGAGACCGGCTGTGAAGTGGCCGCTGGCGTAAAGCAACAGCTCGAACACGACGTGGCCGCGCTGACGGGCTATCGGCTGCTCGACGAGCGTTTCATGGTCATTCAGCAAGCGATGGGTATGCCGATCACGCGCGGCGAGGCGGCTGTGGCATTTCTGACGACGTTCGTGGAAGACATGAAACGCGAGGGTTTCGTGGCGGATGCCATGCAACGTCATGGTGTGACGGGGGTCAGCGTTGCGCCGGCGGCGTGAGGCGACTTACGCATCCACCACGAAGCCAAAGGCGGCGATCGAAAGTTGACCGATTCGTCATCGGCGCCGCGCCTTCTCCGAATCGGACACGCGTCGACGATGTGTGAAGTTCACACTTGCCGATCATGCCCGTCATGGACTGTCGCCACATGCAGCAGATTTGTTGCTCCATGAATGCCGACGGACATGCCTGGACCGCTCATGCTCCACAGCGATAATTTGCGGATTATCGCTGTGTTCACCGACAGCACGTGAGGGCAAAGTGTTGCCGGACGTATTATTTGCCAGCCGGTGCCGGCGCGTTCATCAATTCCGGCCGGCGATTGGCGCGATCTCGTTTGAATCCCCAGAAATAGGTAACCGCAAGACAGGGCACCAGTGACGCAATCGAATAGGCCACTCCTGCCAGTTGGTTGCCGGTCAGCGCTACCAGCGACAAGCTGATGAGCGGTAAAAATCCACCGAACAGGATGTTGCCCAGTTGCTGCGCGAGTCCGAATCCGGTTGTCCGACTCTGAGGCGGAAAGCACTCGGCGATAAATGCGGGTAGCGGCGCCATGATCATGGCGGTCAACACGGCGAGTACCGTAATAAGTGCCGCGACCACACCCCAGGCCTCGTTGAGCACACCCGTGCGGATCCCAGCAAAGGTCGGATATGCGCTGGCCATCCATAGCAGTATGCCGATGAACATCACCCGTGCCCGCCCGATTCGATCGGATAAGCGGCCAAACACCGGGAACATCGGCGTCGCGATGATGATGCCGACCGCCACGCAAAGACTGGCGTGAGTCGGCTCCACCTTGAGCACGTTCTGCAGAAAGTACAGCATGTAGACAATCGACGTGTACAACGATACCGAAGTGCCCCCTTGGGCACCGAAAATCGCAACCAGAATGGCTTTCCATGAGGATTTGCTGGTCACCGTGTCGGACAGGGGCGCTTTCGACAAACGCCCGCTTGCCTGCATTTCCACGAACACCGGCGTCTCCTTCATGCCCAATCGAATCATCGTTGCAATCGCGACGATCGGTGCGGAGACCAGGAAAGGCACGCGCCAGCCCCAAGTGGCGAATGCGTGGGCGTCAAGCGTCAGTCGCAATGCAGACACTATCGCCAGGGCGAGCAACAGGCCGACCCCGGCCGTGCTCTGCAAGACGCTCGTGAACATGCCGCGCTTGTCCTGCGGTGCGTATTCGACCACATAGACCACAGCTGAGCCATACTCCCCACCGAGCGCAATGCCTTGCGTAATGCGCAGCACCAGCAACGCGACGGGTGCGGCCACCCCGACTGCGCCATAAGTCGGCAAACAACCGATGCCGACAGTCGCGACACCCATCAACACAAGTGTGATGACAAAGGTCTTTTTGCGCCCGATACGATCCGCCATAGGGCTAAAGATAATCGTGCCGATGGGTCGCGCGAGGTAAGCAATGCCAAAAGTCGCGACGCCCGCGAGCGCAGCGACGGTTCTGTCCTGCGACGGCAGAAACAATTGCGTCAGTGTGCCCGTCAGCGCGACATACACGAAGAAGTCGTAGTACTCGAGCATCGTTCCCAAGCTCGAGGTTGTGATGATCTTCAACATTTGCCGTAGCGCCGCCGGTTGGCGATGATGCGTGTTCATGACTGTCTCCTTCCATTGATTTTTATTTGTATTACATAGCGCACGTCGTCTGCCGACGCTTCACTTGAGAAACCGGCGAACCGCGGCCTTGTGCTCTTCACCGCAAAGAAGAATGGCCTGCATCGATGCGGCCATCTCCAAGGCTGCCGGCAACGATGTTTCCGCCGATTGGCGAACCAGTTGCTTGGCCATTCGCAAAGCGTGTGGAGGGCTGCTGGCGATTGTTTCAGCCAGTCGCTCCGCCTCCGCGTCCAATGCGTCGTCGGCCACGACTCGCGAGACGATGCCGGCATCAAGCGCTTGGAACGCATCGATGAATTCGCTGGTCAGCGTCAACTCCATTGTCTTGGCGACCCCGACAATCCGAGTGAGGAACCAGGCCCCGCCGATGCCAGAGACCAAACCGAGCCGCAGAAAGCTTTCCGAGAAACGGGCATTTTCCGCGGCAATGCGCAAATCGCACATCAATGCGACATCGAATCCCGCGCCCACTGCGGCACCATTGACGGCGGCGATGGATGGCACCGGCAGCGCATGCAACGCGCGGGGAATGCGATGCAGGCTACCCGCGAGGCGCTCCCTGACCGCCTCGACAGAGCCTTGCATCAGATCGGCGCCAGCCTCCATATCTTTCACGTTGCCACCTGTGCAGAAATGCTTGCCCGAGGACCGGAGCAACACGCAGTGCACATTCGAGAGCCCGCTCGCCCGCTCCAGGGCGTCTGCCAGCGCTTCGGTCATCGCCACATCGAGCGCGTTACCGGTTTTCGGCTCATTCAGCGTGATTGTCATCACGCCGTTGACGACGCGGGTCAAAACCAATCCTTCGCTTTGAGCGTCGTCGGTCGTCATGACATCCTGTCTGGTGTTCATTGCGTAGCGATTCATACAGATACTCACTTATTGAGAAATTCCGGCGCTCGCTTCTGCAAGAACGCCGCCATGCCTTCCTTCTGATCGTGCAACGCGAAGCCAGCATGAAAAAAGCCGTCGCTCGAATAACAAACCGTCGCCCAGGCGACGACTCAACGGATCGGCATATGTCAGCGCCGACATCGCCGCAATGTCAGCGCCCGCTGCAAATGTCTTGTCTGAGCCAGTGATGAAAGTTGCATGCACTGGGTCGTCGGCATCGATCCGACCAAGCGCGTCAGTGAGCGGATTACATGGATTGTCAGATGCCAGCCTGAGCAACGTGACCCGTCGATGCTTCTCGATAAGTACGGGAGCGCACGTCACACCCACCTCCTACAGAGAGACCGGCGCATCTTGCGCAGCGGCGGTCTGGATCACGCCCCGGCTGATCAGCCTGGTGATCTCCTCCTGGGTAACACCGTACTCCGCGAGAACCTCAATTGAGTGCTGCCCGACTAATGGCGCGGCAACGTCCGCGGCACGCGTATCGTCGCTTTTGCCGAAGACAAAGCCAGGCAGCCGCACCTTGCCGGCAATCGGATGATCGACGCTCGAATCGATTCCGCTTTCGCGATACTCGCGAGAATCCACCACCTCGCTGTACGTCGAAACCGGAGCGCACAGAATGTCGCGAGCGGCCAACAGCTCGAGCCATTCGGATGTGGTGCGGGTCGCAAAGCATTCCCCCAGCGCGCGGCGCAGGGCAGCCCGATTGCGCACGCGATCCGTGTTGGTGACAAAACGTGGGTCCGACTCGAGATGCGGCAAGTCAACCGCCTCGCAAAGCGACACCCATCTTTGCGGGTGATAAGCGGCAATCATCAGCCAGCCGTCACGGGTTTGGAAGGCTTCGTTGGGAGACGCATAAGGCGCGGCACTGCCGACCTTTTCCGGGTTGGTATCGGAGGCGAGAAACGACGTGAAGCCGACCTGTTGCAGCGCAATGGCGGCTGTGAACAAGCTGATGTCCAGGTACTGGCCGGCGCCACCGCCATGGACCTCGTGCAGCGCCGCGAGCACGGCGATGGTGGCCATATAGCCGCCCACCATGTCCGCCACCGGAACCGGTACCTTTAACGGCGCTGAGCCCGGCTCACCGAGCGTGCTCATCAGCCCGCTGGCGGCCTGAATGATGCCGTCCACGGCGGGGCGACTGCGCGCAGCGCCAGTTTGTCCAAACGCGGAGATCGAGCAGTAAACGAGCTTGCCGTGAGTCGCTTCAAGCGACGCATAATCCAGACCCCACGTTGCCATGACGCCGGGCCGGAAGTTCTCGACAATCACATCGGCCTGTCGAACCATCTCCCTTATCGTTCGCTGGCCAGCCTCGGTTTTCAGATCAATCGCCAGACTGCGCTTGTTGCGATTGACACTGAGATTGGCGACGCTCTCGCCGTTGATCCATGGCGGCCCGATCTTGCGCCCCAGCTCACCGAACGGCGGCTCGATCTTGACCACGTCCGCACCGAGATCGGCCAGCATCATGGAACAAACCGGCCCGGCCAGTACGTGCGAAAAATCCAGCACGCGTACGCCTCGAAGACTGTCTCTTATCATTTTTTCCTATCCGGTTCTGCGCTGCAAATGACATTCGTGTCACCGATTTGCAGCCATTGAGAACAGGATAGAGAGCGCAATCCGCGTGGACAAACGACTTTATCGACCGTACCTTTTGACTTTTTGTAAAGTCATGCGCCCCGCCATCAGCGCTAGCTGTGCACCACCGTGGCAAGCCATTCGCGAAGCGCGCGCAACGCCGCTGTCTGCCGCTTGCCCGAGGGCCATGCGAAATAGTAGGTGTACGCGCCGCGATCGAGTGTCGGCCCAAACGGGATGACCAGCGTGCCGTCGGCCAAATCCTTCTCGACCAGCGCCTTCTGTGCGATCGCCACGCCGTGCCCCTCGATCGCCGCCTGGTATGCCAGCAGCGATGTCTCATAACGCATGCCGCGCTGCGCGTTGATTCTCGACACGCCCGCGGCGGCCAGCCACAGCCCCCAGTCGTCGGCGCGAGCGAGCGAATGCAGCAGTGTTTGACCTTCGAGCTGCCTCGGCTTTCTCAAGGTGAGCATGGGCGCAGCCACCGGCACCAGTTCGTTGGGAATCAGGCGCTGCGTGTTCATGCCGGGCCAGTCGCCATCGCCCAGTTGAATGCCCGCGTCAATGTCTTCCAGCGCGAAGTTCAGTGGCGCCGACGACGTGGTCAATTGCACATCGATGTTTTGATTTAGCCGGTGAAAGCTGGCCAGCCGCGGAATCAGCCAGCGCACCGCGAACGTGGCCGGCGAGCGGATGCGCAGCACATTGTCGCTCTGGCTGCCTGACACGATCGCCTCCGTCGCTTCGCGCAGCGTGGCGAAAAGCGGCATCAACTCCGACAGATAACGCGCGCCCACCGCGGTCAACACGAGACCGCCGCGCACCCGTTCGAACAGCGGCGCCTTCAGAAAATCCTCGAGTCTCCTGACCTGCCGGCTCACCGCCGCTGGGGTGACGGCCAACTCGTCGGCCGCCTTCGAAATGCTGAGCAGACGCCCGGTCGCCTCGAAGGCGCGCGTGGGATTGAGTGGCGGAAGCGAGTCGCGGCGGGCCATGTTCGAAGGTTGTCCAGAGAGTATGGGTTAGTGCGACGATACAAAAATCGATGGCGCACCTTCGTCGGGCAGCGCGAAATTGCGCTTCATGCGCGCGATTTCCTGTAATGGGCTGCCGCCGAACAGCCGCTTGAACTCGCGACTGAATTGAGACGGACTTTCATAACCGACCTGGCTACTCGCCGCCGCCGCGGTCGTGCCGAGCCGCGCCATCAGGAGCCGCGCCTGATGCAAGCGCGTGGACTTGATGTACTGCAGGGGCGAGGTGTCGGTCACCGCCTTGAAGTGCACATGGAAAGTCGGCACGCTCATGCGCGCTTCGGCGGCGAGTTCTTCCACCGTCAACGGTTGCGCAAAATTTGTATGAATCTTGCGGATCGCGCGGGAAATGCGGCCGAAATTGCCTTGGCGACTCAAAGCGGCGCGCATTGAGCCGCCCTGCTCGCCCAAGAAAACCCGGAAATAGATTTCCCGCACCAGCGCCGGCCCGAGGATCTGGGCCTCAAGAGGATTCAACATGGCCTGCAAAAAGCGCAATACGCTCTGCCCCAGCGGTATATCGAGCGTGGTCGTTGCCATGCCGCGAGGTGGCGTCGGCGTCAGCGCTTCGTGCTCCTCGAGCTGTAGCAGCAAATCGGCGGCAATGCCGAAATCCAGCCGCAAATAGATCGCCAGTAACGGCTCGGCTTCGCTCGCGTCGGTCTCCATCGAAAACGGCAACGGCACCGAGACCACCAGATAGCGCTGAGCATCGTAAAGATAGACCTGATCGCCCCAGAAGCCGCGCTTGCGCCCCTGGCACACGATCACGATGCCCGGCTCATAGAGCACTGGCGTTCTGGTCAACGACCGATTCGAACGCAGGAAGCGTATATCGGGCAGCGGTGAAAGGTTATAGCCCTCATTGGGTGCGAGCTCGAGCAACAACTCGATCATCTGTTGGCGCACGCGCCCCTGACGTTTCGATGAGGATTCCATGGCGGAGACAAAACAAACCTTAGCGGTCGACGAGCGCAGTTTCGCATCCAGTCGGCAAAAGCACCAGTCACTCATAGGATCAGGCAAGAATCACAGACGAATGCGCGTTTTCCGCCTTGTCCCGCGCTCATAACATTTCCCCAGGTTGTCGCGTGCGGTCGTGCCGAGGGCGCGTCTTCGGTCGACGCGCGTCGCGCACTTCGCCTGCTTCGGGCGTATTTCCCGCTCACGACAATCACCCTTCCAACATGGACTCAAGGATATTTCATGATCGAAGTCAGGAATCCCGCGGACGACAGCGTGGTGGGTCACGTCAAGCATCATACTGAGCGGGAGGTGCGTGAGGCGATCGATCGCACCTGCGCCGCTTTCCCTCAATGGTCCCGGACGCTGGCCAGGCAGCGCAGCGACTTGCTGCGCAAATGGTTCGAGCTGGTCAGGCAAGACAGGCAGGACTTTGCCGAACTGATCTCGCGTGAGAACGGAAAGTGCCTGACCGAAGCGCTCGGCGAAATCGACTATGGTCTGGGCTTTATCGAATGGTATGCGGAAGAGGCCAGGCGCGTGTATGGCGATACGATTCCATCGCACGCCGCCGACGCTGCAGTGCTGGTCACCAAGGAGCCGATCGGCCCGGTAGCGTCGATCACACCTTGGAATTTTCCGTTCATGATGATTGCACGCAAGGTCGCTACCGCACTCGCGGCCGGTTGCACGATCATCATCAAGCCTGCCGAGGAGACGCCGCTGACCGCCTATAAGTTGCTTGAATACGCAAGGCGCGCCGGCATTCCCGAGGGTGTTTTTGAAATGGTGACGGGCGACCCTGCGTCCATCGGCGGCATGATGACCAGCGACTCGCGCATCCGGAAGATTTCGTTCACTGGGTCGACGAAAATCGGCCAACTGCTCGCACGGAAAAGCGCAGATACGCTGAAAAAGCTGACGATGGAACTCGGTGGCAACGCGCCGTTCATCGTGTTCGATGATGCAGACATCGAACAGGCAATTTCAGGGCTCGTTGCGGCAAAACTGCGCAACTCGGGACAGGTCTGCATCTCGCCGAACCGCATCTACGTGCAGGCCGGCATTCACGATCGCTTTGTGCAGCGCCTGAAGGAAGCCGTCGAGCGAATCCGTGTCGACCAGGGATTACAGCCCGACTTCGTAGTGGGGCCGCTGATCAATCTGGCGGCACTCGACAAGGTGTCGCGGCTCGTCGAGCAGGCGCAAAAGAGCGGTGCGAAAACGTTGCTCGGCGGGCGGCGACACGACAACGGTGGTCTCTTTTATGCGCCGACCATCCTCACGAACGTCGCCGACGACATGGATATCTGCTCGACGGAACTCTTCGGCCCGGTATTCCCGGTTTACACATTCGCCTCCGAGAAGGAGGTGATTGCGCGTGCGAACGCCACCGAATACGGTCTGGTCGCTTACGCATTTACCCGCGATCTCGGGCGGGCATTTCGCCTCTCGCGCGACATCGAGGCAGGCATGGTGATCCTGAACTCAGGCTCGGTGGGTACGGCTTCCGTTCCGTTTGGCGGGGTCAAGCAGTCGGGCTATGGTCGGGAGGGAGGCTATTACGGCATCGAAGAGTATGTTCATGTGAAGTATGTGCTGATGGCTGGGTTGGCGGAGGCTGCCCAATAGGTCGATTGGGGGTGCGGACAAATACATGAACTACCTGGAGGTAGTTCATGTATTGACCCAGTGAGAACCCGCTCACATCATTTTCGAGGATCAGACGATGAGCTAGGCATTGGAAGAAGACAATGGGTGCGCATACATCGCTGGCGAATTCGCCCCACGAATATGTTTCATGCCCGGGTTGATCTTATGATGGGATCTGTTATCCCACGGGTGGCTAGATGAATTCCCAGCATAGTGAAAGCGATTCGCCGGCATTCTGGAGAGAGCAGGAGATGCTCCTTCTCCAACAAATAATGAGCCTCGTAGGCAAAGGGCTATCGCCGGACGTCATTCTTCGTGAAATGCTCCATCTGATGTCCGAGCTCCTCGGGCTGAACCGTGGGCGCATTGTGCTTCTGGACGATGCTGCGACAGACAGTTGCAGGATCCAATATGCGTATGGCCTCAAGCCGGACGAAATCGAACGGGGGCGCTACAAGGTCGGTGAAGGCATTACGGGGCATGTACTGCGCCATGGCCAGTTGACGATCGTGCAGGACATCGATCGAGACGATGTCTTTCTTGCGCGGGCGGTTACACGAGACCGCCTTCCGCCGGGGCCCGTGTCGTTTATCGCGCTCCCCATCCGAATCGAGGATCGAAGCGTCGGCGTCCTGGCGTGCCATCGAATTCGTGTCCGCAATCGCGCATTATCAAGCGACGTGTCTATTTTGCGGATCTTGTCGACGCTGGCCGGCCACCTTCTTCATCTTGATTCGATGATGAAGGCAAAGACTCGCGCACTCGAAGAGCAGAACGAGATGTTGATGCACGCGCTTGAGCATGAGAGCGCGAAGTACGGAATCGTGGGGACTTCGCCTGCGCTGCTTAAAGCGATTTCGGAGCTGGAGCGAGTCTCGGACGCATCGGCGAGTGTCTTGCTGCTCGGCGATTCAGGCACCGGCAAGGAACTGTTCGCCAGAGCACTGCACTTGTCGGGTCAACGCCGCGATAAGCCGTTCATAAAGGTGAACTGTGCAGCAATCCCCGACACGCTTTTCGAATCCGAATTGTTTGGCTACGAGCGGGGCGCGTTTACGGGTGCGACCGGTGTGCGAGAGGGGCTTTTCGAACAGGCCTCGTCGGGGACGATCTTCCTTGACGAAATTGGTGAGCTGCCTCTCACGTTGCAGGGAAAGCTGCTTCGTACATTGCAGGAGGGAACGATAACCCGGCTGGGTGGGACGCGTGAAATCAAGGTCGACGTCAGGCTTGTGGCGGCGACGAACAGAAGCCTGGAAACAGATGTTGCGAACAGCCTGTTCAGACAGGATCTCTACTACAGACTCAACGTTATTCCTATTCGTCTGCCATCTTTAGCCGAGCGCAAAGGTGACATTCGCGCTTTGGCATTGCATTTTCTCAGCCGTACAAACCAGGCGAACCAGCGCAACGTCAATCTTGCGCCTGATGCGCTCGCAAGGCTCGAGGATCATCAATGGCCTGGCAATATCCGCGAACTTTCAAATTTTATCGAACGCGTCGTGCTGCTCGCCGACAGGGCAATACTCCATTCGGAAGATGTTGAACGGTTTCTACCCGCGGCGGAACCGGCGCCACTGCTTGAGACTCCCGGTTCGACCCTGCCGCAGAGGGTTCAAATTCCGGAAGGGGTGCGTCAGTACATGGCGAACGACTCACATTCGGCAGATGAACTGCGTCAGGCGTTGCGCTCGGCTGGCGGCAACAAGTCGCGAGCAGCGCAACTCCTCGGGTTGACGACTCGTCAGTTCTCGTATCGCTGGCAGAAAATTTGCGGCTAGATGCGACTGACAATGTTCGACAAATTGTCGACATTGTAAACAAATTGCGATTGGGTACCGATTCGGCTTATAACGCGGTCTGTCATAAAAAATGCAATAAATACAGCACCTTATAGATTTTTATTTCCCCTGGCACGGTCTTTGCATTGATGGATGTGCGATCTCGCAGATCGTTTCATCCGGCTCATACGCCACGTCTGTCACCAGGAGAATTACCTTGAGTACCGAAACCGTCACCACCTACCTGCGCCCCATCGACCGCGAAGGCCTTCTGAAGTTTGCCGCCGCCGGCCGTGAAAATCCCGAGCGCAAGGGCAGCAACAAGGTCCATACGGTCATGCAGGGGCAGTTCCGCTCGTGGAGCTATGTGGGCACCCACAACCCGGTCGTCGTGGACGAGCCGGTCCATCTTTTTGGTGAAAACACGGTGCCTGCGCCTGGCGAGATCGCGCTCTCGGCGCTGGGCGGTTGCCTGAGCGTCGGCATTACGGCGGTGGCGACCTACCGCCAAGTCAAGCTTTCGCGTCTCGAAATCTTCCTGGAAGGCGATATCGGCAATACCGCCGCGTGGGGTGCTGGTGGCGCCGAACGTCAACCCGCGCAAATGGGCTTCCAGGAAATTCGTGTGAAGGTCCTCATCGAGGGCGACGCCACGCGCGAAGCGCTGGACGACATCGTCAAGCACGCCAATCACTTCTCGCCCGTTGCAAACACCATGCGCAATCCCGTCCCGTTCAGCATCGCGCTCGCGGAGTAAGCCGCAGCACGCTCCATCACACTGAATAACGGGAGTATCGCATCATGAAAGCGGTTGAATTTCCTGGCGACCGGATCGATTCGACGTGGACCGATTCCCACGTCATGGCAAACGTGACGGCCATCTCCGACGGCCCGCTCGCGGAAGCCGCGCATCGTATTGACGAGGGTCATTACCCGCTCGAAATCCTGGGGTCGCTCGGCACCGCAGGCGCATTCGGCGCGCACCTCGAGCGAGGCGGTCGTCGGGTTGGCCTGGCGCTGGACGCTATGCGCGCTGTGAGTCGCCGTTGTGGGTCAACGGGATTTCTCACATGGGCACACGACGTCTGTGGGCTTTACATGGAGCAATCCGGTAATCCTGCGCTGACTGGCGAACTGCTCGATGATCACACGATGGGGCGTACCTTCGGGGGTACGGCGCTTTCGAACCCGATGAAAGCCATTGCCGGCATCGAAAAGATGCTGCTACGCGCAGTGAAGGTGCCCGGCGGATATCACGTCAGCGGCGCACTGCCGTGGGTGAGCCATATCGCGCCGGGACATTACTGCGGTGCCATGGCAGGCGTGTTCCGCGACGATGGCTCGGTGTCGCACGAGATTATGTTCCTGCTGAAGCTGACGCCCGAGGTCGTATTGCGCCAATGCCCGGAATTTTCGGGCATGGAAGGAACCAGCACCTGGGGCGTGCGCCTCGACAACTACTTTGTCGGCGACGCCGCAATGATCGCAGATCCTGCTCGTCCTCTCATTGCGAAGATACGCGCGGTATTTGTGTTGCTGCAAGCCGGGATGGCCATGGGCATCGCACAGGGCAGTATCGACTCTATTCGCGAAGTCGAGCCAGTCCTTGGTCACGTCAACCAATTTCTGGAAGACGGTCCGGCCGAGCTTCAGGCGGAGTACGACGAACTGGGGAGTCGCGTCGCCAAGCTTGCGCAGACGCCGTACGACGGCAGCAAAGACTATCTGCTTCATGTACTGGACGCACGCGTACAAGGCGCGCAACTGGCACTACGTGCTGCGAATTCTGCGCTTATGCATCAGGGCGCGCGCGGCTACCTTATGAGCGCCGCGCCGCAACGCCGTATTCGCGAGGCTCAGTTCGTCGCGATCGTAACGCCTGCCATCAAGCACCTGCGTTGGGAGATGGCTCGCCTGTCGAAAGAGGAGATCCCCGAATGAGCACCCCGACGAATTTGCCGTGGCGGCAATTCCTCTGTCGCGCCTGCGGCTTGATTTACGACGAGGCATTGGGCGACCCCGATAGCGGGCTTGAACCGGGGACGAGATTTGAGGACATTCCGGAGGACTGGGCGTGTCCGCTCTGTGGCGTTGTCAAGGCGGATTTCGAGCCTTACCAACCGTTGGAGTGCACTGCACGCTCGGACGATGCTGCGGTCGTTGCGCCGTCACGTGAGCTCGGCGTCGTGGTCGTGGGCGGTGGCATTGCCGGGTGGGGTGCAGCAGAGGCGTTGCGTGCGCTCGACCCCGCTGTACCGATTACGCTCGTGACCGCATGCAACGGCGACCGATACCTCAAGCCGGAACTGTCCGTCGCGCTCGGGCGCAGCCTAAAGCCTGCCGATCTGATTCGGGAGTCTGCCGTCAATGCAGCGCGGCGCCTCAATGTGCGTCTGATGACAGAAACGTTTGTCGTCGGCATTTCTCCGTCCATCAAACAGGTCCGTACCACGCGAGGCGCAATTCGCTATACGAAGCTGGTGATCGCGCAGGGCGCGCGCCCTGCACTACCGGAGCAGATGCCGGCCTCGCTTTGTTGGCGTGTCAATGATTTGGCGGGATGGTCGGGGATTCAGGCACGCCTGGATGGCGCGAAAAAGACCGTTGCGATCGTCGGTGCCGGGATGATTGGGTGCGAACTCGCGGAGGATTTTGCGCGTGCAGGTCATGCCGTGTCGCTGATCGATGTGAACCCCGGCCCGTTGGCCAGTCTGGTTCCAGCGGTCGTCTCTGACAGACTTTTGACGAGCCTACAGAATGCAGGTGTCAGATTCTTGGGGGGTCGTCGCATCGAGAGGATCGAGAAAGCGAAAAACGGCCAAAAGAACATTCAAATGCAAGGCGGCGAGCAAATTTGCGTTGACGAAGTCGTCGCTGCGACAGGCCTCGTCACCGAGACTCGCCTCGCAAAAATGGCCGGGCTTGCGTTTGATCGAGGCATCGTTATCGATCCGCACACGATGCAGACAAACATCGAAGACATTTACGCGATTGGCGATTGCATCAGCGTTGCCGGCGTGCCGTGCCGATTTATCGAACCGATCGTGCGTCAGGCCGGCGCGCTTTCGCATCACGTGCTCAACCGCGAGCATGCCGGTTATGTCCACAGCACGCCGCTGATTCGCCTGAAAACGAAGGCATTTCCCATCGTTATCCACGGCGTCCCGAGCGCCCATGGTACGTGGGGTGCTCCCGATGATCGAGCGGGTCAGATTCAGATTGAGCAGCGCCTCGATGGTCGAGTCATTGCCCGCATCGAAGCGGGTTTCGCACAGCAGCGGCTTGTCGCTTGAATGCCTTGCTGCCCGTAGGGCGGCTAACCCGAGTCCGGATCAAACCAGGTGCGTCGAACATGAAAGATGATAATCCGTATCGCCCGTATAGCCCAGACCACTCGCTGGAGCGCTGCTCATGCGGCATGCACGCCAGCCAGGACGAACACGATGCACGCAGCGGCGTTGTAGCTCACCGCCCGGTGCAGGATGAGGAGGTCCAGTCGCGCCATTTCCTCGAAATGGCGGCTGTCAGGGCGCTGTTCCCCCACGACGCGCTGCGCCGGCGATTCCTTCGTGCGGTCGGCATCAACGCCGCGCGTGCCGCCATTGCCAGCGTGCTCCCATTGGCCGACCTTCAGGCCATGGCGGAAGAAAGGCGTCCTCTGGAGAAGAAGGACCTGAAGATAGGTTTCATCCCGATCAACTGCGCCACACCGCTGATCATGGCGGACCCCATGGGCTTTTATCGGGAGCAGGGTCTCAACGTCTCGCTTAGCAAGACGGCCGGTTGGGCGCTGGTTCGAGATCAGATGCTTAATCACGCGCTCGACGCGTCGCATTTCCTGGCACCGATGCCGCTTGCCATTTCCATGGGGCTTGGGTCTTCCGCCCAGCCCATGCGCGTTGCGGCTATTCAAAACGTCAACGGCCAGGCAATCACATTGGCTTTGAAGCACAAGGACAACCGAGACCCGAAGCACTGGAAGGGCTTCAAGTTCGCCATTCCGTTCGAGTATTCCATGCACAACTTCCTGCTCCGCTACTACCTGGCAGAGCATGGACTTGACCCCGACCGTGATGTTCAGCTCCGCGTGACTCCACCTGCGGAAATGATCGCCAATCTGAGGGCCGGCAACATTGATGGATTCCTCGGACCGGATCCTTTCAATCAACGTGCTGTGTATGACCAGGTGGGTTTCATTCACATCTTGTCGCGCGACATTTGGGACGGGCACCCGTGCTGTGCGTTCGGTGTAGCGCAGGACTTCATTGACCAGAACCCGAACACATTCGTGGCGTTATACCGTGCGTTGCTGAAGGCGTCCGCGAGCGCTCACAAGTTAGAGAACCGTCCTGCGATCGCTCGCGCCATCTCGACGCCAAACTATCTGAACCAGCCGGAATCGGTCATTCTTCAAGCGCTCAATGGCCACTACGCCGACGGGCTCGGAAATGTGCGTGATCAGCCAGATCGCACGGATTTTCAACCGCTTCCGTGGTACTCGATGGCCACCTGGATGCTCACGCAAATGCAGCGGTGGGGCTACATCAAGAAGCAAATTTCCTACGACGACCTTGCCAAGAAGGTGTTCTTGCTTACGGATGCGAGTGCGCAGATGAAGGCACTGGGGCAAGAAGTCGACCACGATGCGTTGGCGGGCGGGATGCGGAAATTCTCAGTGATGGGCCGTGAATACGACCCTGCCAACCCGGCCAAATACCTTGCAAGTTTCGCGATCAGGCGGACCTGATTCAAAGGATATGAGATGACGTCTTCAATTCGATTGCAAGCTGCACTGGTGTCACTCGCCATGGTTGCGATTTTTCTCGTTTGCTGGCAATTCGCGACAACGGCAGGGAAGCAGGCTCAGCACGCGCCAATGACAGCGGCGCAAAAAGAGTATGCACAGTTGATGGGGCAGACGCCCGGCGACCCATCGTCGGCGCCGAAGAGCGACGGCTTCCCCACACCCGCACAGTTCTTTTCCGTCGCAGCGCAGAACCTCGCACACCCCTTTTACGATCATGGTCCCAACGACAAGGGAATCGGCATTCAGTTGGGCCATTCCCTTCTGCGTGTCGCCGGCGGCTACCTACTCGCCGTCGTCGTGTCGATCCCCTTGGGCTTCTTGATTGGCATGTCTCCGCTGCTCTATCGCGCTTTTGATCCATTCATTCAGTTGCTCAAGCCGATCTCGCCGCTCGCGTGGATGCCAATCGCGCTATACACGATCAAGGACGCCTCTATATCTGCAATCTTCGTGATTTTCATCTGCTCGCTATGGCCGATGCTGATCAATACCGCGTTCGGTGTCGCGAACGTAAGACGTGAATGGCTAAACGTTGCCCGCACCCTCGAAGTCTCGCCGTTACGCAAGGCCGTGCAGATTGTCTTGCCCGCCGCTGCGCCTACCATCATCACCGGCATGCGCATCTCGATGGGGATTGCGTGGCTTGTCATCGTGGCTGCCGAGATGTTGGTCGGCGGAACGGGCGTCGGCTATTTCCTATGGAACCAGTGGAACAATCTTTCGCTGACCAATGTCCTGTTTGCGGTGCTCGTTATCGGCGTGGTTGGGATGCTGCTCGATCAACTTTTTGCCCGCCTGCAAAAGAAGGTGACCTATGCAGAGTAATGACAATCGCGCCACGAGCGGCGGTGCGTTCATTGAGGTCGACAACCTCTCGAAGCGCTATCGCGCAGATCTACCGCCGGTCTTCGAAGACGTGACATTCAAGATTGATCGTGGCGAGTTCATTTGCGTAATTGGTCACTCCGGCTGCGGAAAGAGCACGATCCTGAACGTGCTCGGAGGGCTTGAGCAGGCGAGCGGTGGCGGTGCCGTCATGGGCGGGAGAGAGATTGCAGGCCCAAGCCTCGATCGCGGGGTCGTGTTCCAAGGTCATGCGTTGCTGCCCTGGCTCACCGCGAAGCAGAACGTCGAATTCGCCGTTCGCTCCCGGTATCCGGATTGGACGCGTCAGCAAATCGACGAGTGCGCAATGCGCTTCCTCGATATGGTCGGCCTCACGCGCGCGATCGACAAAAAGCCATCGGAGCTATCGGGCGGCATGCGCCAGCGAGTGGGGATCGCTCGTGCGTTCTCCGTCGCGCCAAAGATGCTTCTGCTGGACGAGCCGTTCGGGGCACTCGATGCGCTGACGCGTGGGGTTATCCAGGATGAACTTCTGCGCATCTGTCTGGCGACTCATCAGACCGTTTTCATGATCACGCACGATGTCGACGAAGCGATATTGCTTGCCGATCGAATCTTCTTGATGAGTAACGGGCCGCGAGCGCGCCTTGCAGAAATTGTGGTGAACACGATGCCACGGGAGCGAACGCGAGAGACGCTTGTCCATGATCCGCAGTTCTATCGGATTCGAAACTATCTCATCGATTTTCTGGTGAGACGCTCCGCCACGATTCAACAGGATATCGAACACGGTCGTGACACGCATCAAACGACGCAAATTGTTCGTCCAGGTTTGTCTCAGGACAACGTTACGGAGCTTGATCAAGGCCGTGCGCTCCGCATGGGCAATACGGCTTAATTTTCCAGTGGTAGTTTTTTTGAGGATAGTCACATGATTTCGAGTCGCACGCAGGTTACCGAGATGATCGTCTCGGCGAAGGTTCGCAAGGGCCTAAAGTGGGCAGATGTTGCGGAAAAAGTCGGCATGGCCAAGGAGTGGACGACTGCCGCATGCCTCGGTCAAATGCAGTTGAGCAAGGAGCAAGCTGTCGTCGTCGGTGAGATCTTCGAGCTTTCCGACGAGGCCATCGCATGGCTGCAAATCGTTCCGTATAAGGGCTCACTGCCGACAGCGGTTCCGACGGACCCGCTGATCTACCGCTGGTACGAGCTGGTGAACGTCTACGGCACGACCATCAAGGAACTGATCCACGAAGAATTCGGCGACGGCATCATGAGTGCCATCGATTTCTCGATGGACATTCAGCGTCAGGCGGACGCGAAGGGCGACCGCGTCAACGTGGTGCTTTCCGGCAAATTTCTGCCGTACAAGTCCTACTGACCGGCTGGCGGAGAGGCCTATGACGCTCACCGGGGTCATCTAAGGCCCGGCCATTGGCGCCGTGCCCGGCTTGACTGAAACTGGCGCGTGATGGCCGGGCACTACGTGCGCAATCGACGCTGCGACAAAGTGAAGCCCACGAAGTGAGTTTTGCGGAACAGAGGGTATTTTGCGGAACAAAAATACGGTGGATTTCCAGAAGGCAAAATCGCTGAACGCCTGATGGCGGAAAGCAGCCGGAGTCGAACCGACCTGGGAGCGGCTGACGCCCCCAACCGGGTTTGAAGCCCGGCCGCATCACCGGATACGGATGCCTTCCTTCGGACAACGCAATGTTGCTGGATCGATTGTCACGCACGTGCTCGGCCATCGCGTGAATGGCCTGAGTTCGGTGTCCAGACTGCCTTACGCGGCGCCCCATTCCCCCCCGGGCCGCCGAACATGCCAATCGCCAACGCGGCGAGTATATCCCGCACGATCGAAGAACTCCAGAATCTGGATCGCACGCTTGCGCCCCAGGCCCGTCGTGTCGCGAAACACACCCGCTTCCACCTTGCCGTTCGCGTCGGCGATCATGTCGGCGAGCGCCTGGACACTCGCGTCGTCGTAAAACAGGTCCTTGACGATCTGATGCACCCGTCCCTGCCTGGCAAGCTTGCGCAACACCGCACGCACCCGCTCTTCAGGCACGTTCAGCGCACGCCCCATATCCCGCACCCACGGCGGATCGAAGCGACCCCTCGCCACCAGTGGCACCAACGCCTCGGCCAACGCCGTCTCGTCGTCCGTCATCTCCACGCGGTGCGTCGGCAGATGCCACCACGCCCCCGTGCGTGCCAGCCCCCCGTCATGCAACATGGCCTGTACGAAGGCGCGCCAACGCCACGCATCCAACGACGGCCACGTCATGCGGCCCAGCCGTGCAGCATCGAGTCCCGGCTCGTCCGGCTGGCGCGCGTGATAGTCGCGCAGCACATCGAGCACGCGCGTGCGCACGGTGTTCCACGCCTGAGGGGCGAACGCGAGCGATTCCCCCTCCCCTCCCGCGAGCACCACCGCATTCGCCGGCCACTGCCATTGCCCCGCCGGCAACCCGGTGAGTGCAATGACCTGCGCGCTCGTCAGTCCAAACGCGGACTGCGCGAGTAGCGCATCCAATCCTTCACCATCGAGCGAGCGCGCCACGGCGTCGAGCCACGCCAACCGAGACGCGGAACGACGCTTTCGCTCCGGCGCCGCCGGGTCGAGCACCCGCCCGCCCCCGACCGTTGCCGTCGCCTGCGGATTGCGCACGATGAAGCGGTCGCCCGGCATCGTGCACACCGGCGCATCGAAGACCAACTGCACGCGCATCGTGTTCCCAGGGGCCAGCGCATCCCCCTCCAACAGTACCGTGCGCGCCTGCCCATGCGTCGTGCCAAGATGCACATGCAGTGGAAACCATTGCGTGAGGGGCGCACCGCCTTCAAGCCAATGCAGTTCGACATCGACATGTGTCGACGGCCCCGGCAATCCCGCCGCCACGATCCAGTTGCCCCGCCGAAGCTGGTCGCGCTCAACCCCCGCCAGATTCAACGCACAGCGCTCCCCGGCACGGCCCACGTCCACCGGCCGGTTCTGCGCATGCACGCTGCGCACCCTCACCGGCATGCCCTGCGGCATCACCCTCAGGGTGTCACCCACGCGCACCATGCCCGCAAACGCCGTGCCGGTCACGACCGTGCCATGGCCTGCCAGCGTGAAGACACGATCGACGGCGAGACGAAACAGCGCGTCGTCGCGGCGCTTCGCATTCCCGGACGCGTGCATGGCCTGCGCCGCCTGCCTCAGATGCTCCTGCAGCGCCGCCACGCCCGCGTCGCCCAGCGTCGTCGCGGACACCGGCACGATATCGGCCTGCGCGAACGGTGTGTTCGCCAGGCATGTCGAAATCTCCCGCGCCACGGCGGCCAGCCGCGCCGGATCGACGCGATCCGCCTTCGACAACGCGACTACGCCACGCCGCACCCCCAGCATCGAAAGAATGGCGAGATGCTCGCGCGTCTGCGGCATGATGCCGTCGTCCGCGGCGATCACGAGCAGCGCGAAATCGATGCCGACCGCGCCGGCGGCCATCGTGTGAATCAGCTTTTCATGGCCGGGAACATCGATGAAGCCGAGCACCTCGCCGTCGGGCAACGGCGTGTAGGCGTAGCCCAATTCGATGGAAATGCCGCGCGCCTTCTCCTCTTTCAGACGATCGGTGTCGACGCCGGTCAACGCGCGCACGAGACTCGTTTTGCCGTGGTCGATGTGACCGGCGGTGCCCACGATCATGTGCGCAGCTCCGAGAATTGCAGCGCCAGACGCGCTTCGTCAGCCGCTTCGAGACATCGCAGATCGAGCCATAGCGTCTGATCGGCAATCCGACCGATTACCGGGTACGGCAGTGCGCGCAACGCGGCCTCGAGCGCCGCCAGCGCGCGGCCGCTGCCGCGTTTGCCGCCACCGGCCGGCACGATTGCCAGGCCATAACTCGGGAGCTGCTCGACCGGTAGCGCGCCGCTGCCGATCTGGCTCACCATCGGCGCGGCGCTCACGGTATAGGCATCGCCCAACGACTGCGCGAGCGCCGGCGCCAGACGCTGCGCCTGCGCCATCATGTCGGCGCGCGTTCGCGTGAGCAGCCGCAATGTGGTGAGCCGCTCTGGCAGATGATCGGGATCGCGATACAGTCGCAGCACCGGTTCGAGCGCCGCGAGCGTGAGCTTGCCCACGCGCAGCGCGCGCTTGAGTGGATGCTTCTTGATCCTTGCAATGAGATCCTTGCGCCCGACAATCATGCCCGCTTGCGGGCCGCCCAGCAGCTTGTCGCCGGAGAACGTCACGAGATCGGCCCCCGCGGCAATCGTCTCCTGCACGGTGGTCTCATGCGGCAACCCCCAGCGCTCCAGCGGCGTCAACGTGCCGCTGCCAAGATCGACCGCCACCGGCACGCCATGCGGCTTGGCAATCTGCACGACCTCGGCAACATCGACACTTTTCGTGAAGCCCGTCACCGCGTAATTGCTGCAATGCACCTTCATCAGCAATGCCGTCGTCTCGCCGATGGCATTGCGATAGTCGGCCGCATGCGTGCGGTTGGTCGTGCCCACTTCCACGAGCTTCGCGCCCGCGTGCGTCATGATGTCGGGAATCCGAAACGCGCCGCCGATTTCCACCAACTCACCGCGTGACACCACGACGTCGCGACGCTTGGCAAGCGTCGCCAGCATCAGCAGCACTGCCGCAGCGTTGTTGTTCACCACCGTTGCCGCCTCGCCGCCCGTCAACTCGCACAGCAAAGGCGCGACGAGGTCGTCGCGGTCGCCGCGTCCGCCCGTCGCGAGATCGAATTCGAGGTTGGCCGGCGCCGTGAGCGCCTGCATGACCGCTTCCACGGCAACCTCGGGCAGCAACGCTCGCCCGAGGTTCGTATGCAGCACCGTGCCAGTGAGATTGAAGACGGGACGCAGCGTCCCCCGGTTGCGCTCGGTCAGCGCGCGGGTCACGCGTGCCCCGAAGGCGGCCGGGGCCAGCGTGTCGTGTGTAAGCGTGCCCGCAAGCGCCGCCGCGCGGCACGCGTCGAGATCGCCGCGCAACGCGTCGGTCACCTGCGTGCGACCGAAGTCGGCCAACGCTGCCTGAAAGTCGGGCATCCCCAGCAGCCGGTCGAGCGACGGGAGATCCGCCGCCCCTGCAAACTCAACATCGTGCTCGGCCATCCGCACCCCCGCAATCCCTTAAGCCATTTCGGTGTTCTGCCAGAGCAACGGATTGCCGTTGGCCCGCGCGTACCCCGCTTCGCCCATCAGAACGTCGAGGGCCAGGCTCGCGAGATCGTCGGCAACCGGCTCCACGAAAGGATCCTTGTCCTGGTAGAAGATCTTGCGATAGCTATGACAGTCGTCGCACGACTCTGCCCGGATCGGGGATGACGCGACGCGTTTGGCCGCGTCGTCGAGCGCCGGACGACCATCGGCACCCTTGACAACGTCCCCTCCGGCATTTGCCGCCTGCAGGTCTGCCCCCGATGCCGCCGCATTTCCTGTCTTGTCGAGCACGTGATAAGCGACGTGCTGGCTCGCTTCGCAATGCGTACACTTCACGCGAACCATATGCCACTCGGTCGAGCACAGCCCGCACGCCAGATAACGATAGCCCTCATGCGCCCCGCCAATGCGAACTACGCTCGCCACCGGCAGCGTGCCGCACATGGGACAGACGTTGGGGACGTCGAGCATCGGCACTTCGCCCGCGTCGAACGTGCTTGCCACGCCCGTCCAGAGCACTTGCAGCGCCGCCGTCAGGAACGGTGCGCTGGCGGCATCGACGCCCTTGCCATGCCCGGCGAGCAACGATTGCGCCGCCGAGTCGAGCGCGGCCGGACTGGCGGCGCGAACACGCTCGAGCACCGTGCGCACCGGCGCCGGCAGGTTCGGCAGTGCCGACATGGCATCGAGCAGCCGCGCGAGCAATGGCTGCCACCGGCCCGCGTCGTACCCCCCGCTCGCAGGGACGAGCGGCATACAGTGTAATTGCGCCTGCTCGATCGATTCCGCCGTCGGACGCTCGGCCTGGAAGGTGTCGAGCACGCGCTGCTGCGCGTCGACGAGCGAGGCCATGAGACGCAGATAGTCGCCGAGCGGGTGGCCGTCGGCCAGCTGACGCAGACGCGCCGCTCGCGCCGAGAAGATTTCGGCGCGTTGCGGCATGCGCAGACGGGGAATGGCCGTGCGATCGAGCGACTCGATCTGTCCGGGTTCAAGGATGCGTTGCAAGGTAGCCGGCCTCGTAAGAGCGTCCGGCCACCGGGGCCGGACTCATTTGTTGAGTTGCTTGTACCAGGCGCGATGGTGTTTCCACGCCCAGCCGCGGGTGACGGTACCGCGCGTCATCGCGCGCACGGAACCCTTGATCCAGATCGCTGCATAGATGTGCGTAATGATGCCGCAAATCAATACGAATGCACACACCGCATGCACGTCAGAAGCCAGACGAATCACCCCGATCGGGAAGTAGAACGCGAAGTAGGCACGCCAGATCACGATGCCGGAGAGCAACAGCCCGATCATGCACAACACCATCACGTAGAAAAGCAGCTTCTGTCCGGCGTTGTAGCGCCCGACTTCCGGCAGATTCTCTTCGCGATTGTTCAGCACGTCGCCGATCTTCTTCATCCACTCGGTGTCGCGCGATTCGAACCAGTTGTAGCGCGCAAGCCGCACGGCGAGGCACACGAAGGTGACGAACATCACCAGCCCGACAAACGGATGCAGAATCCGCGTCCACGATCCACCACCGAACAGGGTGGCCAGCCAGAACATCGACGGATGGAACAGCGCCAGCCCCGAGAGCGCGAGCAGGATAAACGTGCCCGCGACAATCCAGTGGTTGATGCGCTGCCCGGCGCTGTAGCGCTCGATCAGATCGTCCTTGCCCGCCTGACGATCACTGCGTTCGTTCGACATGGTCAGATCTCCTCGTGCGTGGCGACGCCCTTCTGGCCATCGGGACCGTTACCCTTGCGGGACGCATCGTACCGGCGGGCCGCCGCCTCATCGTCCTCGGCCGTCTCGTTCGGACCGGTCTTGATGTAGTGGAAGAACCCGGCGAGCGCCGTCAGCGCCATGGCGGCCACGCCCAGCGGCTTGGCGATGCCCTTCCAGAGCGTCACCATCGGGCTGATGCGCGGATTGTCCGGCAGACCGTGATACAGCGACGGCTTGTCGGCGTGATGAAGCACATACATCACGTGCGTGCCGCCGACCCCCGCCGGATCGTACAGCCCGGCGTTCTCGAAACCCCGCGACTTCAGGTCTTCGATGCGCTCGGCCGCCTGGTCTTTCATGGCGTCCTTGGTGCCGAACAGGATCGCGCCGGTCGGGCACGTCTTCACGCACGCCGGCTCCAATCCCACCGATACGCGGTCGGAACACAAAGTGCATTTGTACGCCTTGTGGTCCTTCTGCGAGATGCGCGGGATGTTGAACGGGCACCCCGTGATGCAGTACCCGCAGCCGATGCACGCCTCTTCATGGAAATCGACGATGCCGTTGGCGTATTGCACGATGGCCCCCGGCGACGGGCATGCCTTCAGGCAACCCGGGTCTTCGCAATGCATGCAGCCGTCCTTGCGGATCAGCCACTCGAGGTCGCCCTTCGGGTTCTCGTACTCGGTGAAGCGCATGAGCGTCCAAGAATCGGCCGTCAGGTCCGCCGGGTTGTCGTACACGCCGACGTTCGTGCCGACCTCGTCGCGCAAGTCGTTCCACTCCATGCACGCCGTCTGGCAGGCCTTGCAGCCGATGCATTTCGACGTATCAATGAGCTTGGCGACGTCGCCCGTGTGCGACTCGCGCACCGAGGGCGAGGGCAGCGTGGTGGCCGAGCGCCGTTTGATATCCAGTGATTGCAATGCCATGGCGCCCCCTTATGCCTTCTCGACCTTCACCAGGAACGACTTGAACTCGGGTGTCTGCGAATTCGCGTCGCCCACGATGGGCGTCAGCGTATTCGCGAGGAACCCGGGCTTGGTCAGTCCCTTGAAGCCCCAGTGAATCGGAATGCCCACATGGTGAATCGTCTTGCCGTCCACCTTGAGCGCGCGAATGCGCTTGGTCACGACCGCCCGGGCCTTGATGAAGCCGCGATTGGACGAGACCTTGACCATGTCGCCCGACGCAATGCCGATCTCCTTCGCGAGCGCTTCGCCGATCTCGACGAACTGCTCGGGCTGGATGATCGAATTGAGCAGCGCGTGCTTGGTCCAGTAGTGGAAGTGTTCGGTCAGACGATACGTCGTCGCCACATAGGGGAATTTGTCGGCCGTGCCCATCGTGGCCAGATCGTCCGGGAACACGCGGGCACCCGGATTGCTCGTGGCCTTCGGTTGCTTCGGATGCAGCGGGTTGTAGCCCAGCGGCGTCTCGAACGGCTCGTAATGCTCGGGGAACGGCCCCTCGGCCATGGCCCCCTTCGCGAAGAAGCGCGCCACACCCTCGGGGTTCATGATGAACGGGCTCATGCCGCTCGCCGGATCCTCGTCGATCTTGAAGTCCGGCACGTCCGCCCCGGTCCAGGCCTTGCCGTTCCACCACACCAGCTTGTGCTTCGGATTGAACGGCTTGCCCGCGAGGTCGGACGACGCGCGGTTGTAAAGAATGCGACGGTTCGCCGGCCACGACCACGCCCAGTTCAGCGTCTGCCCGATGCCGGTCGGATCGCTGTTGTCGCGCCGTGCCATCTGGTTGCCCGCCTGCGTCCACGCGCCGGCGAAGATCCAGCAGCCCGACGACGTACTGCCGTCGTCCTTCAGTTCGGCGAAACCCGCCAGTTGCTCGCCGGCCTTGCGGGTGACCTTGGTCGGATCCTTCGGATCGACGAGGTCCTTGAGCGCCCGACCGTTGTACTCCTTGGCAAGTTCTTCGGGAGACGGGCTCTCCGGCTGGGCGTACGGCCACGACAAGTTGACGATCGGATCGGGGAATTTACCCCCCTGCGTCTTGTACATCTCCCGCAGACGCAGGAACAGCCCCGTCATGATCTCGATGTCCGTGCGCGCTTCGCCCGGCGGCTCGGCCCCCTTCCAGTGCCATTGCAGCCAGCGCCCCGAGTTGACCAGCGTGCCATCTTCCTCGGCAAAGCAGGTCGTCGGCAGGCGGAACACTTCCGTCTGGATCTTGCTCGAATCCACGTTGTTGTGCTCGCCAAAGTTCCGCCAGAACTCCGATGTCTCCGTCGCCAGCGGATCCATGACGACGAGGAACTTGAGCTTCGCCAGCGCCTGGTCCCACTTGAACTTGCCCGGTGCCGCCGCGAGCGGGTTGAACCCTTGCGCGAGGTAGCCGGTCATCTTGCCCTGGTTCATCAGCTCTAGCACCTGCAGCAAGTCGTAGGGCTTGTCGAGCTTGGGCAGGTAATCGTAGGCCCAGTGGTTTTCGGCCGTGGCCGCGTCACCCCACCACGCTTTCATCAGGCTCGCGTAGAACTTCGGGTAGTTCTGCCAGTAGCTGAGCTGGTTCGGACGCAGCGGCTTTTGCGTGCGCGCCGTCAGGTACTGCTCGGCGGTCTGCTCGGCCTGTTTGGGCAACGTCATGTAGCCCGGCAGCAAGTCCGTCATCAGCCCGAGATCGGTCAGTCCCTGGATGTTCGAGTGACCGCGCAGCGCGTTCATGCCACCACCGGCCACCCCGATATTGCCCAGCAGCAGTTGCACCATCGCGCCCGTGCGGATCATCTGCGAGCCGATCGAGTGCTGTGTCCAGCCCAGCGCGTACATGATGGTCATCGTGCGCGTCGGGGTGGAACACTCGGCAATCAGCTTGTAGACCTGCTCGACCTTGTCGGCCGGTGTGCCGCACACGCGCTCGACCATGTCCATGGTGTAGCGCGAGTAATGCTGCTTCATCAACTGGAACACAGTGCGTGGGTGTTGCAGCGTCGCATCGGTGAGGACGTACCCGTCCGCGCCCTTCTGGTAGTCCCAGGTACTGCGGTCGTAAGTGCGTTTCTCGGCGTTGTAGCCCGAGTAGATGCCGTCTTCGAACGCGAATTCGTCTTTCACGAGGAACGTGAAATCGGTGTAGTTCTTGACGTATTCATGCTGGATCTTGTCGTTCGCGAGCAGGTAGTTGATCAACCCGCCGAGGAAGACGATATCCGTGCCGGAGCGGATCGGGGCGTAGACATCCGCGACCGATGCCGAACGGTTGAAGCGCGGGTCGACCACGATCAGGCGCGCATTGTTGTGCGCCTTCGCCTCGGTCACCCATTTGAAACCACACGGGTGCGCCTCGGCAGCATTGCCACCCATGATAAGGACTAGATCCGCGTTCTTGATGTCGACCCAATGGTTCGTCATCGCACCACGGCCAAACGTCGGGGCAAGACCTGCCACCGTCGGGCCGTGTCAGACACGTGCCTGGTTGTCGAATCCCAGCATCCCGGTACTGCGGATGACTTTGTGCGTGATATAGCCGACTTCGTTGCTCGACGCCGACGCCGCCAACATGCCCGTCGTTACCCAGCGGTTGACGGTCAGGCCGTCGTCCGTCTTCACGACGAAGTTGGCGTCGCGATCGTCCTTCATCAGCTTGGCGATGCGATCGAGCGCATCGTCCCAGGAAATCCGCTCCCACGTGTCGGAGCCGGGCTTGCGGTACTCCGGGTGCGTGAGACGGTTCGGGCTGTGGATGAAGTCGATGAGGCTCGCCCCCTTCGGACACAAAGTGCCGCGATTGACCGGATGGTCGGGGTCGCCTTCAATGTGGAAAATGCTCTTCCGCGCATTCTTCGCCCCGTCGCCATAGCTGTACATCAGCAGGCCGCAGGCCACGGAACAGTAGGGACAGGTGTTGCGGGTTTCCGTCGCTCGCGCCAGCTTGAACTGGCGGACTTCCGCCAGTGCCGCATCGGGCGCGAACCCGAGCATTGCCAGGCTGGACCCGGCCAACGTCGCGCCACTCACTTTCAGGAACTGGCGCCTCGACATATTCAGCATGGGGGAAATCTCCTCAAATTTTCGAAAACTTTGCGGGAGTCCGTTGAGTATAGAGCAAAGAATCACGGATTTCCGTGACTTAGCACAAACCATGCCGAATGTTGCGCCGCAGCGCACAATGCAGGAACTTCCTCAACAATTTGGTATTCTGAGCGTCACTTTGGTCACCGTCCCCGGGAATGAACCCCTTGCCCCCTGAAGATGACGTGACAAACCTGATGGCATGTCCCAACTGCGACACGCTGCACCGTCGCACCGACGTGCCCCCGCGCGAGGCGGCCCGCTGCGTGCGCTGTCACTCGGTGCTTTACCGCGCCCCCGATCTGCGCCTGTCACGCGTGCTGGCGCTCACGCTGACTTGCCTGATCGTGTTCGCCATTGCGAACGCGTTTCCCATCGTCGAGATCGAGGTGCAGGGCATCTACACGCGCACCACGCTCATCGGCGCCGCCTGGGCGCTGTATCGCGAAGGCATGTGGCTCGTCGCCTTGTTGGTGTTCACCACCACGGTGCTCTCGCCCCTGTCGCAATTGCTCGCGTTGGTCCATCTGATCGGCCCGCTTTCGGTCGGGCGGCGGCCGTACGCCGTCTTCCACGTGATGCGCGCCATCGAGTTCTGCCGCCCCTGGGGCATGATCGAAGTGTTCATGCTCGGCGTCCTGGTATCGGTGGTCAAACTGTCCTCCATGGCCAGCGTGCTGCCCGGCATCGCGTTATGGGCCTTCGGGGCGCTCACGGTGTTGCTGGCAATGGTGCTGTCGTATGATCTGCGCAATCTCTGGCTCGTGATCGACCACACACCGGGTGCGGACGCGCCCGACGCCTCGCCATCGCGCACGGTGCCGCGATGAAATACCTTACCGCCAAAGACGCCGGACTGGTGGCGTGCACCGCATGCGGACGGCTCTCGCGCTTCGTCAATACACACGAGAAAGCGCGCTGCCCGCGTTGCGGCGCGGTCCTGCATCAACGCAAGATCGACAGCCTCACGCGCACCTGGGCCTTGCTGATCGCCGCCGCGATCCTGTACATTCCCGCCAACGTCCTGCCCATGATGCAGACGCGCTCGCTGCTCGGGAATTCCAGCGACACGATCATGAGCGGGGTGATCTATTTCTGGGTCAGCGGCGAGTACGATCTGGCCATCGTCGTCTTTACGGCGAGCATTCTCGTGCCGATGCTCAAGCTCATTGCGCTGTCGCTGCTATGCCTCACCGCGCAGCGCGGCGCCCGTTGGAACCCGCATCAACGCACCAAGCTTTACCACATGATCGAGTTCATCGGCCGCTGGTCGATGCTCGATGTCTTCGTCGTCGCGCTGATGGTCGCGCTCGTGAACATTCAGTCGCTGGCCGTGATCCGGGCCGGTCCCGGGATCGTGGCGTTCGGCGCGGTGGTCGTGCTCACGATGCTTGCCTCGATGCAGTTCGACCCCCGGTTGATCTGGGATCAGATCCGCGACGACGATACCGAACAGGACGATCATGACTGACCCGAAAGATCCGCAAGCCCCCAACGCCGCGCCGCCGGCCGGCGCCGGCGAGCTGCCCACGCCGGTCATCGAGCCGCGCAAACGCTGGGCGCCGTCGCTCGTCTGGCTGATACCGCTGGTGGCCGCCGTGATCGGCCTGTCGCTCGTCGCCAAGGCGGTCATCGAGCGGGGCCCCAGCGTCGTCATCGACTTCAAGACGGCCGAAGGCCTCGAAGCCGGGAAGACGAAGGTCAAGTACAAGGAAGTCGATATCGGCACCGTCAAGAACATCGAGCTGTCCGACGACCTGTCGCACGTGCGCGTGACCGTCGACCTCACGCAGAACGCCAAGCGGTTCGCGGTCAAGGATTCGCGTTGGTGGGTGGTCCGACCGCGCGTGGCCGGCGGCAGCGTCTCGGGTCTGTCGACGCTGCTCTCGGGCGCCTATATCGGTGCCGACGCCGGCAAGTCGAAGGATTCGTCGGAGCATTTCGTGGGACTGGAAGTGCCGCCGGTCGTCTCCACCGGCCAGCCGGGCAAGCCCTTCGTGCTGCATGCGGCGGACATCGGCTCGCTCGACATCGGCTCGCCGATCTATTACCGCCGCATTCAGGTCGGCCAGGTCGAAGCCTACTCGCTCGATCCGGATGGCAAGGGCGTCACGCTGCGCGTGTTCGTTCAGGCCCCCTATGACCAGTATGTCGGCTCCAACACGCGCTTCTGGCATGCGAGCGGCATCGACTTGCGGCTCGATTCAAGCGGCTTCCAGGTCAATACGCAATCACTGGCGTCGGTGGTCATCGGCGGCATCGCCTTCCAGGCACCGAACGAGTCGGGCGCGGGCGTGATGGCCAAGGCGGGGCAGGAATTCCGCCTGGCGCCTGATGAAACCACCGCCATGAAGGCGCCTGACACGCATCCGATGACGGTCGTGTTCCGCTTCCAGCAGTCGCTGCGCGGTCTTGCCGTGGGCGCACCGGTGGATTTCCGCGGCATCACGCTGGGTGAAGTCACGTCGATCGGTGTGGAATTCGACCAGGCGACCAAGCAGATCAACATGCCGGTGACGGTCGAAGTCTATCCGGACCGTCTGCGCCGCCGCGATCCGAAGAACAACCTGCCGCCGGACGAACTTGCCAGCCGCCAGATTCTGAATTCGCTCGTGGCGCGCGGTCTGCGCGGTCAGTTGCGCACCGGCAATCTGCTGACGGGCCAGTTGTACGTGGCGCTCGACTTCTTCCCGAACGCCAAGCCCGCCCGCGCCGAGGAAGTCGACAACGTGGTCGTCATGCCGACGGTGCCCAACACGCTCGACCAGTTGCAGCTCCAGATTGCCGACATCGCGACCAAGCTCGACAAGATTCCGTTCGACAGCATTGGTCAGAATCTCGATTCGTCATTGCGCAAGCTCGACAAGACGCTCGACAGCGCGCAGGGCCTGTTCCGCCAGCTCGACGGCGAGATCGCACCCGAGGCGAAGGCCACGCTGAGCGAGGCGAAGAAGAGCTTCGGCGCCGCCGAGCGCACCCTCTCCGAAGACGCCCCGGTACAGCAGGATGTTCGTCAGGCCATGCAGGAACTGACGAAGACCCTGCGCTCGCTGGGCACGCTGGCCGATTATCTGCAGCAGCATCCCGAGGCGCTGCTGCGCGGCAAACCCAAGGATCCGCAACCATGACGAGCCCGCCCGACATGACCCGTAGCCCGCGCCGCCGCGCGACGCCGATGGCCCGCGCCGTGCTCGCCGCGCTTACCCTGGTGCTCGCCGGCTGTGCATCGCCGCCGTCGCGCTTCTACACCCTGACCGACGACACGGGAACGCCCGCGGGCAGCGCCGCCACGAGTGGCGCCAACGCACCGGCGGCGCGCTATGCGGTCGAAGTCTCGCCGGTCGCCGTGCCTGACCAGGTCGACCGGCCGCAGATCGTCGTCACGCGCGGCGGCGGTCGCGTCGACATTCTGGAGGAATCGCGTTGGGCCGCGCCGCTCAAGACCGAGTTGACGTCGACGATCTCGCGCAAGCTCACGCAACATCTCGGCGCGATGGACGTGTATGGTCTGCCCCGCGCCGACGGCCTGACCGTGTACCGCGTCTCGACGTCGGTACAGCGCTTCGAGTCGGTGCCGGGCGAGCAGGCAGCACTCGCCGCCGTGTGGAGCGTTCGCCGGGTACCGGGTGACGTCGTGCTCACTTGCCGCTTCGCCGGCACAGAGACGGCGTCGGGTAGCACGGGTGCCATCGATGAAGTGGTCTCGGCGCAACGCCGGCTCGTCGACCGGCTGGCATTGGGCATCGGCAACGCCATTGCCGCCAGCGCGCAAGGCGCCACGCCGCACTGCGAGCGCTGAAGGCCGTTGCAGCCGTCTCCTGGAGACGATTCCGGCCGACAAGGCGTTTGCCCCGTTGGCCGATTCGAAGTGTGCGCTGGTCAACCGGTAACCCGCGCGCTCAGCGCCTGAGATCGGTGGCAGACGCGGGTCGCGTCTCGCTGCCGTCTTGGGCGCCCCCCGTCGCGGGGTCTTCCACGCTGCGGAAAATGATCGCCGACGCGAGCGTAATCAGCCCGACGCACACGAAGGTCAGTCGAAACCCCGCCACCGTACCGCCCATACCGCCCGCGCCTGCCTGCCCGGCCAATTGACCGAACAGTGCCAGCAACTGGCCGCCGATGGTCACGCCCAGTCCCAACGCAAGCATCTGCGCCATCGAGAACAGGCCATTGCCCGCGCTCGCGCGGCGCGTGCCAAGATCCTTCAGCGTGACACTGTTCATCGCGGCGAACTGCATCGAGTTCGCGCCGCCGAAGATCGCCAGTTGCCCCAACCCCAGCCACATCGGCCACCCCGGCCCGAACAACGCGAAGCTCGCGATCGCACCGCCGACCACCGCCGTGTTGACCATCAGAAAACGCGTGTAGCCGAAGCGCTCCACCAGCGGCGTGACCCTACGCTTGACCACCACGCCCGCCAGTGCAACCGGCAACATCATCAGCCCCGACCCGAGCGGGCTATACCCCATGGCCACCTGAAGCAGCAGCGGCAACAGGAACGGCACGGCGCTACTGCCAATCCGCGCGACGAGATTGCCCAGCAGCCCGAGGCGGAAACTCCGCGTCGCGAAGAGTTCGAGCGGGAACAACGGCGCGACGCGACGCCGGGCATAAGGCCAATACCCCAGCGTCGTGACGACGCAAAGCAGCGCCAGCCCGACGGACACCCCCCATCCCCTGTCGGAGAACGGGTGATCCAGCGCCAGCGTGAACGACACCATCGCCATCGAGAGCAGCGCGAAACCCGCCCAGTCGAAGCCGGCATCGATGACCTCGTCGCGCGCGGGACGCGGCAAGTAACGCCGCACCGCCAAGCTGCCGACGATGCCGATCGGCACGTTGATCAGGAAAATCCAATGCCATGAGGCAACCTGCACCAGCCAGCCGCCCAGCACCGGGCCGATCATCGGCCCGACCTGCCCGGCAATCGACACGAACGCGAGCGCCGCCAGATATTGCCCCGCCGGGAAGGTGCGCAGCACCGCGAGACGCCCGATCGGCAAGAGCATCGAGCCCCCCGCCCCCTGCAACACGCGCGCGAGCACCAGTTGCGTCATCGTGTGCGCCATCGCGCAGCAGATCGAGCCCAGAACGAACAACAGAATGGCGACGAAGTAGACGCGGCGCGTGCCGAACCGGTCGGCCAGCCAACCCGATGCCGGGGTCAACATGGCCATCGTCAGGGAGTAAGCGACCACCACAGGCTGCATGCGCAGCGGGTTCTCGCCGAGGCTCGCCGCCATCGCCGGCAGCGCCGTATTGACGATGGTCGTGTCGAGCGCCTGCATGAAAAAGCCCGCCGCTACGATCCACAGCAGCGCGGTGAGTGTTTTATCTTGCGTCATGCGGCGTGGTGACGAGACACGGCGGTCAACCCCGTCCCTAAAAGAATTAAGCGAAAGCAGAATTCTAGCCCGCTTCAGGCAGGCTGACCACGTTGCCCCGCCCGCACCACCTCAAGCTCTGATCGCGCGATACCCCACGTGTTCGAACCGATCCTCGTCATCGGTATTTCGTTCGTCTGCCGAATTATCTGCGCGGTCGTCGTCGGCAAGCGCTTCGAGTCGGATGGCCGCGTGCACGAGCGCGATGTGCGAAAACGCCTGCGGGAAGTTGCCGACCTGACGCGCGTGATGCGTGTCGTACTCCTCGGCCAGCAGGCCGACGTCGTTGCGCAACGACAGCAACCGCTCGAACAGTTCACGGGCATCGCGCTGACGGCCGATCGTCACCAGGCAATCGACCATCCAGAAGCTGCACGCGAGAAACGCGCCCTCGCCCGCCGGCAGGCCGTCGTCGACCCGGCTCGTGCGATAGCGTTGCACCAGCCCGTCGTGCATGAGATCGCGCTCGACCGCTTCGATGGTGCCTATCACGCGCGGATCGTCCGCCGGCAGGAAGCCCACGAGCGGAATCATCAGCACGCTCGCGTCCATCTCCGACGAGCCATAGGCCTGCATGAAGGCATTGCGCGTCTTGTCGAAGCCATGCGCGCAAACGTCCGCATGAATCTCCTTGCACAAGGCGCGCCAGTGATCGATCGGCCCCGGCAAGCCGAAGCGCTCGGCCGACTTGATCGCCCGATCGAATGCGACCCAGGCCATGACCTTCGAGTAGGTGAAGTGCTGACGTCCGCCGCGCACTTCCCAGATGCCCTCGTCCGGCTTGCGCCACACCGTCTCGAGATGCGCCACGAGCTTCGTCTGGACCTCCCAGGTGGCCTCGTCCGGTGTCAGTCCGCCCAGACGCGCCTGATGCAACGCGTCCATCACTTCGCCATACACGTCGAGCTGCAACTGCCCGACGGCGCCGTTGCCCACGCGCACGGGCTTCGCGCCTTCGTAACCGGGCAGCCAATCGACCTCCCACTCGGGCAAACGCCGCTCGCCCGAGAGTCCGTACATGATCTGCACCTGCGACGGCGCACCGGCCACGGCGCGCACCAGCCAATCGCTCCAGTCGTTCGCTTCGGTGTAGTAGCCCCCGAGCATGAGCGCCTGTAATGTGAGCGTGGCATCGCGCAACCAGCAATAGCGATAGTCCCAGTTGCGCTCGCCGCCGAGCTGTTCGGGCAACGACGTCGTCGGCGCGGCCACCACACCGCCCGTCGGCACGAACGTGAGCGCCTTGAGCACGATGAGCGAGCGACGAATCGCGTCGGCCCAACGGCCGTCGAGCTGGCAGCGGTGAGCCCAGGTGCGCCAGTAACGCTCGGTATCGGCGAGTGCGGCAAGCGGGTCGATCGCGCGCGGATCCGCGTGATGCGATGGCACGCGCGAGAGCACGAACGGCACGGTGTCGCCGGCCTTCACATCGAAGCGCGCGCGCAGACTGCCCGGCACATCCTGAATCTCGATGGGGGTGCGCACCACGACCTTGTCGGGTCCCGCGATGAGCCGCATTCCCGGCCCGGTGGGATCGTCGCCATCGAGCGGACGCGACCACGGCACCGACGCCCCGTAGTCGAAGCGCAGGATCAACTCCATCGACATGGTCACCGTTCCGTGAATGCCCTTGACCAGCCGCACAAGATCGGCCGCGCCGTCGCGCAACGGCATGAAATCGATCACGGCGACGCAGCCCTCCACCGTCTCGAAGCGGGTCTCGAGAATCAGCGTGTCGTCGTGATAACGACGCGTACAGGTCACGTGGGGATCCTCTGGCGCGAGCTTCCAACGGCCATGCTCCGCGCCGCCAAGCAGCGCCGCGAAACACGCGGGTGAATCGAAATACGGCCAGCAGAGCCAGTCGATCGAGCCGTCGCGCGCGACGAGTGCAGCGCTTCGGCAGTCGCCAATCATTGCGTAGTCTTCAATTCGTGCCGGCATGCTCACCTCGCGAAGGGAGAAGGAACGACGCGCCCATCGTCAGACGATGGAACGCAAGCGAGTGAAGCCCTATGTTACGCGCGTGGTCGAGGCGCGGCCATGGGGCCCATGACGGGCCGTAGTGATTGCCGGAGATACTGCCAGAAGTCATGCACTCCCTCCTGTCGACGTTGGGCGTCGGGTCGGATTGATCGGTGGCCTGTCATGCGCCAGTCTAAAACCGACCGGCCACCGGGAGGGAAGTTCTGCGCTGCACGTCAACACGCGGAGAATCCGCATCGCCGACGTGCGGCGTACGTCATGCGCTCACGCGTGCCGCTCCTCCAGCACGTGCACCGCCCCCTGTGCGACCAGTTCGCGAATCCGCGTCGCATCGAAGCCGTACTCGGCCAACACCTCGCACGTGTGTTCGCCAAGCCGGGGCGCGGGGCCACCCGTACGCTTGGGCGTCTCGGAGAAGCGGATCGGCAGACCGATGCTGCGTGTCGGGCCGTCCAGCGGGTGCACAGTTTCCACCACCATCTCGCGCGCTACGATCTGCGGGTGCGTCACCGCTTCGGAGATCGACAACACCGGACCGACCGGCAAGCCCACGGCGTCGAGCCGTTCGACCCAGCGCTCGGTGGTATCGCGCAATAGGTACGCCGTGAGTCGCTCGACGAGTTCGGCACGGTGCGCCGTGCGCCCGGCGTTGGTGGCGAAACGCGGATCGTCGGCGATCTCCGGGGCGTCGAGCACCTGCAGCAGCCGCTCGTAGTTCGCCTGATTGGCCGCGCCGATGTTGATCCACCCGTCTTGCGTTCGAAACGCCTGATAGGGGGTGCTCGTCGGATTCGCCGAGCCCAGCTTCGGCGGATTCTCGCCGCTCGCGAAGAAGTTCGCCGCCGCCCAGTACATCTGCTGGAATCCCGCTTCGAGCAGCGACGTGTCGACGATCTGCCCCTGCCCCGTGCGCAGTCGATGTGCGTACGCCGCCGAGATGCCGAGCGCCGCCAGAATGCCCGCGTTGATATCCGCAATCGGCGAGCCCGCCTTGATGGGCGCCTGACCCGGCTCGCCCGTCACGCTCATCAAGCCTGAGAGCCCTTGCGCGATCAGATCGAAGCCGCCTTTGTCGGCGTATGGGCCGGTGCGTCCATAGCCGGAAATCGAGCAATAGATGAGGGCCGGATTGGCTGCGCGCAGGGTCTCGTAACCAAGGCCGAGCTTCTCCATCGTCCCTTTGCGATAGTTTTCGGTGACGACGTCGGCGCTCGCCAGCATCTCGCGCAACACCGCGCAGCCGCCCTCCGTCTTGAGATTGAGCGCGATGCCACGCTTGTTGCGATTGAGCATCATGAACGACGCCGATTCGCCGTGCGGAAGGATCGGCGCAAAACGACGGGCGTCGTCGCCGTCCATCTTCTCGACCTTGATGACGTCGGCGCCCATGTCGGCCAGCATCATGCCGCACACCGGGCCGGACATGATGTGCGACAGTTCGATCACCCTGACGCCCTGCAACGGCCCGCCTGCCTGTTTGACGGTATCGGTCATGTCACCGCCCCTCGAACACGGGCGGCGTCTTCGCGAGGAAGGCGCGATAGCCCGTCTGAAAATCGGCCGTGCCGAAGCACGCGAAACCTTCGTCGATCTGCGCGGCGCTGAGCGGCTGGCCGCTGGCCAGTTCGCGCACGAAGCGCTTGTGCCAGCGCGCCACCAGCGGCGCGCCGGCCGCGATGCGCGACGCACTCGCCAGGGCTTCGCGCGTGACGTCGCCGTCGGCCACCACGCGGGTCACGAGCCCAATGCGCAACGCCTCCTGCGCATCGAAGATCCGGCCTTCGAGCAAGATCTCGAGCGCCCGCGCGGGACCGAGCAGACGGACCAGGCCCGATAGCTCCGCGTGTGCCATCACCAGGCCCAGCTTGTTGATCGGCGCACCGAAACGGCTCGATTCACCGCAGATGCGCACGTCGCAGGCCGCCGCGATCTCCATGCCGCCGCCGACGCAAATGCCGTGAATCATCGCGACGAGCGGCACAGGGCATCGGGACAAGGCGTCGAGCGTACGGTGCATGAGCGCACCATACGTTCTTGCCTGCTCAACGTTGGCGCGATCGGTCTCGAACTCCGCAATGTCGTTGCCCGGCGCGAAGGACTTCTCGCCCGCCCCTCGCAGCACGATGCAGCGCACGTCGGGCGTTTCGGACAACGTGAGGATCGTGTCGCCCAAGGCCTGCCACATCGGCTTGGTCAACGCGTTGAGCTTCTCAGGACGATTGAGCGTGACCCGCGCGATGGCGCCGTCTCGCTCGGTCAGAACGGGGGATGTCACATAGCCTCCTTCCAATGCCAGCACGCACCCGATGTCGGCCAGCCTCTCTTTTTGGTATACCAATTTTTTGTAAACGATAAGATCTTCGAGATGGGATTGGCAAGAAGCAATCGTAAAATTCAGGGTTAACGTGAGAAAATCGCGCATTATCGATTGACGACGGATGACATCCCCATCAAAATTGGCATTCCATTTTCCCGATCACTGCGCATGAGCACGTCCGCCTCGCTGAACGCCGCCGCTTACGAAGCCCTCAAGGCGCGCATCGTGCGCGGCGAGCTTCGTCCCGGCGCGCCCCTCTCGGAACGCGCGCTATGCGACGCGCTGGCTGTCTCGCGCACGCCGCTGCGTGAAGCGCTCAAGCGACTGGCGAACGAAGGGTTGGTGGAAATCTCGGAAACGCGCCGGGCAAGCGTGGCGCGTGTGAGTGTCGACGAAGTCGTGAATCTGCTCGCCGTGATGGCAGTCCTCGAAGGTCTCTCGGGCGAGCAGGCGTGCGAAAAAGCGTCGGAGGCCGATCTTGACGCCCTCACGCAACTGCAAGCCGACATGGAATCGGCTTACGCCCGCGCCGATCACGCTGCCTACTCCGCCCTGAATCAGCAGATTCACCTTAGCATTCTGCGCATGGCGGACAACGGCCCGCTGGCCGAGTATTTCCACAATCTCAACGCACGCCTGCGGCATGTGCGCGAGAGATTGACGCCAACGCCCGAGCGCTGGCGTCAGGCCGTCGATGAACATGCGGAAATGCTCGCGCTGCTACGCCGACGCGATGGCAGGCGACTGCGCACGCTGATGGAAGCGCACCTGCGCAGCAAGACCGACGCCTATGTCGCCACGATGCTCAACGAAGGATTGGTAAGCCTGGGGCGCGCGGCGTGAGCCTGTGAACGCATGAACGTGTGAACGTGTGAGCACGTCAGCGCATTCCGACGCCTGCGCCGCGCCGGCGCGTCACGCGGCGGCGAGTCGATGGGCGAGCACGGTGGCACACTTGGCCATCAGATGCCCGCGCAACAGTCGGCCGAGCGCGGCACCGTCGCGCGCATGCAGGGCGCGCAGCATCGCAACATGCTCGTCGACGGCTTGCTCCCACTTGCCGGCATGCAGATTGGAGCGGAATCGCAGCGCCTGCAGCCGTTGATTGACCGATTGGTACATTTGCGTGAGGGCGGGATTACGCGCCGCCGCATTGATGCGATCGTGAATCCGCTGATTGCAGTCGAAATAGCCGGGGAGGTCGCCGTTCGCGTGACACGTCATCATTTCGTTATGCAACGCCTGGATGTCGTCGATTTCCGCGGACGTGATGCGCTCGCAAGCCAATTCGCCAGCCAGCGCTTCAAGGCCGCTGAGCAGTTCGAAGGCATCGGCGATATCGCTGGCCGACAACGTCACGACACGCGCGCCGCGATTCGGCAGCAGTTCGATCAGCCGCTCGACGGCCAGCATCTTGAGCGCCTCGCGCAGCGGCGTGCGCGACACACCGAGTTGCTCACACAGGGCGCGCTCGTTCAGGTGCGCGCCCGGCGGCAGGGTGCCTTCGATCATCATCTTGCGCAGGCGGTCCATCACGGCAAGATGCAGCGCCTGCCGGCTGATGGGCGCCGCCGTCTCGCCGTCCGGCGGATGAATGACAGGATCACGCAGGACGTTCAGGGTCACAGAGTGCATAGGCTTGGCCAGGTCGTTCGCTTGGAGAAGAAGGTCATCGACTGCACGCACTGCACTTTCGCAAGCCATGGCAAGCGTCACCGCTGCCAGATCGCGCGAAATATTACAAAATATTACGAAGTCTGATTCTCGCAGATCCCCAGGACTTTGACTACGTTAGGTGGTGTTTTCACCGAGTAGGCGTCATGTTCACCGCACTGCGCAACGACGACTGAATTTTGTATACGATGTGGAGCCACTTGCCTCCGGCGCACCGCTGAGGCATCGCCTTTTTCCTAGGAGACTTGCAAGATGTTCGAGACCCCCGCCGTCGAATCGCTGGCCCAGTTGCTGGCCGACACCCGTCGCGGCGATACGCCGATCGCTTCCCCCGCCCCGGCGCTGCTGCCGGTGGACTTCGACGCCGCCTACGCCGTGCAATTGCGCACCCTCGATTTGCTCGGCGAGACGATCGCAGCGTGGAAAGTGGGGGCGAAAACCCCGATGGATCTGCCGAATTGCGCGCCGATTCCCGCCTCCGTCGTGAGCGACGCGGGCGGCAAGCTGGCGTTGGGTGACTTCTTCCGGGCGGGACTGGAGTTGGAGATCGCGTTCCGACTGGCCCGCGATATCAAGCCGGGGATTTACGACGAGCGTGAGGCGCTCATGTTTGTCGGCGAAACGCTCGTGACGATCGAGATCACCGACAGCCGTTTCGCGACGAGCGGTCTCGACAGTCGGTTCACGTTGGCCGACTTGCAGAACAACGGTGCGCTCGTGATCGGGAGCGGGCGCGCTTACGATGCGTCGCTCGACTACCTGACGCCAAAGCTTACGTTCTCGCTCGATGGGGTGAACATCGCGCCAGCGGACACGGGGTTCAACACGGGGGGCGATCCGCGCACCTTGCTCACGTGGCTCGTGAATCACAACGGCAAGCGCGGCATCACGATGCACGCGGGCGCCATCGTCACCTGCGGCTCATACGTCGGCATGATTCCCGCCAGCGGTGCCGGCGTACTGCGCGGCACGATCGACGGGATCGGCGAGGCGGCCGTCACACTGAAGTAATGGTGGGCGATCGCCCTGGGGCGCCGCGAGTATGCCCTTCAGGCTTGTCGTGACTTATCCACAGTTTTTGTTCACAACGTTGTGGACAACGAATGAGGTACGGTTGCCAAGCGCTTGATCGGTATGGCGTTTTCGACCGAAGGGATCAGGAGGCGCTCCCCGCAGGCAAACTGCCCGCACACGCCTCCGATTTATCCACAGATTTTGTGTTCAAGTCTGTGGACAAGTCCTTGATGAGAGAACACAAGCCTTTGATTCGAATCAGGGATTCAGTTGACAGGCGTCGTGGAAGCAGCGCTCTGGCGGTCCATCGCCAACGCAAAGCTCTTGTTGCGCTCACGAACGACCCGGTGAATCAGGTCCCACACCGTATGCGCAACGGGCGAGAGCGAACGGTTCTTGCGCCGCACGAGCACGATGTTGCGCTCGAACGCGGGCAACAGCGGACGCACGGCCAACGTGGAGTTCTCCGGCAACGGCAACGCGAGCGGCGGCAGCACGCTCACCCCCAGCCCCTCCTGCACCATGCGGAAGATGGTGCTCACATGCCCCAGCTCCTGCGTGATCGTTCCCTGCACCTTTTGCGTGGTGAGCGCGCGATCGATGAGCGGGCGGCTGCCCGAACTTTGATTGAGCAGCACCAGGTTTTCGCCTGAGAGTTCCGACCAGTGCACGGCCCCCTGCGTGGCCAGCGGATGATCGCTGCGGCACACCAGACAGAACGGCTCGCTCATCAGGTGCTCGGTCGTGAGGTCGTCCGCGCCCTGCGGCGCAACCACGATGCCAAAGTCCACGTCGCCCGCGCGCACGCTGTCCAGAACGGCGCGCTGCATCTGGTCGACGAGGGCGAGCGCAACATCCGGATACGTCGCCTGCGACGCCAACAGCACACGCGGCATGAGCGTCGCCGAGATGGTCGGGGCGGCGCCGATGCGCACCCTTCCGGTCGTGCGGGCTTCCGCGCCATGCGTCTGCAACAGGGCGATCTCGAGTTCGTCGAGCACACGGTCGAGACTGGCGGCGAGCGTCACGCCGGCGTCGGTCAGGGCGACCTCGCGCGTGGTGCGGTCAACGAGACGCAGGCCAAGCTGTCCTTCCAGTTCATTGATGCACCGGCTGATGGCCGGTTGTGTCAGGCCGATCTCGGCCCCGGCGCGGCTGAAGTTCTTGCTGCGCGCCACGACCATGAAAACCTTCAGTTGTCTCAGCGATACGTTCATGTGCGATTGCCCTGCGGAGAATTAAGCGAACGAACCACCGCAGTGGCTCCGGCGCGCCGCACTCGGCGGCGCGCCCCGTATTACGCAAGTCAAACGGTCGCGGCGATCAGGCCGCTGCCTTGACCATCTCTTCGACCACTTTCTTCGCGTCGCCGAAGACCATCATGGTCTTGTCGAGGTAGAACAGGTCGTTGTCCAGCCCGGCATAACCCGCCGCCATCGAACGCTTGTTGACGATGATCGTCTTGGCCTTGTACGCCTCGAGAATCGGCATGCCGGCGATCGGCGACGTCGGATCGGTCTTCGCGGCCGGGTTCACCACGTCGTTCGCGCCGAGCACCAGCACCACGTCCGTCTGACCAAATTCGCCGTTGATCTCGTCCATCTCCAGCACCTGGTCATACGGCACTTCGGCTTCCGCGAGCAGCACGTTCATATGCCCCGGCATGCGCCCCGCCACCGGGTGGATCGCGTAACGCACACTCACGCCCTTCTCGACGAGCTTGTCGGTCAACTCCTTCAGGGCGTGCTGCGCACGGGCGACGGCCAGACCGTAACCCGGCACGATCACCAGCGATTCGGCGTTGCTCATCAGGAATGCGGCGTCGTCAGGCGAACCCGACTTCACCGGGCGCTGCGGTTGATCGCCCGCTGCACCACCCGCCCCCGCCTGGGCACCAAAGCCGCCGAGAATCACGTTGAAGAACGAGCGATTCATGGCCTTGCACATGATGTACGACAGGATGGCGCCCGACGAACCCACGAGCGAACCCGCGATGATGAGCATCGGGTTATTCAGCGAGAAGCCGATACCGGCCGCCGCCCAGCCCGAGTACGAGTTCAGCATCGACACGACGACCGGCATGTCCGCGCCGCCAATCGGAATGATGATGAGCACGCCGAGCACGAACGCGATGGCCGTCATGATGGCGAACGGCGTCCAGCTCTGCGAGACGAAGAACGCACCGCCAAAGCCGAGCATCGCAATCGCCAGCGCCAGATTCACCATGTGCTGACCCGTGAAGACCACCGGTGCGCCCTGGAACAAACGGAACTTGTACTTGCCCGAGAGCTTGCCGAAGGCGATGACCGACCCCGAGAACGTGATCGCGCCGACGAACGTGCCGATGAACAGCTCGATACGATTGCCGGCCGGCAACGACGTCTGCCCCGCAGGCACGATGCCGAACGCCGCCGGTTCCGCGACCGCCGCCACCGCAATACACACGGCCGCCAGACCGATCAGGGAGTGCATGGCCGCGACCAGCTCCGGCATCTTGGTCATCTCGACCTTGCGCGCGACGAACGCGCCGATGCCGCCGCCGACCACGAGGCCCGCGAGGATCAATCCGAGTCCGGAGAAGTTGCCGTTCGAGAGCTTGCGCAACTCGAAGATCAGCGCCACGGTCGTCAGCGCCGCAATCGTCATCCCGATCATGCCGAACGCATTGCCGCGTCGCGCCATCTTCGGATTCGACAGGCCCTTGAGCGCCTGAATGAAACAGATCGACGCGACCAAATACAACAGCGTCACAAGATTCATGCTCATGTCAGTGCGCTCCCTTGGCTGCGGCTTCGTCATTGGCCGCGGTCTTTGCCGGGGCCTTGTCTTTCTTCTTGAACATCTCGAGCATGCGCTGCGTGACGAGGAAGCCCCCGAACACGTTCACCGCCGCGAGCGCCACGGCCACGACACCCATCGTCTTGCCGAGCGCGCCTTCCGTGAGCCCGGCCGCGAGCATTGCGCCCACGATCACGATGGCCGAGATCGCGTTCGTCACCGCCATGAGCGGCGTGTGCAGCGCAGGCGTGACGTTCCACACCACGTGATAGCCGACGTACACCGCCAGCACGAAGATGATCAGATTGATCACCGTGTGATTGATCATTTCCATGGTCGTGTCTCCCCCTTATGCCGCACGCAGCACTTGACCATCGCGGCACATCAGGCACGCACTGACGATGTCGTCGTTGGTATCGATGACGAGCTTGCCTTCCTTGTCGATCACCAGCTTCAGGAAGTCGAGCACGTTACGGGCATACAGCGCCGAGGCGTCGGCAGCTACCATCCCCGCGAGGTTGGTGTAGCCTGCAATCGTCACGCCATGCACCTTGACGACCTCGTCGGCCACCGACAACGGGCAGTTGCCGCCGCCGTTCGCGCCGCGCCCTGCCGCCAGATCGATGATCACCGAGCCGGGCTTCATGGCCTTGA